>JBHOQQ010000188.1:0-43550 GCA_042408955.1 Thermomicrobiales bacterium
GACGCTCAATTTGTTAGGCACTCAAACCCCACAGGCAACCCCAACGATCGCACCGCCTACCTCGGTGCCGACCGGCACAGCGCAGCCCGCGCCCACGGATACTCCTGAGCCGACAGCAACGCCAGTTCCGACTGACACGCCAGAGCCGGCGCCAACTGACACACCCGAGCCATCCCCAACTGAGACATCAACCGAAACGCCTGTGCCAACGGCTACGCCGCCAGCGACGCCCGTAGTCGCGGTGCTGACGGTCCTACCAGAGGCTGATGCGTTCGTTGCCGAAAATAATCCCGGTGCCAACTTCGGCGCCAAGACGACCCTAGTGGTGGATGGTGACCGTGGCGCGCAAGTGGAGAGTTACGTCCGGTTTGCGGTGACCGGGACTACCGGCACTGTGGAGAGCGCAACGTTGCGCTTCCACACCACCACAAGTTCTTGGGCGGTTAGCACTGACGGTCCAGTTGTTGCCGCCGCAAGCAATGATTGGAGCGAATTGGGCATCACGTGGTCCAAACGGCCTGCGCTCACAAGTGCAACTGTCCACGATCTTGGACCAGTCACGGCGAACTCGTGGATCGCTTTTGACGTGACGTCGCTCATTGCAGCCGATGGAACCTACACATTTGCGCTCCTTCCCACGTCGAACGATGGCATCGAAATGTGGTCGCGCACTGGGACGATTCCTCCTGAACTCGTCATAACGTACAGAGCAGGTGGCACACCAGGCCCAACGCCGACATCAGAGCCAGCATCTCCGCCGGCAACGGCTTCGCCGACGGCGCTCCCGTCTCCGACTGCTGGCGCAAGCCCATCAGCTACGTTCACAGTAACAGCCATCCCCACCCCAACAGCCACTGTGACACGAACATCCACGCCAACGGCTACTGCGACACGCACGCCAACCGCTACCGCCACTGCGACGCGGACACCGGCACCGACACCAACAGCGACACCAGGGAGCGGTGATGCGGTACGCGTGGCTGCCGCTGGGGACGTCGCCTGCACGAGTTCCGGCACGACGAGTTGTGCGCAACGGCTGACCGGCGACCTGATCCGGACTCTCAATCCGAATGCGGTGTTTATGCTCGGTGACATGCAGTATGAGTTTGCAACGTCTGACGCCATCGCCGCTGGCTACCATCCGGCGTGGGGCAGCTTCAAATCCATAACGTATCCGGTGGCTGGCGGCAGCCATGATTTCTACGGAGGAGGAGATTTCGCCTCCTATTGGGGTGCACAAGCGGGCGTGCCGAACGAGAACTGGTACAGCTTCGATCTCGGCACGTGGCACATCGTCGCACTGAACTCCTATTGCTCGCGAAACGGAAACTGCACGGCGGAGCAGGACTGGCTGTCTGCCGATCTCGCCGCTCACCCCGCGCAGTGCACGCTGGCGATGTGGCATCAGCCTCGCTACAGCTCAGGCGCCATGCATGGCAGCTACACCGGCATCGATTGGGCGTGGGACATGCTCTACGCCGCGGGCGCAGACGTGGTGCTGACGGGTCACGATCATACCTACGAGCGTTTCGCACCGATCGACGCGAGCGACCGGAGAGATCCTGCGTTTGGTATGCGGGAGTTTGTGGTCGGGACGGGTGGCAGAAGTCATTACGATTTCAATTCACCGCTTTCGACCACCGAGGTTCGAGACAATACGACGTACGGCGTGCTGCTTCTGACGCTGAAGTCGGGTGGCTACGACTGGAAATTTGTTCCGGTCAACTCCGGTGGTTTCACGGACGCCGGCAGCGGTTCCTGCCACGGCAAGCCGAGCAGTACCGGGGCTACATCATCGACGCTGAGCGCCGTTGGGCCGGTGGCCGGTGAGGGGTGGGTCTTCGCACTCGTGCTCGCCGCGCGGCGCCGGACCGGGCGCCGGGGCGCGACTCGATGATACAGGCACTCAGAGATTGATCGGGCGCATGTCTTGTAGTGATGTGCGCCCGAGTCCGGGCCAGGTTTGGTCCACCCCTGCGCGCAGCCAGGCGTTCGCACGTGCTAGGGGTCATCACGCAACGGAAACTTCGCGCCAGCGTTGCGGTGATTCCTAGAGCCTGATTCTCTCGGAAGCCTGCCTAATTCTCCGCCGCTCTGTGCCGGCCCCCTGTCCCCGCGGTCGCGGTGGAAGCTCCCCGTGGCATCATACGGGCTGAAGAGCCAGTGCCAGTGGCTTAGCAGATCGGTGCTTGGCGATGGGAGGGAGGCTGTACCAGGGTGGCTGATGCGAGCATTGCTGCAGATCGAGCGTCGGATGTGCTGGAGCGATTACGGCGGGTAGGAGCGCTTAAGGAGGGGCATTTCCTCCTTGCTTCGGGCAGGCATAGCAACCAGTACATCGAGAAATTCGATCTGTTGCGGCAGCCGCGTGAGACCGAGGCGGTTTGCCGCCACATCGTTGAAGAATTCCAGGACAAGGGGATTGACGTCGTGGTGGGGCCGACAACGGGCGGCATCCTCCTGGCTTTCGAAGTGGCCCGGCAGTTGGGTGTCGCGGCCGCCTATGCGGAGCGGAAGGCGGAAGGCGTGCCTGGACGCGAATTCCGCCGGGGCACTCGGTTCTCAGTGGGGCAACGGGTGCTGGTGGTCGACGATATCCTCACCACGGGTGGTTCCGTGCGGGAGACGCTTTCCGCGCTGAGCCGGGAGCCTGTCGTTGTCGTGGCGGTCAGCGTGCTGGTTGATCGAAGCGGCGGGCGGGTTACGTTCGGTGACACGCCGCTCCTGCCCCTGGTGACGTTGGATATCCAAAGCTGGGAGCCAGAAGCTTGCCTTCTCTGCAGTGCGGGTATCCCGCTCGTAAAGCCGGGCACGACCAGTGTCGTCTCCTGAGAGGGCGCATTGACCGTGTTCGCGTCATCAGGAAGAGCCGCCAAGTCGTGACGGCGGTTAGGAATCCTGATGCCTGGCAGCGCTAGCGATGCGATGTCGGAGTTCTTCGCGTTGCGCGATAAGGTCGTCAAGGCGCTGCTCGATTTGCTGGAGGATGTCCTCTCGGGGACGTCTGACGTACTCGTCACGCAACTCGATAATCATCTGCGCGAGGCGAGCGATTGTCCGGACGGTGTGGATAGGATCGTCCTCCCGGGTTGGCACGGAATATCCGCTCATTGTCCCGCCTCCGCAGGAATGCCGGCGCAGATGCCGGCGCTGATCTCAAATTGCGTGACCGCATTGCCCATCGTCAAGTCGCCGCCGGCGTGGCTACGAAGCTGCGACCGGCGCCCCTCTGAGCATCTCCAGGAGCGTGGCCTCGTCGATGATGGGGATGTTGAGCTGGCGAGCGCGCTCAGCTTTACTCCCTGGATTCTCACCGACCACAACGTACGTCGTCTTGCGTGACACCGAATCGGATACATTGGCCCCGGCTCTCCGCAAGAGCTCCTCCGCTTCCTGTCGCGTCATGCTCGCCAATCGGCCAGTGATGACGAAGGTCTTGCCCGCTAGTGGAAGCTCCTGCTCGCCGGCTGGACGCAACTCGTCTTCCATGCGCACGCCGGCTTTCCGAAGCTTTTCGATGATAACCTGATTTCGTGGCTCGTGGAAGAAGTCATAGATGCTCTTTGCCACGACCTCGCCAATACCCTCGATGGCATTGAGATCTTCGAACGATGCCTGCATGAGCCGGTCGATCGATCCAAAGCGCTGGGCCAGGAGCGCTGCAGTTCGCTCGCCGACGTGGCGGATGCCAAGGCCGTGGATCAGCCGGGCCAGCGGGCGATTCTTGCTCGCCTCGATCGACGCTTTGAGATTGGCCGCGCTTTTCTCGCCAAATCCTTCCAGTTGCGCGATTTTGTCGAAGTCCAGGTAATAGATATCTGCAACGTCACGGAGCCAGCCGAGCTCGACGAAGCGGTCAATGATTTTCTCTCCCATGCCATCAATATCCATGGCGCTGCGGGAGACGAAGTGCTCCAGGTGACGCTTCAATTGCGCTGAACAGGCGGCGTTCGTGCAGTACCGCATGGCCGTGCCGGGCTCGCGGTGCGTTGGGGCGCCGCAGACAGGGCAGGTGCTCGGCATCACAAACGGGCGCTCGTTGCCCGTGCGCTTCTCCTTTATCACCTTCACAATGTACGGAATCACATCGCCAGAGCGCTGGACTACGACCGTGTCACCAATGCGGATGTCCTTTCGCGCGATCTCATCCTCGTTAAAGAGTGATGCCCGGCGGACAATCACCCCGCCGATGTTCACTGGCTGCAAGATTGCGACCGGATTGAGCGTGCCAGTGCGGCCGACATTGACGATGATGTCCTCGACCACCGTCGTCTTCTGAATCGCCGGGAATTTGTACGCAGTCGCCCACCGTGGCTCGCGGCCGACATACCCAAGCTCCTCTTGCAAGCGCACATCGTCAATCTTGATCACCACGCCGTCAATCTCGAATTCAAGACGATCTCGCTGGTTCTGCCACGCCAGGCAATGCTGCCAGACCTCGTCGACGCCGTGGGCGCGCGCTGCGTCAGGGGGAGTTTGGAAGCCAAGTTCTTGCAGCAGCATCAAGATGTCCCAATGCGTTGGCGGCTGCGGCGCGCCGTGAATGTAGCCGATCCCATAGGCAATGATGCGAAGTGGTCGCGACGCCGTCACACGCGGATCTAGCTGGCGCAGGGAGCCTGCCGCGGCATTGCGTGGGTTCATGAATGGCTCGCCACCTTCGGAGAGGATGCGCTCATTCAGAGCCTCGAAATCGGCCTTGCGCATGTAGACCTCGCCACGGACCTCGATGACTTCTGGCATGATGCTGTTCTTGGGGAGATTAAGGCGCAATGGCAATGTCTTGATGGTTCGAAGATTCGCGCTGACATCTTCCCCGACAAAGCCATCGCCACGCGTGGCTCCGTGATCGAACACGCCGTTGACGTAGGTGATGGCGACGGCCAGGCCGTCTACCTTGGGCTCGGTTACGAACGTTAGCGGCACGTTGCCAATGAGCCGGACGATCCGCTGCACCCAGGCACGAAGCTCCTCCTCGCTGTAGACATTGCTCAGCGAGAGCATTGGCACGGGGTGCCGAACCTTCGCGAAGCCTTCGGCCGGCGTGGCGCCGACGCGCTGCGTTGGGGAATCAGGAGTCACCAGCTCCGGGTGAGCGGCCTCAAGCTCACGGAGCTCGCGCATGGCCTCATCATATTCGGCATCCGAGACGGTCGGCTGAGCAAGAACATAATACTCGTAGTTCCACCGCTCGATCTTTCGCCGAAGCTCCTCAACACGTCGTTGAATATCAATCTCGGCCATGCCTGGCTCCCGTGGCTTCGCCCTTGCAGTCAGCCGCATCGTGAACGTACGCTTCGGCTAGAGTCTAGCACATGTGTGTTAGAACCCTGCCGGCGGCCGGTACTGCCGAGAATGGGATGCGACCATGATGCTTTCTCGCGCCAATACCGGACATCAGGAACCACAGGTGGGGGAGAGACCAAGGGAAGCTGACTCCGGAAGCCGGTACGCATTCCTGACACGGCGTGCCATCGAGTTCGTTCAGACTCGCGGGGGCGCGGTCTCGCAAGAGGAATTGATCGCCTATGTGTTCGGCGCAGGGTCACCAGCGTCCCTGTGGCAATCGCTCCTCCGGGACATCCTGGAGCGTGATGGCACGCTCGTGCTGCGCCGGGACGGCTATTGGGCTCTACCTCACCTTGAGCATGAGCAAGCTGCGGCTTCGAATTGCCTCGTCGAGTTTGTGGCCGTCGACGTGGAGACAACCGGTCTCAAGCCCTTGCAACAGCGCATTATCGAGATCGCGGCAATTCGGTTCCGCGGTGGCAAGGAGGTCGAGCGCTTCGAGAGCCTCGTGTTTCCGGAGCGGCGCGTGCCGGGATACATCACGAAGCTGACCGGCATCACCGATGAGATGGTGGCGGCCGCGCCGCGCTTCGCCGACATCGCACTGGACTTCGAGCGCTTTCTTGGAACCTCGTTGGTGGTCGGACATAATGTTGGATTTGACATCAGCTTCCTCAATGCCGAGATGGCGCGCTGTGGCCGGCCCGCGCTGATCAACGAGCGACTTGACGTTATGGCGCTGGCAATGCGGTTGTTGCCGCTGGTGCGGCGCCCGACGTTGGACCGCGTGGCCACGGCGGTAGGGCTTGCGCCACGTCAGATCCATCGTGCCGCAGGCGATGCCATCCTTGCCGCCCAAGCAGCGCTGCGCCTGGCTGAGCTAGCCAGGCAGGCCGGTCATACGACGCTCGACCGGCTCAAGGCGTTGAGCGGATCCGTTGCCTGGCAGCCAAAGGAGGGAGTTGGCCGTGCGAGCGCGTTGCTCGATCGCGCACTCTTGGCGACAGTGCCGCGATGTCCGGGCGTCTATCTCATGCGGGATGCTCAGGATCGGATCTTATACATTGGCAAGGCGAAGAATCTTCGAGAACGCGTGGCGTCGTACTTTTCTCAGCCGTTGGGATACACGCGCAAGCTGGATGGTCTCATCGAATCGGTGCAGCGAATTGACGTAGAAGTCACCGGATCAGAGCTTGAGGCGCTCCTGCTAGAGTCGCAGCTTATCAAGCGCTACCAGCCGCGCTACAACACCGTCATGCGCGCCTACGAGCACTACCCGTTCATTCGGCTCGACATGTCAAATCCCTGGCCGCGGCTCACGTTAGCGAAGTCCTGGAACGATGATGGTGCGCGTTATTTCGGTCCGTTTCGCAACACTGGAGCCGCGCGCGCCGCTGTAGACCTGATCAACGAGCACTTCCCGCTGCGCACGTGCCGCAGATCGTTTCGTGACGCCAGGAGCTATGGGTCGCCATGTCTTCGCCTTGACCTTGGCAAATGCCCAGGTCCGTGCGTTGGGCGTGCTGATCGCGATCGCTACATGGCGGTCGTACGGCAAGTTGCTCGGGTGCTGGAAGGCGATGATGCCGCGCTGCTGGAACAACTCTGGCAGAGTTTGGAGCAGGCAGCCCAGCGTTTGGACTTTGAGCAGGCGCGCCGGATTCGGAACGATATCCGATCGGTGGAAGCCATTGTCTCATCACAACGGAGGCAACGAGCGGCCAGCGAGCGCCACAATCTGATCCTCGTCTTACCATCGGTGGAGCGTGACGCCATCGAGGTTCTGCTGGTTATCCGTGGGCGGCTGTGGTCGCAGGCACGTGTGGCGCGGGCTGAGGAGGTCCGGTCACTCGCCGGCCGGCTGGCACGAAGCTGGGAGCGGTACGTGCGGATCGGATTGCCTCCAATTGACCATACCACCGTCGATGAGGCCAACATCCTCAATCGCTGGCTCTTTCGGAATTGGGGACATCCAGCGATTCTGCCGATTGAAGGAGAGCCTCCCGACTGGGAAGGGCTAGCCTCGCGCGCTCTGGCGCTGTCCAATGATGATCTGATGCGTGAGGTGCGCTCGGTGGATGAGGAGGCTGACGAGCTTCTCGAAGGGGAGGGTGTTGACAATGCACCCAAGCGCCCGGGCGAAGCGGTTGTCTCGATGGTGAATGTGCCTGTGAGCGAAGCGACCATCCAAGACGCCTTTGCATAGTGCCCTATCGTTAGGCGGTTCAGCTTGGGAGTGTGACAAGGGCTCCGTTATACTGCATCTGGGGGTCGCGTTCCGAGGGTAGCGGGGTGCGAGGTGGCTGAGTCAACAGTCGAGGCGACACTCGAGCAGATCGCGGCAGAAATTAGGGTTTGTCCGAAATGCGAGCTTGCACGGACGCGCACGCATGCGGTGCCAGGTGATGGGAACCCGCGAGCGCGCATCATGTTTATCGGAGAAGCGCCTGGCTGGCACGAAGATCAGCAAGGCCGGCCATTCGTCGGAGCGGCGGGGAAATTCCTCAACGAATTGCTGGCGCTCGCTGGCTTGAAACGCGAGGAAGTATTCATCACGAACGTAGTCAAGTGCAGGCCACCGGGAAACCGGGATCCCCTACCGGATGAAATCGCGGCGTGTGCTCCGTATCTTGAGCGGCAGATCGCAGCGATTGACCCCGAAGTGATCGTAACGCTTGGGCGCTTCTCGATGGCTCGGTGGTTCCCGGGCGAGCGTATTTCGCGAATCCACGGGCAGCCAAAGCGCGTTGAGGGCCGGCTGATCGTGCCGATGTATCACCCTGCCGCGGCGTTGCACCAATCGGCATTTCGGGCAGCCATCGAAGAGGATTTTGCCAAGCTGCCGAAAATTCTCGCCGAGGCGGAGCGAGAGCGGGCGCGCCATCGCGACGAGGCTGAGCAAGAGGAAGAGCCGGCGCAGCAGATGAGTCTCTTCTAAGCCGGCTCAGCGGCGCTGGTCCCTGCTACCGCTATCCGGCTGAAGAATGTTCACGCTTCTGCGTCTGACCTAGCGCCATGTGCTTCAGGATGCAAGATTGGATGGCTAAAGTGGCATGACACTCCCAGTTCGGCTTATCTTTCTCGGCGGCGCTGCCGAGGTCGGGCGGAACCTTTTCCTGCTCGAATACGGTCACGATATCATCGTTGTCGATTGTGGCGTTGGTTTCCCTGAGGAAGAGCAACCCGGCATTGATCTAATCCTTCCGGACATCACGTATCTGCGTGACAGGGCGGATCGCATTCGCGGCATCTTCCTCACCCACGGTCACGAAGATCATATCGGTGCGCTTCCCTATCTGCTTCCAGACCTATCAGCCCCGATCTACGGGACACGGCTGACGCTGGGCTTGGTATCCGTGAAGCTTGAGGAGGCCGGGCTGCTGTCACGGGCACAGCTCATTGAGTTTGATCCCGACCTTCAACCGCTCATCTCGGCCGGAGTGTTTCAGATCGAGCCGTTTCGCGTTTGCCACAGTATCCCCGATGCGGTTGGCTTTGCCATCACCACGCCGGCTGGGCTGATCGTGCACACCGGTGATTTCAAGCTCGATCCGACCCCGATTGACGGGCGCCGCACGGATTTCAACGCGCTGGCGCGTTTCCGGGATCGAGGTGTTCGGTTATTGATCTCCGATTGTGTGCACGTGGAATCCCCTGGGCGGACGCCTTCGGAGAGTGTGATCGGGCTCACGTACGACGAGGTTTTTGCCAAGGCGACCGGCCGGATCTTCATTGCGACGTTCGCGTCACTGATCGCCAGGATCCAGCAGGTTATCGACGTCTCCGCGATGTACGAGCGGAAAGTGGTAGCGCTTGGCCGTAGCTTGGAAAAGAATATTCGCGTAGCATTAGAGCTCGGCTATCTCAATGATCCAGAGCACGTGCTCATTGATTTCCGCGAGGCAATTGCGTTGCCCGATGAGCGGCTGACCTACATCGTCACTGGTAGCCAGGGTGAGCCGATGGCGGTGCTCGGGCGGATCGCCAACGGCGACCACCGTGAGGTGCAGATTGGCGCCGGCGACACGGTCATCATCTCGGCGACACCGATCCCAGGGAACGAAACTGCCGTCCACCGGATCATCAATCAACTCTTTCGGGCTGGCGCGGAAGTGATCTACAGTGCCCGCGCGCTCGTGCATGTCTCGGGCCACGCCAGCCGCGACGAGCTTGGCGAGATGTTGGAGCTTCTTCAGCCCCGGGCGGTGATCCCGTTCCACGGTGAGCATCGCCATATGGCGCTTTACGCTGACCTCGCTGTCGAGCGGGGTATGCCGCCGGAGAGTATCACCTTTGCCGAATGCGGGGATGTCGTGGAGATTACGCCTGAGCGAGTCGCGGTCACTGGCCATGTCGATGCCGGCTATGTCTATGTTGATGGGGTGACCGTCGGCGCGGTCGGAGAAGTTGTCATTCGGGACCGGCGGGCCCTTGCCAAAGAGGGCATCCTGATGGTCGTAGTGAGTGTGGACCGGCAGACCGGGCAGATCGTGGCCGGGCCAGAGATCGTGACGCGTGGCTTTGTGTATGCGAAGGAAGCCACCGGCCTCTTGGAGTCAACCAAGGCCCACCTTCGGGAAGAGTTAGGCGGCTATATCAATGGGCACCAGCCGGAGGATTGGGGGTATCTAAGCCGGCAGTTACGAGAGATCACCGCGCAGTATCTCTTTCGCGAGACGCGGCGCCGTCCGATGATCTTGCCAATGGTGATGGAGGTTTGACGCTCCATCAGCCGCTGCCGCCAGGGCGCGTCACTCGGCCGGCCGCCGCCAGAGACCCATCCTGAGAACGCGCCGGGAAAGACAACAGTCCCGACGAACCTTGCCACCGACTCGCCAGCCGTTTCCCCTGAGGTCTAGCACGTCGCCCCGCAACGCGTGCCGCCTCGGAGAAGACAGCGAGAGCCACCTGATGCTGGGCATCGCCCCGCAGCTTCGCCCTCTCACATGGTCTCGCTGGCTGGTGACCCGGGGCCACCGGCCCCTCGGGACTGTACGTCCACTCTATACGTACATTGCCAATTTGTCAAGGGGGTTGCTGCACCTTTTTCGTGATGATCGTAGCATTCGCCGGCCCAAGTTGGGAAGCCCCGCAATGCAGTGGGGAAGCGTTCTTCGCACTACGCGAAGGGGGGGACTCCCTTGCGGAAGTCTGCCTCGAACACAGATCTGATCCGCTGAAGGTTCGCCGGGTCATCAAGCACAATGCCAAGCTCTCGATTTTGGTCCAGGGATGTTGCGGTGAAGTTCTGAGACCCGATGAACGCTCGCTGGCCATCGACGATGATGACCTTGGCGTGAAGATAGAGTCCGGGAACCGTCCTCACGTCCACGCCTTCGTCCATGAGCTCGAACGCTACCGACCGGGCATCTTCCTCGTCGTCTCCAGGAACGAGAATGCGGACGCTCACGCCGCGTCGCTCTGCTTGCTTCAGGAGCGAGACAATTTGACGGTCGGCAATAACCTCTGCATAGATATCTAACGACCTCGTTGCCGACCTGAGCAAGTTCTGGATCTCGGTGCGGCTGCTTGAAGGGCTGACGACCAATGGGCCATCGGGCGGATCTGGCGCGCGCGCCCAGTCAGCTTCGAAAATCGCCAGCGCTTGCTGCACATCTCCGGGGCGGGTGGTGATGACGCCGAATTCCCGGTTGCGGGTGAACGCGGACCGGGTCAGGTTCAGATTCATGATCATCGCGACGCGCTCGTCGAAGATGAACGTCTTGATGTGCATGAACCGGTAGGCGGGATTTGCCCAGCGTACCTCGATCCCGGAGCGTTGAAGATCGACATACACCTCAGGTTGGGTTCCCGCGCCTCCGTACGGAGCGTCCTCAAGCATTACCCGCACATCAACGCCTCTCCGGTCGGCTTGCTTGAGCGCATTGATGATCTCCTGGTCGCTCAGGAGATACACCTGCAACCGGATGGAGCGTGTTGCCGCCTGAATCTCATCAAGAATGGGTGCCCTGCCGTCGTCTGGCTCCACGAAGACGCCAACCGTGCCAGTGCCCGGTGAAGCAGGCGGGTACGTTCCGGGTCCGCTCGGCTCGTTTTCGAGCCTGCCGGCTGCATAGATGATGAGCAGGACGAGCGCAGCCAGCACCAACGAGCCGAGCGATACTGGCTTGGCCGCTCTACGTGGTCGCCGTGTCGTGCTCCGCTGGCGGCGTTTGGCCACGGGGTTCTCCGATGATTGGGACGCGTGGCGCATCCTTCAGATTGCGTACTACCTCAGAAATGGCGAGGCCGGCGCCATTCAAGGGGCGGTCGCCGGCCTCGATTGTGCAACGATTACGCGGCTTTCACCGCCGCGACGAGTTCAGTCAGCGTTTCCTTCGCGTCACCAAACAACATAGCCGTCTTGGGATCGTAGAACAGCTCGTTCTCGATCCCTGCGAACCCTGAGCGCATGCTTCGCTTCAGCACAATCACTTGCTTCGACTGGTCGACGTTCAGGATCGGCATGCCATAGATCGGGCTGCTGGGATCGTTGCGCGCCGCTGGGTTGACGACGTCATTTGCGCCGATGACCAGCGTGACATCGGTGTTCGCGAAGTCGTCGTTGATGCGCTCCATCTCGTACAGGTCCTCATACGGGACGTTGGCCTCAGCCAGCAACACGTTCATATGTCCGGGCATGCGCCCTGCTACCGGGTGGATGGCAAAACGGACGTCGACGCCTCGCTCCTTGAGCGCATCAGCGAGCTCACGGACGGCATGCTGCGCCTGGGCCACTGCCAGCCCATATCCGGGAACGATGATGACGCGCTGCGCGTAGGCCAGCGCAACCGCCGCATCCTCGACCGTAGTTTCCCGGATCGGCCGCGTCTCCGCGGTTGCGGTCGCGGTGCCAGCCGCCGGCCCACCTCCGAACGCTCCGAATAGCACATTCGTCACGGAGCGATTCATGGCGCGTGCCATGAGAAGCGTGAGGAAGGAACCGGACGCGCCGACCAGCGCTCCAGCGATCACAAGGGCCTGGTTGCTCAGCACCAAGCCGGTGAGCGCGGCGGCGAGGCCGGTCAGGGAGTTGAGGATGGCGATGACCACGGGCATGTCGGCGCCGCCGATCGGAAGCACGACAAGCGCACCAAGCGCGAGCGCGGCCGCAAATAAGACCCAGAGCGCGAGCTTTGCCGTCGTGCCCTCCTGGAGGATGACGACGAGCGCCCCGAGCACGAGGATGCCAGCGAAGAGAATGGCGTTATACAGCTTCTGATTGGGGAAGGTAATCGGACGGCCGGAGATCAGCTCTTGCAGCTTGGCAAAGGCGATGATCGAACCCGTGAGGGAAATCGAGCCGATCAAGGTGCCGAGCGCGATCGATGTGATTTCACCGCGCCCGATCCCAACCTTGTGCATGAACTCCCCAACGGAGACCAGCGCGGCCGTGCCGCCACCCATCCCGTTAAAGATCGCCACCATCTGTGGCATCGCCGTCATCTTCACACGGCGGGCGGCCACGGTGGAGACCGCGCCACCTATGACAATGCCGATGATGATGAGCAAGAGGTTAGCGGTGCTGTGTTCGGAGACAACGCGCCCTTCACTATTGATCTTGGTGATCTCGAGCTCCGGGCTGATGAAGGTCGCTACCACTGCCACGGTCATGCCGATCGCCGCGAGCTGGTTACCACGGCGTGCCCGGGCTGGCGAAGACAGAAATTTCAAGCCGAAAATAAAGAGGATAGCCGCTGCGAGGTAGCTAAGATCGACGATCGCGTCGCGCCAATTTTCGATCATCGCTTCTGACCCGCCTCAGCTGCCGGCCGGCGCTGCTTGAACATTTCCAGCATCCGGTCCGTAACGACAAATCCGCCAAAGACGTTGGCAGCGCCCAACACGACCGCCAAGAAGCCGATCACCCGCAGCCACCAGACGTCTGCCTGGCCCAACACGATCATCGCGCCGAGCAGCACGATGCCGTGAATGGCGTTGGTTCCCGACATGAGCGGCGTGTGGAGCGTGGAGGGCACGCGCCCAATCAGCTCCACGCCGAGGAAGATGGCGAGGAGAAACACGTAAATCCCTAACAGGACGTCTTGATCCATCAACCGCTCCTTGTCGCCACTAGCTCCCGAGAGGCATCACACCTTGCCAGGCTCAGGCGCGCCGATCGCCGGCCGGTCGTCATCCTTCCCGGTTGCCGACTGCATTGCCGTAACAGTGCTAATTCGCAGGAGTCCCAGCCGGTGCGGCCGCCGGGCTGAGCCGCTGCAACGTTCCCTGGTGGAGCACTTGCCCGTCACGCGTGATGATCGTGTTTGCGATGATGTCGTCGTCCATGTTGATCGTGAATGCGCCGGACTTATCGATCATCAGCGCAAGCAAGTTCTGTACGTTCTTTGCGTACATTTGGCTAGCGTGGACGGGCATCGTGCTCGGCAAATTGAGCAACCCGATGATGGTCACCCCGTTTCGGTCGACAATTTGGCCGGGAACGGTCAGCTCACAATTGCCTCCCGTTTCTGCGGCGAGGTCAACGATGACGGATCCGGGCGCCATCTGCTCGACGGTAGCGGCTGGGATCAGGCGTGGCGCGGGGCGACCCGGAACCGCGGCGGTGGAGATGACGACATCGCATTTCGCGGCGCGGACGGCCAGCCCCTCCTGCTGCTTGCGTAGAATTTCTTCGGTCGCTTCCCGGGCATATCCACCCTGTCCGGAAAGGTCCACCCCAATATCAATTTCGATGAACTTCCCGCCGAGACTTTCGACCTGCTCTTTGACCACCGCGCGAGCGTCGTAGGCTTCGACCACTGCGCCGAGGCGGCGCGCAGTGCCGATCGCCATAAGACCGGCAACGCCTGCGCCGATGACGAGGACGCGAGCCGGGGCGATTGTACCGGCTGCCGTCGTGAGGAGGGGAAAGAATTTCGGCAAATGATCTGCCGCGAGCAGCACTGCTTTGTAACCGGCGATGGTCGCCATCGAGGACAGCGCGTCCATGTATTGCGCGCGTGTGGTACGGGGGATGGCGTCCATACTCAAGGCCGTGATGCGCTGTTGCACCAGCTGCCGGACGAGGTCAAGGTTGACCATTGGCTGGAGAAACGCGATCAGCGTCGTTCCCGGCCGCATCAGGGAGATCTCTTCTGGCGTCGGCTTTTGCACCTTCACCACGATGTCGGCGCGCTGATAGAGCGTCGCGGCATCGGGCACGATGGTCCCGCCGGACTGCGCATAAGCCTCGTCCGAGATGAACGCGCCCGCGCCGGCTCCCGCCTGAACAAGGACCGAGAGTCCCATGCTGGTGAAACGCTTGACGACATCCGGAACCAGCGCAACCCGGCGCTCGTTCGCGGCCGTCTCCTTGGGCACTGCCAATGTCGGCCGGCTTGTGGCCGGACTGCTCCCTTCCATGCTTTCTGCTCTGCCTCCCAAGCGTCTGGCCTTCCAATCCGGGTTCTCAGCCGCGTCGTTGATTGACACACCGGCAGGGCGCTCGGCACTCACCAACGCCAAGACGCCGAACGCCCTGCCCGAGTTAGCCACGTCACGACGCGGGTGCAGCCTGCTAGCGACTGCCCAGCAGTTTGTGAATTTTACAACGATCAGCCGTTGACTGACACGAGCGTGTGAGGATGAGGCATGAGAGAGGGGCAAGCTATCGTCAACGGCCCGGACGTCGCTAGCCCGTGTATACTTTGGCCGAGCGGCCTGTTCGGCCGCTCTCGTTGTGCGCATCATGGACTAGCGCTTACTTGAGGAGATTTGCTCATTATGGAAGTTACGGTCACCGAGCCGGTTAGCAGGCCCGTGGTGGCCGCGCCGATCGCTGAGGAGGTGCTACGCCGGCGCACGTTCGCCATTATTTCGCATCCTGACGCGGGCAAAACCACGCTGACAGAGAAGTTGCTCCTCTATGGTGGTGCAGTAAACCTCGCGGGATCAGTTACTGCCCGGAAAGCCCAGCGCAAAACGGCATCGGACTGGATGGCCTTGGAACGGGAGCGCGGCATTTCCGTGACCTCGACTGTCCTTTCGTTCCCGTATCGTGGCTGCCAAATTAACCTGCTCGACACGCCAGGCCATGAGGATTTCTCTGAAGATACCTTTCGGACGCTGACGGCGGTTGATAGTGCCGTAATGGTGCTCGATGCCGCGAAAGGCATTGAGCCGCAGACGCTCAAGCTCTTCGAAGTCTGCCGTCGCCGGCGGACGCCAATCTTCACCTTCATCAATAAGCTGGACCGTCCCGGCCGGCATCCATTGGAATTGCTGGATGAAATCGAGCGCGTGCTTGGTCTCCAGACGTGCCCGATCAACTGGCCGATCGGAGATGGCGTCGATTTCCGGGGGTTGTACGACCTGCGTGGCCGCGCCGTTCACCTGTTCGAGCGCACGGAGCACGGGGCGACGCGAGCACCGGTCGTGATGGTTTCCCTCGATGACGAGACACTCGAATCGCTTGTTGGCGAGGCAGCGGCTCATCGCCTGCGCGAAGAGGTTGCACTCGTCGAGGCCATGTCCCCGCCGTTCGATCAGGGAGCCATCGATGCTGGTGAGATGACGCCTGTTGCATTCGGCAGCGCCTTGACGAATTTCGGCGTTCAACTCTTTCTTGACGCGTTCGTTGAGCATGCACCGCGGCCACAACCACGCAAGACGACCACGGGCATGTGCGCCCCGGACGATCCGCGTTTTAGCGGTTTTGTGTTCAAGATTCAGGCAAATATGGACCCGCGGCATCGGGACCGCGTCGCATTCCTGCGTGTCTGTTCCGGCGTGTTCCGGCGAGACATGGAGGTGTGGCATCCCCGGCTGCGCCGGAGGGTCCGGCTGTCGCCGCCGCTCCGGCTCTTTGGGCAGGATCGGGAAGTCGTCGAGGAAGCAGTTGCTGGTGATGTGGTCGGCGTGATCAATCCTGGCGTCTTTGCCATTGGCGACACCGTTTCTGAGGGTGATCTCGGGCAGTTTGAGCCACTGCCGCGCTTTCAGCCTGAGCATTTTGCCGCGATTCATGCCACGCAGTCCGACCGGTATAAGCAGTTTCTTAAGGGCTTGGCGCAGATCGAGGAAGAAGGGGGAATCCAGCTCTTCTACCCGGTGTCGAGTGGGCGCCGGGAGCCCATTCTCGCGGCCGTTGGCGCTCTGCAATTTGACGTCGTTCAGTACCGCCTGGAAGCGGAGTACGGCGTCACCACCCGGCGCGAGCCGCTCGCCTACACAGCAGTACGGTGGGTGTCCGGTGATCCGCGTGCGATCGCGGAGGTCGGGAATGGGCGCGGCCGGTTGCGGGCCGAGGATCGGCATGGCCGGCCAGTCATCCTCTTCACGACAGAGTGGGACCTGCGCTACGCCATCGAGCACGCTGCGAACGTCACATTTGCCGATACGGCCACCGAGTAGCCGGGCCATCTCTCCTGGACTAGACGGCGCGCACCCGATGCCAGCCCGCGCGCCGTCGTTGATCGCGACCAGGGCGATTTCACGCTACTGGTGGACCAGCAATTCCCACCGCAAGCCGGCCCGGATCAAGATGATCCGACGCCGCGCGCTGCACGTCGTCCTTTGTCAGTGCCTGGATGATTTCCGGGTAGCGCTCAAGATAATCAAGCCCAAGGCCATAGTGCTCGATGTTCAGCAACGTCGTGGCCAGACCGTCGTTCGTTTCCAGCGCGATGGGCATTGATCCAGTTAGGAAGCTTTTTCCGTCGGCGAGTTCCTCGTCGGTCACGCCGTCATCGCGCAGCCTGGCAACTTCTTCAATGATTGCGGAGAGCGCTCGCTCGGTATTGCGTGGATCGACGCCTGCTCGTGCCAGCCACAAGCTTGACGTGCGTCCCGTCTCAATGGCGCTGAACGCATAGTAGGCAAGGCCTTGCCGGTCGCGGACGTTGGCCCCAAGCCTACCCATCAGACCGAGCCTTCCCAGAATGAGATTTGCCATCTCAAGCGCGTAGTAGTCCGGGTGAAGGCGCTCGATCGTGACCGTGCCGATGGCCAGGTCGGTTTGGCTCTTTGCGGGGATCGTCTCGCTTGCTCGGGGCTGACCGGTGGGGAGGGGAGGCACGGGTACCGGGGGTGCCGGCGCTGCGTCCGACATCCAGCCATCAAAACGCTGAGCGATGAGCTGAGCCGCAGCTTCCGCCGCTGGAACACCGCCGACAATCGCCACGGTTGACACCTTCGGTCCGTAAAACGCGCGGTGAAATCCGATGAGATCATCGCGGGAAATGGCCACAAGCGACGCCTCTTCACCGATGACGCGGTGCCGGAATGGATGGCCCTCCGGATAGAGCAACTGTCGAAGCTTGCAGTCGGCAACTGCTCGCGTGTCGTTGTCTTGCTCGCGGACCGCGGCGATCAGCTCGGCGCGAACCTTTTCCATCTCGTCGGTAGGAAAGGTGGGATCGCGAAGCGTGTCGGCAAGGAGATCGAGCAGCGTTGAAAGGTCTTCGCGAAGGCAGCGAACGGCTACCTCGACCCAGGAGCGACCGGGATCAACCGCGAAGGTCGCTCCGAGGCGATCGGTCGTTTCGTTGAATTGTTCGAATGTGAGGCGCCCGGTGCCGCGGGGAAGCATACGGGCGGTGAATGCGGCAAGACCCGGAAGGTGGTCGGGATCACGCGCTGCGCCGGCTTCGACGCGCCACCGAACAGAAACGACCGGATCATCGGGATGAGCCTGTCCCAGGAAGACGATGCCTCCAGGAAGCTCGACCCGGCTGAAGGCATACCTCCCTGCCGCCGGCCCGGGCTGCTGAGCAAAGCCGTGGATGCTCCAATACCGAGGCCGGAGCGCAATCGGCCCAGCCGCATCATTGTCGGCGCTGCCAGAACCGTTGCCTTCTGGTAGAAGCCAGCCTACGGTGCGGTTCGTTGGGACGAAGTAGGTGGCGGCGACGCGCTGGATATCGGCCGGGGTCACGCGTTCAAGCTCTTCGACGAGCGTGTCGGCTCGGCGATAGGTATCAACCATCTCCATTTGGCCGAGCCAGAAGGCCTGATTCGTCACTCCTTCGGCGGAGTAGACGTATTGCGCTTTGACTTGCTTGAGCGCGCGGGCGAACTCCTCTTCTGGAACCGGTTCTCGGGCGAGTTTGGCGAGCTCTTGGTCCACGACGCTTTCGATGCGCGCTGGCTCAATACCCGGAAGCGCGGTTACGCCGATCAGAAAGAGGTATGGATCGACATAAAACTCGAACTCCGATGCGGCGGCTCGGGCGAGACCGGAGGCCACGAGCGAGCGATAGAGGCGAGAGGACCTGCCCATCGGCCCGCCGCTCGCGAGTCCCATGCCCTTCCCGCCAGAGAGGAGGGCGTCGGCGACCAGGAGTGGCAGCGTATCGGGATGCTGACCGGCGGGTGTGTGGAAGGCCATCCGGAGGTAGGCCGTCGGGGCGGGGCGCCGCAGCGTGACTCGACGCTCACCGCGCTGCGGCGGCTCAATCACGCGGATATGGGGGATATCGTGGCCTGGCTCGATACTGCCGAACGCGCGCTCGATACGAGCGAATAGCTCTTGGCTGTCAAAATCTCCGGCCGCAACGATGAACGCGTTGTTCGGGCGGTAGGCGCGCCGGTAGTGGGCATAGAGGTCATCTCGCGTGATCGCTCGCAAGTCGGTTTCGAAGCCGATGACCGGGTGCTGATAGGGATGAGCATGAAAGGCGGTAGCCACGACCTCCTCGTAAAGGAGATAGGCCGGGCTGTTTTCCGCTCCCTGCCGCTCAGAGAGGATGACCGTTCGCTCCGCCTCGGTTTCCTCCGGATCGAAGATCGAATTGGTCATGCGATCCGACTCGATGCGAAGCGCGAGATCGAGGCGCTCGGCTGGGAGGGTTTCAAAGTAGGCCGTCCAGTCGTTGGACGTCAGCGCGTTGAGGACACCGCCATTCTTCGACACCTCGCGAAAGATCGCCCCCTTGCCGAACGTTGGCGTGCCCTTGAACTGCATGTGCTCGACCCAATGGGAAACACCGGTCAGGCCCGGCAGCTCGTTGCGACTCCCGACGCGGTACCAGATCCAGAACGAGGCGATAGGGGCCTCATGTGATTCGCGGAGTATGACTTTGAGCCCATTGGCGAGCGTCTGCTCGAAGATTGGCCGCGTCACTGCTGGATCTGTCCTTTCCGCTGTTTACCTTGCTCCAGTCATGGTCGTAAGCGTACGTGATTCCCGGCGGAGTTGACCATCCGCACGGCGCGAGTTTGCAGGAACTGACTTCGAGCAGAGACGCGACCTCCTCCACTGCCAGTACCATGGCAGGAGATCATAAGTGCTCGGCGTCGGCCATCGCTGCCCGCGGCGGTCATCGGTACAATTTGAGTCAGGAGCGCATCTGACGGGCGAACGGCGCCTGGACGTAGGACAGAAGGAAGGGGCAAAGCGTGGCGCAGATCGAGCCGGAGCCGACGTACGATCACACTTTGGTTGAACGGGTCATCATGTACTTGGAGACGCGTGACCCGCGCCTCTTCCCCTTTACGGCGAATTTCACGCCCGAGCAGCGCCGAGCGTTTATACATGACCTCAGGGAGGCGCTCGCGGACTTGCAGGACAGCGGGAGTGCGCGCAAGACGTCGGCAACGGGTTACATCATGAGGGACCGGCGGTTGCACGAAACCGTTCGGGAGTGGGCTGCCGCGAATGGTGGCTGGCCGAGTGGCTCCGACCCCCGGGACCCGGACACTGCCCTCGGGGCCAGCACGCCAGAAGATGAAATTCCTCAGACCGCAGAAGCAATAGCTGGGTCCGAGCCGCGGTAACTCGGAGGTTTCCCTGGATTCCCAGCGCGCGGCGTGACCATTGGCTCTGCTCGACTTGAGGGCGTCGCTCGCCTACCGGTGATGGAGTGCCTCTCAGGCGGTGGCGAGCTTGAAGAGCGTGGGCCTCCGAGGTGTTTTGCACATCCGAGCCGTCGGAGGCCCGGAATCCAGGATGCGCCGCGCGTGGCGCGTACGTATCGGTTCAGGCCCTTACGCAGTCGGTGATTGCGAGATCATTGGTGCGAGCCGGGACAGGGAGAACAGCGGCAGCGGCCGCGCGGCAGAATTGAGCGCCAGGTCTGCCAAGTGCTCACCGATGGCGGGAGCGAACTTAAAGCCATGCCCGGAGAATCCAGCGGCAACGATCACCTGTGACCATTGAGGATGCCGGTCCAGGATGAAATGGGAATCCGGAGTGCGCGCGTATAGGCAGACGGCGCTCGAAACCACGCGATTGGTGACGCCAGGGAAGAACCACTGCGCTAAGCCAACCACATCCGCGTTCTCCTCGTCCCGAGCCGTGCGGTCGACGGTGTCGGGATCGCAAGGATCACCGCCGCTGTGATTGGCGATTTTTAGGCCAGGTTGCTGAAATATGGGAAATCCGTAGATCTCGCCGTGGGGGGAGTCAGTGATAAAAACCGGGAACCGCTCAGGTGAGAACAAGGATGGATCCTCCACATCGAGCCACCAGAGCACCTTCCGGTGGATGGCAAGCGGCAATCCTAATTGTGTCAGGATCTTCCCGGACCAAGCACCAGCGGTCACGATCAAACGGTCTGCCGCGTACCGGCCCTCTGACGTTTCCACCCAGACGCCATCGGCCGTCGCGCCCCAAGCGTTCACGGGCTCATGCTCCCGAATCGTGACGCCAAGCCGGCGGGCGAGGGTGGCCATCCCTCGCAAGGCGGGCTCGACAACCAAGAACCCGGACCGCGCGCCAAACCCAGCCTCCCAATCGTCAGGTATTTGGAAGGCTGGCCAGCGACGGCGTACCTCTGCGGGTTCGAGCCATTCGAATGGAACGCCGTGTGTGGCCGCACTGTCTCTGGCTCGCCGGGCGTGGGTGTAACCTGGCGCGGCCATTTCGAGCGCTCCGACCCGGTGTAGGACCGTTTCGCTGATTTCGTCGCCGAGTTGACACCAGAGTTCATCGGCGCGTAGCACGAGGGGAATGTACTCAGGCCCCTCTGCGTAGGCATGGCGGATGACGCGCGTTTTGCCGCCGTGTGCACCCATGGTGTGCACGTGCGAAAACTGCTCCAGCACGAGCGCTCGGACCCCGCGCTTGCCCAGCGCCCAAGCTGCCGCAGTGCCCATCGTCCCGCCGCCAGCGACGATCACATCATAGGTTGTCATAGATGCGAGTCTCCGTCTCCTCGACCATCTTCCTACGCAATGTGAATTGGAAGTGGCTCAAGCGGCTTGGCGTTGCCATAGCGCGGCGCTGCGTGAGGCACGGGTGCCGCCCAGCGCACGGCGTTCGCCATGACGCGCTGAATCTCCTTGTTGTGATAGGTGGGATACGATTCGTGGCCAGGCCGAAAATAGAATATTCGCCCTGCGCCCCGGCGGTAGCAGCAGCCGGAGCGGAATACTTCGCCACCGGTAAACCAGCTTATGAACACGAGCTCGTCCGGCGCCGGAATGTCGAAGTGCTCGCCGTACATCTCCTCCACAGGGAGCTCAATGTATTCTCCCAGACCGCTTGCGATCGGATGGCCTGGCGCCACGATCCACAATCGCTCTTTGTCTGTCGCTTCTCGCCATTTGAGATCACATGAGGTACCCATGAGACGCTTGAAAATCTTGGAGAAATGGCCCGAGTGGAGCACGATCAATCCCATGCCGGACAGCACACGCCGGTAGACGCGGTCCACGATGTCGTCGCTGACAGCGCCGTGCGCCTTGTGCCCCCACCAAATCAGAACATCGGTTGCGTCAAGCACGTCTTCCGTAAGGCCGTGCTCGGGTTCATCGAGCGTGGCAGTCCGGATGGAGAAATCTCCGTGCGCGGCCAAACCCGAGGCGATCGCGGCATGGATACCATCCGGATAGATCGCGGCAATCTTTGGCTCCTCGCGCTCGTGGCGAAATTCGTTCCAAATGGTGACGTTGATCGCCATGGATCTACGCTCCTTGTGTTGCAAGCTGGCGCACGATGGTCACGCCGCCATCCGTATATTCAAGGCGCACCTCGTGACCGAGTTCAGCAGATTGGTAAATGCAGTCAATGAGGCGAGTGCGGTCCAGCCCTTCTTCCCCGCTCGGACTCATCGGCGCGCCGGTTAGGATGCTGTCGATGAACCGGCGAATCACCTCTGCGTGCCCCGCGTGCACTTTCTTTGGTTGCAAGCGAGGAACCGAGTCGGCAGGGACACCACCAAGGTCTCCGAACAAGCGCAAGGTACCTACCTCGGCATAATCCTTGACGTGAAGTTCCGCGCCTCCGCGATCGCCAAACAGGACGACCCCAAATTCGTCGGTCATACCTGTGTAGCAGGCCCAGCTTGTCTCCAAGTGGAGTGTGGCGCCGCGGTCGGTCCGAAGGAATGCGGTCGCAAGGTCTTCGACCTCGTATGGTCGATTAGGATCGACGGGAAAGCGGCTACCGCCCCAATTGCCCTTACCATGTGGGCCGAGTTTCGCATAGGTCGCGGCGCTGACAGACACAACACGCGGGTTGTCCATGAGCCACAGGGCCATGTCGAGCACATGCACCCCGAGATCGATGAGGGGGCCACCACCGGCCTGCTCCTTGCTGGTGAACCAGCTTCCGAGGCCGGGAATGCCCGAGCGGCGCATCCAAAATGCCTTGGCGTAGTAGATCTCGCCCAGGCCACCCTCGTCGATGACTCGCCGGAGCACTTGCATGTCCGAGCGGGCGCGCCGGTTGAAGGCGATCGCGAGTACGACTCCCTTTTCGCGCGCCGCGCGAACGATCTGCTCTCCTTCCGCGGCGTTTCGGGCCAAGGGCTTTTCCATCAGCACATGCTTGCCGGCTTCGATCGCCGCGAGTCCGATCGGAAGATGCAGGTAATTCGGCACCGCGATGCTGACGGCATCAATCTCCGCCTTGTCGAGTAGCTCCCGATAGTCCCCAAACACGTCGGGAATACCATGCTGCTTTGCCAGCCGCAGGCAGCGATCGGTATCGAGTCCTGCCAAGGCGACGACTCGTGCCCGTGGTTCCTCGGCATAGCCTTCAACATGCCAGGCGCCGATTCCGCATCCGATAACGCCTACCCTGATCTGATCCATTGCTTTGGTCTATCCTCCCCAAACCCTTCCGGCCTACACGCACGATGTGTGACACTCGCCATTGCTGCCCCCGGCGGTTCTGCGCCTGGAGATCTACGGCTGGAGTCTAAGGCGAGGTGGTGACAGACACTTCCGTGACGGCGCCTGGCAGCGTTTGCACGTCGAGGGAGATGATGACCGCATCTCCAGTCAGTTGCTCAACCTCCAGCCGGTAGATTCCTGGAAGCACCCAGACAGCATCCCCGTACTCGATTGGACCTCGCCAGATCACGGTCCCATCTTGGGCTTTCAGGAGATAGCTTTCGCCCGCGCCGTGAGGAAGACGCAGGATCGAGCCGCGGATCACGGTCGTCTTGCCAGGCTCGATTTCGACCACGACGTGGGTCTCCTCGCCACTCGGATTTGTCCAGCGCACCCGATACCGCCCGGGGGCGAGTTCCAGCCTGTTCTGCTCAGTCAGCGTCTGCTGGGCTGCCGTTCCCTGTTGCTGGCCGGCCGCCGATTCCTCCGCAAGCTCGACCGTTGCTTTAGGGAATACACCGCCGATGGCTTCGATTTCCAGGATGCCATTGGTCACGACGACCTCGATCTCCTGGAGGATGGTGAACAGTGCTTGGGCAAGTTCTTCCGCGCTATCGGCGCCAAGGAGCATGCCGCCGCTTTCGTCAACAATGCACTGCAGATTCGCCTGCTCCTCTTCGGACAGGGCAAGGCTGATGACGTGGGTTGTGACTGCGACCGCCGACCGCTTCAGCATGCGGGATGCCGCGCACGGATCGCCACCGCACGTTTCCAAGCCATCGGTCACGAGAACGACGAAGTTGGCCTCATTGGCCGCAGGCGGCTCAAAATCACTGGCAGCTTCACGTAGCGACAGGGCGATTGGCGTCCATCCGACAGGGCGATACCGCTCGACTTCGGCCAGCAAGGCTCGCTTGTCAACACCTTCAACCGGAACGCGCAGTTCGGTGGAGCGGCAACTGACGGCCTTGCCAGCTTCGGTGTTCGATCCCTCGTGCCCGTAAACTCGAAATCCGACATTGATGCCTTCTCGTTCTGGAATTGCGGCGATGACTTGCCGCAGCACTTCCTTCGCCGCGTCAATGCGTGACTGACCTTCCGGCAAGATTTCAGCCATCGATCCGGACGAATCCAGAATTAGTTCAACGTTGACCGTGGCGAGTCCTGACGGGGTGGGCGTCGCTGCCGGCTGGGCAGCAAGCGTTTTCGGAGCAGCGGCCAGCAGGATCATTGCGATGCATGGCAATGCGACCATCAGCGCACGAATCTTGTGTCGAGGACGCTCACGTGCCATCGTGCCGAACCTCCTCGTGCCTTATCGCTGCGAGTACGCCCATTCCTGCCCTGCTCGCGTGTCTAGCTCGTCTGGCCAAGCTCGCTGCTGCCCGCCGGCTTTGCAACAAGCTCGATCAAGGTGACCTCTGGTGGACAGTTGAACCGGAGCGGCGGGCGGTAGACGCCCACGCCGCGGGCGGTATAGACCGGCATACCCGCGGCATCATTCAGCCCAATGATATGCCGGCGCCCATGGCGTGGTAAGCCGACTGGTCCGAGACCCGGAAGCCGGATCTGCCCGCCGTGGGTATGCCCAGAAAGCTGTGCAAACGCGCCGAGCGCGGCCGCTTCTTCGGCGAATTGTGGCTCGTGCCAGAGCGCAAGTGGCCGCGTGCCGGCGGGAATAGCGGCGAATGTTTTCTTCGGGTCCGGGTGTCCAAGGAGTGTTTCGTCTATACCCGCGATCCAGAGCGTCGCGCCTTGGTAGGTGACTGGCACTGCCTCATTGCGGAGCACGCGGATACCAACGGCCTTGAGCGCGTCGTGCACCTTTCTCACTGAAACAGCGAGATCGTGATTTCCCAGGACAGCCACTGCCCCAAGAGGCGCGGCCGCTGCCAGATCGCCAAGAAGATCCGCCGTCGCATGGATATAACGCGGCGATTCGGAGACGTAATCACCGCCCAGCAGCACGAGATCCGGGCACTCAGCCGAGATCAGCGCGGCTGCGCGAGCAAGATCGTCCGGTGTGACAAACGGTCCAACGTGCGTATCGGTAACGAAGCCGATGCGCATGCCTGCCAATCCGCTCAAGTCGGATGGCAATAGCAGGCGAATGCGTTCCAGAAGCGGCGTGTATGGGTGAACATAGCGGGCCTCATAGGCTTCAATGCCAGTCACGGCCATCGCGGCGAGAGCGCCGAGCATGCTTCCCGCGGCGAATGCACGGCGGCTAATGCGAGCAGACCCTCGACTTGCGAGGTGGTGTGCCGCTGGATAAACCTCGAGGCGTGGTGACGTCGCCACCGAATGCTTTTCCTCACACGAGCGCCGAGCCCGGTCAATGAGGTCCGCGGTTGTGCCAGCTAATACCCGCGGCCGGCTCGCACGCCATCCAGCGTAAATGCGTCGCTGCGGATGTACTGCATGAGCGCCTGCTCTCGCTGGCGGACGCGTTCGACCGCCTCCGGAAGTCCATCCAGCGTCTCCGGCGGCACGATCACGATACCGTTCGCATCTCCGTGCAGTATGTCGCCGGTTTCAACGCGCTGCCCATCCATCTCAATCGGGACACCAACATCAACGATGGAAAAATTGCCGTGCGAGACGACGACATAGGAAGCGAAATAATGCATTCCCAACGCGTGAACTTCCGCAATATCGCGAAATCCCCCGTCAGTTACCATGCCGACCGCGCCAAGCCGTTGCGCGAGCGTGGCCATTACCTCACCGGCGTAGGCGCACCGTGAAGGGTTGCCACTGACATCGTGCATGACGATGACGGCTGGCTTTGGCATCGCGGCCAATGCCTCCCACATCTTCCAATAACCTTCTCGTCCGGCGACGGGACCCGGCTGGTTGGTCACCGTGACGGTCAGTGCCTGGCCAACCATTGTCCCCAAATCGGGAAACAGGCAGCGCACCGCCCCGCCAATGTAGCCCTCCGTGCGGTCACGAAGATTGAAGGTTTCGATCGCATTCGCAAGCGTGGGGCTGTCAACCGACCGGAGAAATGCCAAGATGTCCGGTGTGAGCTTCGGCTCGGGCGGATCGAACGACACCCATCCCTCCTTGTCTGTTAGGCGCTCCAAGCGCGCGCACGAGCACCATCATGTGGCTGTACATCTCAACCGGACACCGGCGTGAGTGTCAAGAGCGGGCGGTAGCGTCCCGAGTCCTCTTCTTCCGCGCCGCCATGCTTTCGTTCCTCGACGATTCTGATGATCTCGTCCTTCAAGGCATCGATCATTTCCGATTCGGGAACCGTCCGCACGATCTTCCCTTTGCGGAAGATGACTCCCTTGGCATTGCCAGCAGCCAGGCCCACGTCCGCGTCTCGCGCCTCACCTGGACCATTCACGACGCAGCCCATGACTGCCACGCGTATCGGCTCGTTGATCTGCGTCAAGAATGTGTCGATCTCGTTCGCGATGCGGAAGAGATCAACTTCGACGCGACCGCATGTAGGACAGGCGATCATGGTCGCGCCCTTTTGCCGGAGCTCAAGGCTCTTCAGGATTTCGTAGGCAACAAAAACCTCTTCCACGGGGTCCGTGGTCAGCGAGACACGGATCGTGTCTCCGATGCCCATGGCCAGCAAGGTGCCGATGCCAACGGCCGATCGAACGCTGCCGGCGCGCGGCGTACCCGCCTCTGTGACGCCGAGATGGAGTGGGTAGTCGTTGGGAAGTGCAGCAAACCGGCGGTACGCCTCGATCATGACCGGCACTTCGAATGCCTTGAGGCTGACCTTGATATCCCCGAAATCGAGATCTTCGAGGATCTTGATGTGCCCCAGCGCGGTCCGTACCATCCATTCTGCCCGAAGCTCAATTTGCGTTGCCCCGCGCTCCGCCATCTCATCAACGAACTCGCGGGTCATCGGTGGGACTGATCCGTAGTTGACGCCGATTCTGATCGGCACACCGCGCTCTTTCGCGCGCCGCACGACCTCGCGCACATCCTCGGGCTTCCGGATATTGCCAGGGTTGAGGCGTAGGCCGTGGATCCCCGCGTCGAGCGCCTTGAGCGCCAACGTGTGCTCGAAATGGATGTCCGCGATCAGCGGAACCGGAGAATGCGGGATGATCTCAGGGAGGGCTGCCGCGGCTCGGCGATCGGGCACTGCGATGCGCACGACCTCACAACCCGCGTCAGCGAGCTCGTGGATTTGCCGGAGCGTCGCGGCGGGATCGCGCGTGTCAGCGGTCGTCATGGATTGCACGACGATCGGGTTGTCGCCGCCGATTTTCACCTCACCGACATGCAGGACGCGTGTCTTGCGGCGTGGTGCAAGCAACATTGTCTGAACTCCTGCAACCTGTGCGGCAACGCCTCAGCTATCACACTCCAAGGAAACCCAGCAGTGGTTTCTCGGCTGGGCCGCACCGTCTTAGCGAAGGAACGTCTCGCCGCTGATGAGACGGCGAATGTCGGAAAAACCGATCACGAACATCAATCCGATAAGCAAGACCAATCCGGCCAGGTGAACGAGCCCTTCCTTTTCCGGCGCGATCCTGCGTCCGCCTCGCAGCACCTCGATCAGCACAAAGAGGAGCCGCCCGCCATCGAGCGCGGGGATCGGCAGGAGATTGAGAAGCGCCAGATTCAGCGACAGGACGATCGTCAGGCTGGCGAGCGTCACCCAGAGCGGCAACACGCTCTCTTCGATCAGCTCGCTGGTCAACTGCCCCATGCCGACTGGGCCGGCGACCTGATCCAGATTCTCGCGGCTGCTAAAGAGTTCCTTGAGCCCGAGCAGCATCTGGCGGGTCTGCTTGTAGGCTTCTTCGAATCCGCGTGGAATAACCTGCGCAGCGGGCACGCGCTCAAACTCTGGCTTGAAGCGGAGCGACGCCAGCCCGGTTTGCAGCATGAGATCCTGACCCGAAACTTGCCTTGGAACTGGCATCGCGATCTGGATCTCCGTCCCTTCGCGCTCCACCACCAAGGGGACGGTCGCGCCCTGGTACCGGTCGAGCTCGGTCGAGACGACAAACTCGTCGGTAACTGGCCGGTTGTTGATGGAGATAAGCCGGTCGCCGGGTAGCAGGCCCACCGTGGCCGCGGGTGAACCTGGAGTCACCTGCTCGACGGTAAGGGTCCCAACGGTGCGCGTCACCAAGGTGACGCCCACCCGGCCCTCGCCTTTTGGTGGGTTCTTGCGCGGCACGACGGTCGTTTCGACGAATTTCCCCCGTCGCTCAATCGTGACTTTGATCGGCTCGCCCTCGTGGGCCGCGGTGACGGAGACGATCTCTTCGGTCGACTCCATCTCCTTGCCATTGATCTTGACGAGCCGGTCACCAGCCTGCCAGCCCGCCTTGGCTGCTGGTGAACCAGGCGCGACGCCGCCGATGTAGATATGGTTATGCGGGATACCTTGGAACCCGATGACCGCGATCATCAACACGATCGCGAGGAGCACGTTCATGCCCGCGCCGGCCGAGAGAAAGAACGCGCGTTCCCCGGCGGGTTGAGCATTCATTGAATCCGGTTCGAGATTTTTGCCGTCCTCGCCCTTAACCCGTACAAATCCGCCAAATGGAATGAGGTTGACCGACCAGAGCACGCCCTTCCAAACGAAGCCGAAGAGTCGTGGAGGTATGCCGATGCCAAACTCCTCGACCTTGACTCCACACAGCCTGGCTGCGAAGAAGTGCCCAAACTCGTGGATCAGGATGAGAACGGCCAAAATTGGGACGATGTACAGACCATTCAGAAAGTCACTTGAGAACAATCGCGCCCTCCAGACGCCATGCGGAACCGGCCAGTGGTGATCTCCGAACTCCGTTCCTGGCCCAATCAAATGGTACCACTGCGAGGGATGGAGGGGCCGGGTGGCGCAGCGGCCGAAGCTGATGTGTGCCAGCCTGGCGAGTGCCTGGCGCGTGAGCCATCATGTGCCAGGCACTGGCACTCATTCCACCCAGACGAACGGCAGGCTCCAGAGAAATCCATAGCCGTTCGGGAAGAAGTTGTGCAGCCGCGCCGAATAGCCGGTCCGAGCCACGCCGAACCGGATCACGCCGATGGGCTGATCCTCCCAGATAATTTGCGATTGCTGGATCAGGAGCTCCCGGCGCTTCACGGGGTCGAACTCCCGTTTTTGCAGCCGGTCGAGTTCGTCATACTTGGGATTGCAATAGCGCCAGAAGTTGAACCCACCCTCGTACGCATCGCAGGTGAAGAGGGGCCCTTGACTCCCGTCTGGCGAAAGCGAGAACGCGAGGAGCGCCATCTGGAAGTCGTGCGATTCCAGCGCATCAATCAACGCGCCACCGGAAACCGAGCGAGGCTCCATTTTGACGCCGACGGCCTTCCATGCCTCCTGCATGTAGGAGACGATCTGGTCCACAACCGTCTCGCCGCCCACATATAAGAGGTCGAAGGCCATCTCCTGACCATTCTTATCCACCGTTCCATTACCGTTGGTATCGGTCCAGCCAGCCGCGGCAAGCAACTGGCGAGCCTTGTCAGGATCGAATGTGTATTGTGGCGTCATGCGGTCGGGAGCATAAGCCGGAGAAAGCCGGGGCTGCGTTCCGACTGCCGGCTCGCCATAGCCGAGGAAGATGTTCCGCGTGATGGAGTCCCGGTCCAGGGCGTAGAAGAGCGCCTGGCGAACCTCCTTGTCTTGGAACAAGGGGGTCTGATTTTTATCAAGGTTGAATGCGTAGAAGGTCATCTGGAAGAAGTCGTAGATCTCGACCTTGAGACCAGGAGTGTTGCGCACCGCCTCCACCTGCTCCGGCGGAAGGATCTCGACCGCGTCGATCTGCCCATTTTGGAGAGCAAGGACGGCGGCGTCCGAATTCGGTTGCTCCTGGAGGGTGAGAGCATCAAGGAATGGCGGCTCGTCATAATAGGCGTCGTTGCGGACGATGGTAACGTGATCGCCTTGGACCCATTCCTTGAACTTGAATGGGCCAGTGCCGATCACCCGGCTGGGGTTCTGACCGGTGCTTCCGCCGTCAAACGACCAGCTTTCGAAGCCGACACTCTCCCAAATGTGCTTGGGCATGATAAACACGGCGCCTGGCCCTTCGTAAAGGAAGCTCACCAGGCGATCGCTGGCGACAATACGGAACGTGTCCGGATCGATGACCTCGTAAGATGCGATCGCATCATCGACGAGGGTGCGGAAGCTGCTCCCCGTGTTCGGATCGAGGACGGCATCGAAGCTAAATTTGACGTCCTCGGCGGTCACATCCGTGCCGTCGTGCCAGCGGGCATCCCGGTTGAGATGAAACGTGTAGGTCACTCCATCCGGAGCAACTTCCCAGGAGTCGGCGAGCGCGGGAACGGGTTGACCATCAATCGGGCTGGCTCCCACCAGCGGCTCGAAGATCGCCCCGACGATGGAGATGGTCAGTGTGTCGTTCGCGAGAATGGGATTGACCGTGCTGATGTCGCCGGGCTCGCCAATGATCACCGTTCCACCTGGCTTCCCGGGAAGTTCAAAGGGAAAATGGCTGAGCAGTTGCTGCCGGAACGCTTCGCGGGTGATGGAGCGCGTCGCCTGTCCCGGCTGAGTGGTGAGGGCGGCTGGGGAGGCCCCAGGAGGTGCCACTGGACTTGCCTCGGGTGAGGCGAGCGGGGTTGCCGGTGGGGGAGTGGCGGTTGGAGCCGCTGGCGATGCCGCTGGCGTGGTCGGCAGGGGTGTTGGGGTTGGGTTAGCGCTGTTGCCGCCGCATCCTACCAGTACAAGCATTAGGAGCATGACAGGCCAGGTGAACCGGTGAGCAATCCGCTTCCGTTGTGCGCTCAAGGTAACAATCTCCAGCGCGCCGGGGAACCGGCGCCGACTCCTGATATTCCGAATCGTCATGCTTCAACGATAACGCAACCAGCGGCAGTGGGCACAGCGGTAGCCGGTCCTCGAAAAGGGGAGACAAACGCGTTATGTTAGAATGCGGCCGCCCCGCGGGAGTTTGTCCCTTCGGGTTGGAGGCATCGGGTACGACTGGCGGCGAACACGGGCCGGTCGTGCGCCATGGCATGGAGCGAAGAGCATGATAGTGGGGGTGCCGAGGGAGGTCAAAGACCTGGAGCACCGGGTTTCGACCACACCGGCTGGGGTTGCGGAGTTTGTGGCTCGGGGACACCAAGTACTCGTGGAGCGCGGAGCGGGGCTTGGCAGCGGATTTTCTGATGAGGAATTTGAGCGCGCTGGCGCGACGCTCGTCGAGTCGCACGCAGAAGTGTTCGCGCGCGCCGAACTCATTCTGAAGGTAAAAGAGCCGGTACCCGAAGAATACGCATTACTACGCCCGAAGCAAATCTTGTTTACCTATCTCCATCTGGCCGCAAATGAGGAACTGACACGCGTCCTCATGGAGCGTTGCGTGAAGGCAGTGGCGTACGAGACGGTCCAATTGCCCTCGGGAGCATTGCCGCTGTTGACACCGATGAGTGAGGTCGCGGGCCGGATGTCGATCCAGGTCGGCGCTCATTATTTGGAGCGGACGTACGGTGGCCGGGGCATGTTGCTCGGGGGAGTGCCCGGAGTGCCGGGCGCGAACGTGCTCATCCTCGGTGGCGGGACGGTCGGGATCAACGCGGCGCAGATTGCCCTAGGCATGGGGGCGAACGTGACCGTCATCGACAAGAACGTCGAGCGTCTCCGGCAACTTGATCAATTACTGCATGGACGGTTGCATACGCTGGCGTCAAATCGGAACAACATCGCCGAGCAGGTGCGTGAGGCGGATTTGGTGATCGGCGGGGTGCTGGTCGCGGGAGCAAAGGCGCCGAAGCTCGTCACTCGCGCCATGATCTCGACGATGCGCCGGGGCGCCGTCGTGGTCGATGTTGCGATAGATCAGGGAGGCTGCATCGAGACGGCTCGCCCGACAACCCACAGCCACCCAGTCTATGAAGTTGACGGCGTGATCCACTACTGTGTCACCAACATGCCCGGTGCTGTGCCACGCACGAGCACCTTCGCGCTTTCTAACGTTACCTTGCCATACGCGCTGGAGCTTGCAGACTTAGGTCTTGAGGCGGCAGCCCGGAAGGATCCGGTATTGGCGAAGGGCATCAACATCCTAAACGGGGCCGTGACTCACGAGGCGGTAGCGGAGGCGTTTGGCCTGCCCTACCGTCCTTGGGAGGAGGTGGCGTAATCACGGGCCGGACGGAATGCCTGGCGATGAGCGGCAGCATTCGCGTTCGTACCCAGTTTGCGGCGCTAACTCCCCACATGCGGCACGCATCGGTATGCGGGTGGTGTTGACCGGAGCGGCGCGCGCCGCTGCCGTGGCCATCTTCGGGGGACCAGATGCACGAAGCGGTTGAGCGTTTTCTGTCAGTTCTGGCATCCGAGCGGGGGTTTTCCCACAATACGATCTCGGCGTACCGAAACGATCTTGTCCAATTCATCGCGTACCTTTCCGCTCCGCCGGAAGGGGATCGCCTGGCCGCAGTGCGCCAGTGGACCGAGCTGACACACGACCACCTCAGTCTGTATCTGTTGCATCTGCGAGAGCGGACGTACGCATCGTCAACAGTTGCCCGGAAGACAGCAGCGATCAAATCGTTCTGCCACTTCTTGGTGACTCAGGGCATCACCCGCGTTGACCTGGCTGCCGAGATGGCAACGCCAAAAGTTGATAAATACATTCCCCGCGCAATGACGCCAGCGGAGGTCGATCTGCTGCTGGCGCAGCCAGGAAAGCTGGTCGCCGCTAACCGCCCGGAGGCTCTCCGTGACCAGGCGATGCTGGAGACTCTCTACGCCACCGGTATGCGGGTGAGCGAGCTCGTCGCGCTCGATGTCGCGGATGTAGATCTGGCCGGAGCAATGGCGACGTGCACGGGCAAGGCTGGCCGGAAGCGCCAGATTCCCCTGCGGATCAGGGCGGTGGAGGCGCTCGATCGCTATCTGCTGGAGGGGCGTCCGGCACTGGTGGCCGGGGACGAGCCCGCGCTCTTCGTGAACCATCGAGGCCGGCGGTTGACCCGGCAGGGGTTTTGGCTGATTCTCAAGTCCTATGCAGAGCAGGCGGCGATTCACGATATCACGCCGCATACGCTCCGGCATTCATTCGCGGCGCATGCGCTGCGCAACGGCGCGGAGCTGCGAGACGTTCAGCAGATGCTGGGTCATGTCAGCATTTCGACGACGCAAGTCTACCGCCGGCTGTTGAGCATGATCGGAGAGTCCGAGCAACCCACCGCGCCCATCTTGCTCCCGATTGGAGCCACAGCCGGTGAAACTGCCTCGCTGGTGTCCCTGGCGGCTACCGCTGACGGACCATTTCATGAAGAGGAGTAAACGTTGACTACGGCAACAGGCCAAGCGCGTGCCGCGACCATGGATAAGATTGTCGCATTGTGTAAGCGGCGCGGCTTTGTGTTCCCTGGCTCAGAGATTTATGGTGGTCTCGCCAACACGTGGGACTATGGACCGCTTGGCGTCGAGCTTAAGAACAACGTCAAGCAGCTATGGTGGCGGACCTTCGTGCATCGACGGCGGGACATTGTTGGACTCGATGCTGGAATCCTGATGCACCCGCGAGTTTGGGAAGCGTCGGGTCATGTGCTCAACTTCAATGACCCGCTCGTTGATTGCCGCACGTGCAAGGCCCGCTTTCGGGCCGATCATCTCATTGAGGAGGCGCTGGGGATACCGGCGGCTGGCATGACGCCCGAAGAAATGAGCCGCCTTCTTCGCGAGCGCAACGTCCCTTGCCCAAATTGTGGAAACCGGACCCTCACTGATGCTCGCCAATTCAACATGATGTTTCGCACGACGATCGGTCCGGTTGAGGAGACGGGCGTCGAAGTCTATTTGCGTCCGGAGACCGCGCAGGCGATGTTCGTCCAATACAAGAACATCCTGGCGACATCGCGGGTGAAGCTGCCGTTTGGCATCGCGCAAATCGGCAAGGCGTTCCGCAACGAGATTACTCCTGGCAACTTTATCTTCCGCGACATCGAATTCGAGCAGATGGAGATCGAGTACTTCGTCAAGCCAGGCGACGGCGAGCGCGCCTTCGACGAGTGGCTCGCGGCGATGCGGGATTGGATTCGCCTGATCGGCCTCAAGGAAGCACACGTTCGCATTCGCGAACACGCGCCCGAGGAGCTGTCTCACTATTCCAGCCGGACCGTTGATTTTGAGTACGACTTCCCCGCGCCGATGGGATGGAAGGAGCTCTACGGCCTAGCAAACCGAACGGACTACGATCTCTCCCGGCACCAAGAATTCAGTGGCGAAGACCTGCGCTACTTCGACCAAGAGACGGGAGAGCGCTACTTGCCTCACGTCATCGAACCGACCTTCGGCGTCGATCGGACAGTGCTCGTGGTGCTGCTCGATGCCTACGATGAGGAAGCGACAGTAGATGTCAATGGGAGACCAGACACGAGGGTTGTGCTGCGGCTGTCTCCGAAGCTTGCGCCCTACAAGGCCGCGGTGCTGCCATTGATGCGGAAGCCGGAGCTGGTGGAAGTCGCTCGCGAGCTGTTCACCGCGTTGCAGGACCAAACGCCGTACCTTGTCGATTACGATGAAACCGCGAACATCGGCAAGCGCTACCGGCGGCAGGACGAGATCGGCACGCCGTTCTGCTTTACCATCGATTACGAGACGCTTGACGATGGGACCGTGACCGTTCGGGATCGCGACACGATGACTCAGGAGCGCCTGGCGCTGTCTGAGGTGCCTGCCTACCTGAAGCAGCAGGTAGGCTAGCGCTGGCACCAACACAGAGTGTGGCCTGAGCTGCAGTTTTTAAATGGCCGGCGCTGGGAGCGCGTTGAGATGCTAATGGTATGATCCCTGTCGGGCCGCGGTCGAACGGAAATCAGCCTCCAAAGGAGAGGAGGTGCGCACGGGATTCCATGCGGCGCTCCGGTCAGTGAGGAGAGAAGATGGCGAAACGGGAATCACCACAAGGTGGCACGGCCGGCGCCGCTGAGCGTGGCTCGGGAGGTAAGCCGAGCGGGGCGTACGATCCCAATCCTGGACCTGCTGTCCGGGGGAAAGGACGCAGCGGCAACACGGTGGTGACGGGGAGTGGACACGTGCAGCCGAGCAGGGCGGAGCGGCGGCAGGAGCTCATCAAACGGCGCCGCGAAGAGCTACGCAAGCTTCCGGCCAAGCGGCAACGGGAACGGCTGCTCGTCCGGATTGGATTGGCGAGCGCTGCGGTGCTGCTTGTCGGGTTGGTTGTCTTTAGCGGCGTGACCTGGCTTCGGGACCGCGAGCTGAACCAGATGCCCGACGGCGTGATGACCTTTAGCTATCAGGGAGGCCAGCACGACGATACGTACAATGCCTGGCCAGAAGTTCCTCCGGTTGGAGGCATCCACAATAACATTTGGCAGAATTGTGGCTTCTATGACAAGCCAATCAATAGTGGCACCGCTGTGCATTCCCTGGAGCACGGAGCCGTCTGGATCACCTACCGGTCGGACCTGCCCGCGGATCAGGTTGAAATTCTGAAGAAGATCGCAGAAGACAACAGCTACGTCATCGTTAGCCCGTACGAGGGGCTGCCGTCGCCGGTCGTCGCCACGTTCTGGAATCATCAACTGCGCCTTGACAGCGCCCAGGACAACCGGCTGAAGCAGTTCGTGCGTTTCTTCTTAGGGAAGCGATTGGATCCCAGCTACACGCCTGAGCCTGGCGCGGCCTGCTCTGGTGGTACCGACGCGACATTGTAGATTTCGTTTGTCGGACTAAGGCCGGGTCGCATTCACGGTGTCAATGTCGAACGCGGCGATCGGGTTGCTCCATGGCAACTCAGAACGCTCGTGCATATGGTCGTTACCCCTAGTTACCTGGCAAGCGGATGCGCTGGCTGCTGGGATCTGGGGTTGAGGCATCATAAGCGGGGCGGTCTTCAGCAACGGTGGCGAGTCCGTCGCGCGCAAGGCCCTCGACCAGGTCCCTCAGCCACGGCAAATCGCGGTCGGTGAAATCTTCTCGAATCTGCTGGCCGATGGCCCGGAGGGTCAAACCCTCGGACGGGGGTGCAGCGCGCAGCGCGGCCAGGATGCGGCCGCGATACCAACGCGTTGAACCGACGAAGGGCGCCAACTCCTTTTTGCGCGCGCCAGTGGAGACTGCTTGAAGCGCGGTAAGAATTTCCGGAAACGCTTGGCAAAGCGCCTGCACCGGGCAGACTGAGCAAGCGGGTTTTCGCGCTGTGCAATGGACCGCGCCGAACTCCATGACCGCCTGGTTCCATTCCCACGCGGCGCCGGCCGGAACTGCTCGGGCGGCGATGCGAGCTAGCGTGGCTTCGCTAACGAGTGGGCGTGGTACTTCCGGTCCGACGAACACGCGATGGAGCACCCGCCGGATATTCGTGTCCAGAAACGGAACGGCCTGTTCGAAGGCGAAACACGCGATCGCGCCGGCGGTGTACGGTCCGATTCCGGGCAAACGGCGCAGTTCTTCCACCGTGCAGGGAAAGCGTCCTCCGTGCTGCTGGACGATGTGCTGCGCCACGCGCTGGAGATTGACTGCACGCCGGTTGTAGCCGAGCCCGCCCCATAACCGGATGACATTGGCTGGCGAAGCCTGCGCCAGTGCCTGTATCGTCGGGAACCGCTCCAGGAAGGCGGCGTAGTACGGCAGCACGCGCTCTACTTGGGTCTGTTGCAGCATGACCTCCGCGACGAGGATGTGATACGGGTCGCGCGTCTTTCGCCACGGGAGGTCGCGGCCATGGACACGAAACCAGGAGCGGAGTCGCTCTCGGACGGTCGCAATGACCTCCGCGTCTGGCATGGCATCGCTGGCTGTGCCGGCTCGTTCCGTTTCACCCGCGGCTTCTGGTGCCGGAGTGATCCGGCCAGCTTGCTTGCGACGGCTCCTTGTTGTGGTCCGGTTATTCTGGTCGTTTGGGTCGCTTGATTTCGACGACATAGCTCCGATCTCGGGCAGTGCGGACGAATTCTTCGAAGACGGTCATGGCTTCCTCGGCAGGAGCCGCTGGACGCATTTTGAGATACGCCGCCGCACCATTGGGAAAGACGAAGGTTGGAGTGCCAAAGACACCGAATTGCTCTCGGCCTTCAAGGTAGTCCCTGCCGATTTCCGCGAGGAGACGGCGATCCTCAAGGTCGGAGAGAAACCGCTGCATGTCGAGCTCAGCCAACTCGGCGGCCTCCACGAGCGTTGAACGGCGGCCGTGATCTTTCCCCTGGACGTGTTTGAGATCGAGCAGCGTGTAATGAAACCGAAGGAACGATTCCTCGCCTTGTTGCCGCGCGGCAATGGCAGCATGGAACGCATCCCGGCCGCGACTCTTGAAGTCGCTCGGTTGCTCCCACAATTTCCAGTCCGGTCCCTCCCCCGAATTGACTTGCTCCAGGGGGAAGTACCGCCAGCGAATGATGAGCCGCTCGCCAAGGTGGCGCTGAACTGCCCTCAACCAGACGGCTGCTGCGTGCACATAGGGGCAGCCGTAATCAAAGTAGACATCAAAAGCGATCACGTCCCCGTCCAAGCCTTCCTCCTTGCTCGCTCCCGAACCCCGCGGGGCCGCACTTGGCGAGGCCGCGCGGGAGTTCGCTACCACTACCGCGTTGCATCATTGTCTCGCGCCGTCAATCGGAGAGGAAACGCTGGCGCCTCGCTTGCCGCGCACCACCAGCGCACGATCCCAGGCTTCGGCCACTTGCCGCCGCGTCTCACTCAACGAGCCGCTGTTGTCGATGACTGCATCGACAACGCGCATCTTGGGTTTAGGGTCTGGCTGAGCGCGGATGCGCTGCAGGGCGGCTTCACGCGAGAGCTTGTTGCGTGTCATGAGCCGCTCAAGTTGAACGGTCTGGTTGCAAACAACGAGCCAAGTGACGTCGCACAGGCTCGCGAGGCTGCTCTCCAAGAGCTTGACCGCGTCGATCGCCACTATATCCGCGTCTGCCGAGGCGACGAGGTCGCGGATTCTGGAAACAACGGCGGGATGCGCGAGGCGCTCAAGCTCCTCCAGCGCGTAAGGATCAGCGAAAACACGGGCTCCGAGCGCCCGCCGATCAATGCCCCCATTCGGCAGCGCGATCTCAGGGCCGAAGTGGGCGATGATTTGCCTGGCGAGGGGGGAGCCGGGGGCGATGAGCTCGTGATACACCTGATCTGCATCAATCGTCTTCGCGCCCCATTCGGCAAGCCAGCGCAAAACGGTTGATTTGCCACACGCGATGTTGCCTGTGATCCCAATCACAAATGGGCGGATGGACGACGTAGGTTCAGTCACCGCGAGCTCGCTGCAGTGGCTTCGATCTGCGTGCTGAGCGCTTCCCACCGCGCGTAGGCATCGTCTAGCTCAGCGTGTACCCGCGCGTACTCTTCGCTGAGGCGAGCTACGGCCTCAACATCAGCGTCGATGCTTGCGACCGTTAGCGCGTCGCTCAACTCGTTGAGCTTACCTTCGAGCCGGCCAATCTCACGCTCGATCTGGACCAAAGATTTTTGGAGATGGCCGTTGCTGGGCCGCGTCTGGGGTTGGGGCGCTGGTGCCTGCGCGGGTGCTCCGGTGGGAAGGTGGTCCCCCTTGCCGTCCTTGCTTGCTAGCTCGGGACGACGACCGAGCTGCCGCTGATAGTCGGTGTAGTTGCCGAGGTAGGTGCGGAGCACGCCATCCTCGATCGCCCAGATTTTGGTGGCAAGACGGTCGATGAAGAACCGGTCGTGGGAGACAAAGAGGATCGTGCCATCAAAGCCAGCAAGCATGTCTTCAAGGTTCTCGCGAGCCAGCACGTCCAGGTGATTGGTCGGCTCGTCCAGCACCAAGAAATTGGCGCGCTGCAGCAACAAAAGCGCCAGAGCCAGGCGGGAGCGCTCGCCTCCTGAAAGCGCCTCAACCGGCTTGAAGACATCGTCGCCGCTGAAGAGAAACTTCCCAAGGTAGGTCCGGGCCGATTCTTCCCCCATCGCCTCTGCTTGAAAGACGAGTGAGAGGGGGGTAGAACCGGGCCGGAGCTGCTCGTGGCCTTGCGCGTAATAGCCGAGCTTCACCGCCGTGCCGAGGTGGTAGCGGCCCTTGAGGGGAGCGACTTCGCCGGTGAGTGTGCGCAGCAGCGTGGTTTTGCCCGAGCCGTTCGGTCCAATCAATCCGATGCGGTCACCGCGCTCGATGAGGAGCTCAGGAGTGCGTACCAGCACAGTTGCCTGTCGGGCCCCGGCGTAGCCGGACTCATAACCGATGTGGAGCGGGGTCGTTGAAACAACGGTGGCGCCGCTGCGATAGGCGCTGCCGATGCGGATGCTGAACGTTTCGTGCTCTCGGGGACGCTCGATGCGTTCGAGACGGTCGAGGCGGGTCTGCCGCCCGCGGGCTTCCCTGGCGCGCTGCCCAGCCTTGTACTTCCGGATGAACTCTTCGGTCCGGGCGATGAACTCCTGTTGCTCATCATACTCCTTGAGCCGGCGAGCCATGCGCTCTTGCCGGAGCACGACGTAGCGGCTATATGGCGCTGGGTAATCTTCGAGCCGGCCAAAGGAAAGCTCCAGGGTGCGAGTGGTCACCCGGTCGAGGAAATACCGGTCGTGAGAGACGACGAGACATGCACCGCCCCAGCTTCGGAGAAACGATTCGAGCCACTCCAGCATCGCGAGGTCAAGATGGTTCGTTGGCTCGTCTAGCAACAGCAAATCCGGGTCCGCCAGCAGCGCTTTCGCCAGCGCGACGCGAGTCTTTTGCCCGCCGCTAAGGTGACTAACAGGCGTGTCAAACTGGTCCAAGGTGAACCCGAGACCTGATAAGACTTCATCGGTGCGGTGCTCGATGTCGTAGCCATCGGCGGCTTCGAACCGCGCTTGCAAGCGATCGTATTCGTGAAGCAATCGCTCAAGGTCAGGGCCGGTGGCGCCGGCCAGAGCCTGCTCAATGGCGCGCATTCGCTCCCCTGCTTCGAGCACCGGGGCGAAGGCGAGACGTGCTTCCTCTCGAAGTGAACGCTCGCTGGAGAAGCGAGCCTCCTGGGGCAGGTACGTGATGCGCAGCCCTCCCGCACGCACGACCGTCCCGCGGTCGGGATGCTCCAAGCCAGCGATAATTCGCAAGATTGTTGATTTGCCAGCGCCGTTCATCCCAACCAGAGCGACGTGCTCGCGCTCCGCGATCTGAAAGGACACTCCCTCGAAGATGACGCGCGCGGCATAGGTCTTGGCAAGATCGGAAACAGTCAAAATCGTTGGTGCAGGCATCGAGCATTCTCAAGTAGCATTCCGGCGATCAATCAGATGTGGCCCAAGGGCCAACGAAGTATAGCAACATAAGCGTGGGAGACTCGCGGCCGCACCGACTGACCGGCGCGCCTCCTTGTTATCCGTACATACTGTACGTACACTTGAGCAGCGAACGTCTGATCGCGAGCGAGGGGTTGTGCCATGATATGGCCGGAGACGGTACAACGCGCGGACTCTGGCGAGCTGGTCATCGGAGGCTGCTCGGTGGTCGAGCTGGCCAGGCGCTTCGAAACTCCACTCTACGTGTTTGACGAGCAAACGCTCCGAAATCGAGCGCGACGGGTACGCTCGGCCTTTGAACGGGCGCATTCACGCTCGCGCGTGGTCTACGCGGCCAAGGCGTTCCTCTCGTTGCGGCTAGCGCGCCTATTGCACGAGGAAGGGCTGGGGCTCGACGTCGTCTCCGGCGGTGAGCTTTTCGCGGCGCGGCGAGCGGGGATTCCTGGCTCGGCGATTACCTTCCACGGAAACAACAAGAGTGAACGCGAGCTTCAGGAGGGGATCGCCGCCGGGGTTGGACTCTTTGCCGTGGACAACACCAACGAGCTCGTGCTGCTGGACCGGCTGGCTACCGAGGGGGCGACCCGGGTGGATATCGTGCTGCGATTGAATCCGGGTATCGACGTGCACACGCACGACAAGATTAAAACCGGCGCTGTCGACTCGAAATTCGGCTTTCCGGTGTGGACGGGTGAAGCAGAGCAGGCTGTAGAGCTTGCCGTTCAGCGTCCTGGCCTCCGGCTCGTTGGCTACCACGTTCACCTTGGCTCGCAGCTCTTCGACGTGGCGCCGGTCGTTCATGCGATCGAGCATGTTGTTGAGTTTGCCGCCCGGATGCGTGAGCGCTATGGAGCCGAGCTCGATGTGCTATCCCCAGGCGGTGGCTTCGGCATTGGCTACGTCGAAGGTCAGGAAGACGTGCCGATTGAGGAGTGGGCGGCGGTCATGATTGATGCGGTGCTCCATGCCACCGCAGCATGCGGATTGCCAGCGCCGGTAGTCATCGTTGAGCCGGGGCGGTGGATCGTTGGACCATCCGCCATCGCGGTCTATCGGGTTGGAGCGATCAAGGATATTCCGGGAGTGCGCCGTTATGTCGCGGTTGACGGAGGCATGGCAGACAACATTCGGCCCGCGCTATACGGGGCACGCTACACCGCAGCGCTGGCGAACCGCACTGGTGAGGACGAACGCGAGCTGGTCACGATTGCAGGGAAGTATTGCGAGACTGGTGATGTACTTATTCGGGATGTGGCGCTTCCGCCGTTGCGTCCTGGCGATCTGCTGGCGATTCCCGCTGCTGGGGCATACTGCCTGCCACTGGCGAGCAACTATAACCATGCGTGCCGCCCCGCGGTAATTCTTGCGCGAGATGCCCATGCCGAAGTCATCCGTCGGCGGGAAACGTATGAGGATTTGTTAGCGTGTGAGGTGGTGTGATGTGCGGATTGGGCGAGGCAGGAGGTTGCACCGGCCGCTCAGACGTAGTAGCGTTTCAACGGAGGGTTTTTCCGCTTCGCTGGCGCTGCACATAGGTGATTGACTGGCTGAAGACCGTGGACGTCCCCCGTCGTTGGCCCCGGAGATCTCATCAGTGATGTCGCAAAGCCCCGTGCCTCGCAAGAAGCGGCCAGTTGGCCATGATCATTCCACCGTGAGCGATGCGCGATCCAATGATCCGCTCGCCGCGATGGAGCACGCCGGGCCAGTTGTTGGTCCGGAGATCCCCGCTGCCCCGCTCGATGAATCGGTCTTCGATGAGCCGGATGTATCGTTCGCCGAGCTTGACGAGGACTTGGTGTCGTTAGGAGCGGAGGGAGCGTCAGCATTGAACGACGACGTGGACATTGACCCCAGGGAGCCGGCTGATGGCGCGATCGCCTTCGATGCCATGTTGGAGGCGCTGCCAGGCGATGGCGAGCCAGCTGGTATCGAAGCGCTCAGTCACCGCTTGCAAGAGCTGAGCTCGGTCCTGGGAGAGGACGCCGAGCTCGTGGAGACAGATGTCGACATCGAGGAGGCTGACACCGACACTGGTGCGCTTGACGTTGAGAGTATCAACTACGATGTCGGGGGGGTCAGCCTCGACGATCCGGTGCGCATGTACCTGCGTGAGATTGGCAGGGTGCCGCTCCTGAGCGCGACGCGCGAGGTCGAGCTAGCGGCCCAGATGGAGCGTGGTGAGTATCTGGCGGCCAAGCAGGCTCAACTGCGAGACGACTTCGGCGCTCCGCCGGCGGCTGACGTGCTTGGTCGAGCCATTTACCACTCGTTCCGGCAAGGGTGGCCCCACGTTCGCGCCCTGTACGTGGAGGAGCATCCTAATGAGCCTGTGCCACCGAAATCCGTCGTCTTCAAGCGAATCTTCCCGCTAACTCAAGTGTCAGAAGAGGCCATTCAGCGGGTTGCCGAGCAATTCGAGCTTACGCCGGAAGAGTACGAGGAGTCGCTCCGGCTCCGGGCGGTGGAATGGGATCTCCTGCCGGTGGCCGTGCAGAACCTCCTGCGCGACGGTGATGCGTGGCCACCGGATGAGGACGTTGATCGCGTGTTTCGCGAGCAAGTCGCGCGGCTGGAGCGCCGCTGGGCAGATCAGATCGAGGCGGGATGCCGTGCGAAGGTGGCGCTCACGGAGGCGAACCTTCGGCTTGTCGTCTCGGTGGCCAAGAAGTACGTTGGCCGCGGGATGAGCATGCTTGACCTGATCCAAGAGGGCAATCTCGGTCTGATCCGGGCAGTGGAGAAGTTCCAGCACCACAAGGGGTTCAAGTTCAGCACCTATGCCACGTGGTGGATCCGGCAGGCGATCACGCGCGCGATCGCCGATCAAGCGCGGACCATCCGCATTCCTGTCCACATGGTGGAGACGATAAACCGGCTGATCCGCACGAGCCGGAAACTGCAGCAAGAGCTAGGCCGGGAGCCCACGAGCGAAGAGATCGCGCTGGTCATGGATGTGCCGCCGGAGCGTGTGCGGGAGATCCTGAAAATCAGCCAGGAACCGGTCAGCTTAGAGATGCCGATTGGCGAGGAAGAAGATTCGAACCTCGGAGAT
>JBHOQQ010000189.1:0-21479 GCA_042408955.1 Thermomicrobiales bacterium
GAGCGTGGCTGCACCTGCGCCGGTCCCCTCGTCAACAAGCAAGTCCGGCAAGCGATTGGGTACGCGATCGATTACGACGGGATCATTCAGGGATTGCTCGGTGGGGCGGGACTCAAGCCAGCCACGGTCGTCCCCGAGCCACTGCTCGGGACAGTCGAGATCCATGATCTTGGCTACAAGCAGGACCTGGCCAAGGCACAGGAGCTCTTCGACGCGAGCGGCGTCGGGGAGGCCGAGATCACGATTTCTTACGACGCCGGCGGCTTTGGAGAAGGCGCGGTCAGCCTGGATGCTTTGGCAGCCAAGCTGCAAGCCGACATCCAGCGCGTTAAAGGATTGAAGATCAAGCTCAATCCGATGGACGGCACGCAGCGCATTACCGATTACCGGGCTGGCAAGCTGCAAGCGACCATCTCGCCCTGGACGCCTGACTACGTTGATGTGCACACCTACGCTGCTCCCTTCGCCCAAACTGGCGTTGCGGCGGCACGGCGCATGGCCTACTCGAACCCTCAGGTTGACGAGTGGCTCAAACAGGGCATCGCCGAGCTTGATGTTGAGAAGCGCAAGCAGATCTACATCAACATCATGAAGCAGATGATCGAAGACGCGGCATTCCTCGTCCTGTATCAAACCATCGACCAAAAGCCAGCAACGAAGGCGGTGCAGGGCGTGACGACCCACGCCGTCTACATCATCCAGCTACGGAACGCATCGAAATCGGCATAGTCACTGTGAGCAGCGGGAGCTGGCTTGTGCAGTGCCGGCTCCCGCCTGCAGTTGCGAGCGAGCATCATCATGGGGCTGTGGACGTACATCGCCCGGCGGTTACTGCTGTCGGTGCTCATTCTCTTTATCATGACGATCGCCGTCTTTTCCCTGGCCCATGCCGTGCCCGGAGATCCGCTGTCCACCCTGATCGGGGAGCGCATGGCCGATCGCCCGGAAGTCCGGGCGACGCTTGAGCGCCGGTGGGGCCTCGACCGCCCATTGCCCGTCCAGTACGTTTACTATCTCCGAAATCTCCTTCGGGGGGACATGGGTGAGTCGATCATGACACGTAACCCTGTCCTCGACGACCTCAAGAACTTTGTGCCGGCGACGTTCGAGCTCACGGTCTTCGCCATGGCCTACGCGACGCTCATCGGCCTGCCCCTCGGCATTCTTTCCGCGATTCGTCACAACAAGTGGGTAGACCACCTCTCTCGCTTCATCTCCCTGCTCGGCACGAGCGTGCCCGTGTTCTGGCTCGGACTGTTGCTGTTGTATCTGTTCTTCTACCGCCTCTCTTGGTTCCCAGGACCTGGCCGGCTCGACGTAGGCATGAATCCGCCGCCCAAGACGACCGGAATCATGACGCTCGACGCGGCGATTGCCGGCCAGTGGGATATCTTTTGGAGCGCGGTCCGGCACTCCGTGCTGCCGGCGATCGTGCTGGGATCGTTCGCAATGGGTATCTTGCAGCGCATGTTGCGGTCCTCTCTGCTGGCCGCGCTCTCGGACGATTACGTCCGGACCGCGCGGGCAAAAGGGCTTGCCGAGCGCTCGGTCGTGGCAGGCCATGCATTGCGCAACGCCCTGATTCCGACGGTGACCGTGCTCGGACTAACGTTTGCCAACCTGCTCGCAGGTGCCGTGCTTACCGAAACGATCTTTTCCTGGCCGGGCGTTGGCCAGTATGCCGCACGGGCAGCTTTGCGTCTCGACTATCCGGCCTTACTGGGAGTTACGCTGACCATCGCTGCTGGGTATATTTTGATCAACTTGGTCGTTGATATCTGTTACGGCCTGCTTGATCCACGCATTCGCGTGACCTCCTAGCACGAGAGGCTGAGCCAGACGTGGCAACGACAGTTTCGACTCAACCGGCGGCAATTCCTCTCGCTACGGCAACGCTTGCGAAACGCCGCACCCCGCTTGGCGACGCCTGGCGAACGCTCCGGCGGAACCCCACGGCGATGGCCGGCTTATTTGTGATGACGGTCTGGCTCGTGCTCGCCATCACGGCGCCGGTTCTGCCGATTCAGGATCCGATCTTTCAAGATTTCACGAAGCGTCTCAAGCCTCCGAGCACGGATCATCCGTTCGGCACCGACGACCTCGGGCGCGACATGGTGAGTCGCGTCATTTATGGGGCGCGCATCTCGGTTCCAGCTGGCATTCTCGTGATCCTGGCGACCGGCACGTTTGGCTGCTTACTTGGCGCTCTCGCGGGCTACCTGGGCGGCATCGTTGACACGGTCATCATGCGGGCATGCGATGCAATCCTCTCTTTCCCATCAATCATTTTGGCGATGGCGATTACCGCCGCGCGCGGCGGACCGGGGTTGAGCAATGCACTGATCGCGGTTGGTTTCGTGCTCTGGCCCGAATATGCCCGTGTCATGCGCAGTCAGGTGCTGGCCATCCGTTCCAATGAGTATGTCACCGCGGCCGAGGCGATCGGATCGTCACGGTGGCGTGTCCTATTCCGTCACATTCTGCCGAGCACCGATGCACCGATTGTGGTCAAGGCGACGCTCGATGTTGGTGCCGCGATCGTCCTCACTGCTGGTCTCAGCTTTCTCGGGCTTGGCGCGGTGCCACCGACCGCTGAATGGGGCGCGATGGTCAAGCAAGGCGCCGACAAAGGTCTGGAATACTGGTGGTACGCGGCCGCGCCAGGATTGTCCATCATGAGCGTCGTGATGGCGCTCAACTTCATTGGCGACGGCCTGCGCGACGCGCTCGATCCGCGACGCCGCGGGAAATGAACCCGGAGCGGCCAAGCTCGACGAAACGCTGACGGTGACTGGCATGCACCTTTGCGCACGCTCATTGGGATGACCTCGACGATGCATTGCTTTCTCTGGGATGAGCAGGCGAATTGGGACCTTCCGGAGCGGCTAGTGATGTGGTTGCGCCAGCAAGGCGTCGACGTAGAGCTTCTGCGGCCAGGCGTGCCAATGCCCACAGTGCCGCTTGCGGCCGCGGCAATCGGGGTGCCGGAAGAGTTGATCATCAAATCCCTGCTATTTATCAGTGAGTCCGGCGAGCCAGTGCTGGCAATAGCATCAGGGCCAAGCAAAGTTGATCGCCACCTGCTCGCTGAAGTGGCGCGCCTCAGCCGGCTCCGCCTTGCCGATCCGGCAACCGTGCTCGCTGTGACAGGCTTTCCAGCAGGCGGGGTCGCTCCCGTCGGTCATCGCACACCGGTACCGGTCGTCATGGATTGCTCGGTGGCAGCGAAAGCGTTCGTGTACGGTGGCGGCGGCGCCGAGGATGCGCTCCTGCGCATCGCGCCCAGGGATATTGCCCGGCTAACCGGTGGGCTGACCGCGAGGATCGTTCGCTGAACCGGCTCAGCATGGCGCGGACGAGTGCGGTGTCCTGCCCAGTCACGTATCGTTCGGCACCACGAACCGCAAAAGATCTCTCGCTGCGCTCGGGATGACGGGGCTGGAAGTCTCCGAACCTCGTCCTCCTTGCCACTCGTCAGTACCTCCGGCCTCGCTGCGTTCGGGATCACGAGACCGGGAAGCAGATCACCTCGTGTCCAATGAGCCCGGCGTGCCCGCCGTGCGCGAAGCCTCTCATGCGCTCAGGGAATCATGCGTGATCGCGTCCACCGGCGCACTGCGTTGCTTCCTCCAGTGTCGTGGTCAACTGACGCTGGTTTGGGGCATAATGGATTGGCCCCTTTCGGCCAATGTTCTGCGTGAGGATGCCCCACGCTCCTCGCTTTCCATCGTTGGAGCATCAAAAGCTGTGACAACAAAACTGGTTATCATCGGTCTGCCAGCGTCTGGCAAGACGACGGTATTCAATGCCCTGACGCGCGCGGAGGCGCAAACAGGAGGGTTCGGAGCGGCTGCCGACGAGCCGAATTTGGCCACGGTGAAGGTTCCTGATCCCCGCCTCGATCGCCTGACTGATCTCTTCCGGCCGCAGCGGAAGGTGCCGGCTGACGTGCAATACCTGGATGTTGCCGGCATCGCCAAGGGGATCGCTGAGAAGGGCATGAGCGGACAACTGCTTGGCCACCTCAGCCAGGCAGACGCGCTGCTGATGGTCGTGCGTGCGTTTGAAGATCCCAACGTTCCCCATCCGGAAGGAAGCGTCAATCCTCTTCGGGACATCGAGACGCTCGTATTGGAGCTTACCTTCAGCGACCTCGCGATCGTTGATAAGCGCCTGCAGCGGGTGACGTCGCAAATTCCGAAGCTACGCGGCGCCGAGCGCGAAGCGTACGAGCGCGAGCGGGAGGTGATGACGCGGCTCAAGGAGGCTCTCGAAGGGGATATTCCGCTCCGGGAGGTGATCCCCTCGCTCGACCCGGACGACGCAAAGCTGCTGCGGGGGTTCGGGTTGCTGACGGCTAAGCCGCTCTTCCTGCTGCTCAACGGTGATGAGCATCAACTCGGCGCTTCAGCAAACGATCTCGTCGCAGCAGTCAAGGAGCGATTTGGACGACCTGGCGTCGCGGTCGATGCGCTGGCTGGCAAGCTCGAAATGGAGATCAGCCGTCTCGACGATGAAGACGCCGCGATCTTCCTTGCCGATCTCGGCATCGCGGAATCGAGCCGGGATCGCGTGATCCGCTTGTCGTTCGAGCTCCTCGGGCTGATCCCTTTTTTCACCGTCGGTCCGGACGAATGCCGCGCCTGGACAATTCGTCGCGGCACCACCGCGCTGGAGGCCGCCGGGGAAATCCACAGCGATATTCAGCGGGGGTTTATTCGCGCCGAGGTGGTCTCGTACGACGATCTGATCGCGGCTGGCGGATTAGCCGAAGCCAAGCGCCTCGGCACGTATCGCAGAGAAGGCAAGACCTACGTCGTCCAAGATGGCGACATTGTGCACTTCCTCTTCAACATCTGAGAGATGTGCACGACCTGCTCCAAGTCAAGCGCGGGTGCGCCGGGCACGCGCCACTGCCGTGGCAGCCTCATCGATTCGCTCTCCATCCGATGTGAGCACGACTCCGTACCGCTCGCGCGCCTGCTCGATGGAGATGATGCCGTTGCGCACGTCTTCGAGGACGAGTGCCGGATCCCGGGTAAAGGGATCGTAAAAACCACCGCCGCCGGGCAAGTGGAGGGTGATAACTATGCCAGGATCTAGCTCCCGGGCACCCTTTCGCTCGATGCGCTCACCTGTGGACAAGAGGATCTCAGCGGTCGCGCCTGGCCCTCCTCCGGCATAGCCGGCCGCCGGGTGATGGACGCGGTCGAAGAGCGCGGAGAAGGTAAACGGCTTGCTGGTGCGCACGCTGAGGCGCAAGGTCTGGCCACAACCGCCGCGGAAGCGCCCAGGTCCCGCCGAGCCGGCACGGATCTCCCGCGCGTGCACCACGACGGGAGAAAGCTGCTCGATGACCTCGGCGGGAACACCGGCGATGCCGCTGGGGAACGCCGTGGCATGCAAGCCATCTTTGGTTGGCCGCGCACCCGTGCCGCCGCACGAAAACCACACATAGGTGAAGGGACGATCGAGCGGGTCGTAGCCGGTAAACTGCAAGTTCCAGATATTCGCGGCTCCTTCGGCCATGACCCGATCGGGGATCACCTTCGCGAGCGCCCCGAAAATCGCTCCCGGCAAGAAATGCCCGATGATATGGCGCGCGGAGACCGGCGCAGGCGGAAGTGCGTTGAGAATGCTTCGCGGTGGCGCGGTAACGGTGACCGGGCGGAAACTCCCTTCGTTGTTTGGAACATCCGGCGCGAGGGCGCATTTCAAGGCATAGGTCGTGTAGGCGTGCGTGTAGTTCAGCACGACGTTGATGCCGCGCTTGCTTTCCGGCGAACTTCCCGTCCAGTCGACCAGCAGCTCATCACCCCGCTTGGAAATCGTGACGCGGAGCCTGACCGGCTCCTCGTATCCGTCCGAGAACACCTCGTTGTCATACACCCCGTCAGGCAGCGCCGCGATGGCAGCGCGCATGGCTCGCTCTGACCGCCCGATGATCTCGGCGGACAGATCGTCGAGGGAGTCCAAGCCAAACTCGTCCATGAATTCGATGAGGCGAGTGGCGCCCACATCGTTGCCCGCGGCTTGCGCGTGGATATCTCCGAGCACCGGCTCCGGCGCGCGAACGTTGGCAGCCAGGATTTTCAGAAGCTCGCGATTCGGCTCACCGCGGTCAAAGAGCTTTGTGATCGGGACGAACAGCCCCTCCTCGTACACCGAGCGGGCATCGGTCGACAAACCGATCCCGCCGATATCGAGGACATGGCAGGTATTGCCGAAAAAGCCTACGAGCTTCTCCTCCCGGAACACGGGAGTGATCACGGTAAAATCGTGCAAGTGTCCGGAGGTCTTTTGGGGATCGTTCGTGATCAGCACATCGCCAGGCCGAAGCTCGTCAGGGGGGTAGACCGCCAGAAAATGCCGGATGCAGGTGGCCATGGCATTGATGTGGCCAGGGGTGCCGGTCACTGCCTGTGCGATCATGTTGCCCTGAACGTCAAAGACGCCGGCCGAAAGGTCTCCTGCTTCGCGAACGATCGAGGTGAAGCTGGTGCGCATGAGCGCCGTGGCCTGCTCGTTCACCACGGAGATGAGGCGATTCCACATCACCTCAAGCAGGATGGGATCGATGCGCGTGCTTGGTGTTTGGGTTGTCATGTCCTCGGATCAGTCACGTGGGGGGCGGCCAGGTTAGCCGCCCCATTGCAAGCCAGGCGATATGGTCGCTTCAGTCTAGATGCACCCGGCAGGTGTCGTCACGGCAGTCGCCTCCGGCGTTCCCGCAACAGGAGATGCAGCGGGTGTTCCAGGAGAAGCAATTGGCGACGCCATTGGCGACGCAGCAGGACTGCCAGCCGCGGTAGCCGTCGGTGATGGGGTCGGCGTGCACGTTGGCAATGACGTCGGCGTCGCCGTTGGCGGCACTGCCGTGGCCGTTGGTGTCGCTGTCGGTGGCGTGGTCGGCGTCGCGGTCGGCACCGGGGTCGAAGTCGGTGTCGCTGTCGGTAACGGTGTGTGCGTAGCGGTTGGTGACGGGGTGTGCGTCGCGGTCGGAGACGGTGTCGCGGTGTGCGTCGCGGTTGGGACAGGGGTAGAGGTGTGAGTTGCCGTTGGCGACGGTGTGTGGGTTGCCGTTGGTGATGGGGTATGCGTTGCGGTCGGCACTGGTGTTGCCGTATCGGTCGGCACCGGCGTCGGCGTGTCCGTCGGCAGCGGCGTTGCCGTATCCGTGGGCTCGGGGGTCGCGGTTGGCTCAGGCGTTGCCGTGGCGGTGCTGGTCGATGTGGGAGACGGCGTCTCCGTCACGGCGGCGATGACGACTTCCTCCGTTGGGGATGCCGCAGGAGTAGCGGCCGGCGACGCGATTTCCGTGACGGCCGGAGTCGCCTCCGGGGTGGCTTCTTCGGTCGCCGCCGGTGACGCCGCTTCCGTCACCTCTTGCGTTGGACTTGCAGGCGCAGGAGATGGTGATGCCGCGATGGTAGCCTCTGGGGACGCCATCGCCACGGGAGTGGCCTCTTCAGTAGCCACTGGTGATACAGCAGGGCTCGCCGCGGGTGTCGCTTCCGCGACAGCCGGCGATGCGGCGGGAGATGCGGCCGGCGAAGCAGGTGGCGATGCCACGGTGGCAGCCACGGTTGGAGATTGCTCCGCGGGTGGAGTAACAGTAGGCGTCACTTGCGCCTGCGGCGTTTCTTCCTCCTCGCGGCCACACGCCGCCAGCACCATCAGGCTGAGTATGGTCATGAGTCCGAATGCGCCGAATCGCGCGAGGTAACGCCGGCGTCCCATCCCCATCCCCCCATTCGCCAGTTGTGGCGTCCGAGGCACTGCCCCGGTTCGCCCGCCTGCCTTGCCGCTCACCGATTGTTCCGCATTCCTTACTTGGCGCAATCCTACGAGCAACCCAGGGGTTTCCGCAACCTACCCGTGACCACGCGGCATAGGCACGCGCTTCTCCCCGGCTACCGGGGCATCCGAATGACGAGATTGAGCAAGTGATCAACTTCTACCCACGCGCCTGGGCCGATGACCGCAGTTGACTCACGTTCCTCGATCACCGCCGGGCCGGAGAAACCCATGCCTGGGGTGAAAGCGTAGCGATCATAAACGGGCACCGGACGAAAATCGCGAACTTCTGGCAAATAGATTGCGCGCTCCCCCTTCTGGGCTGCCCCAAGCCTCCCATTTCCCGCGGACCTCTGACCGATCGTCAACGAGACTGACGGCGACGGCGCCGCAGCGACGATGCGCCAGTTGACTGTCTCAATCGGGTTGCCAGGAGCGGTGCGCCCATATAGCCGGCGGTACTCCTGCTCGAACCGGTCCTCAAGCTGGCGTCTCGTGTCTGGCCCAATCGGCCCGGGCGGCACGCCGACCGTAACCTGATGTCCCTGCCCGGCGTAGCGAAGCTCAGCAGTGCGAGTAATCGTGATCGCCTCGGTCGTCACTCCGGCCGAGCGAAGCATAGCCAAGCCTTCGGCTTCCATCTCCTGATACCGCGCGGCAACCTCGGACCAATTTAGCTCATCCAACCGGCCGGCATAGGTGCGCACGAAATCGAACGCGAGCGGCGCAACGAGGAATCCGAGTGTGCTGGCAATTCCAGCCCCGAGCGGAATGATCACCTCGGGTGAATGCAGGATTTCCGCCACGCGATAGGCATGCACCGGCCCGGCCCCCCCGAAGGCAAAAACGGGATAGCTTCGGGGATCTTTGCCCTGCTCGATGGCATGGATTCTCGCGGCGCTCGCCATTTGCTCATTGACGACCTGGTGGATCCCCCATGCCGTCGCGATACCGTCCAAGTCAAGCCGCTGGCCGAGCCTGGCGATGGCTTCCCGAGCAGCGCTGACATCCAGGCGCATCCGGCCACCGAGGAAGAACTCAGGATCGAGGTAGCCAAGCACGAGATCCGCGTCGGTGACCGTCGGCTCCTTGCCGCCAAGGCCGTAGCAGGCAGGTCCGGGATCGGCCCCGGCGCTTTCCGGCCCAACCTTCAGCAAGCCCAGGGAATCGACGCGCGCAATGCTGCCGCCACCCGCCCCGATCTCGATGAGCTCAATGGAGGGCACGCGAACCGGCAATCCACTCCCTTTCTTGAACCGGTAAACGCGGCTGACCTCGAACTCGGTGGCCACTGTGGGCTGTCCGTTGTCGATGAGGCAACTCTTGGCCGTCGTGCCACCCATGTCAAACGACAGCAGTGATGGCCGCCCGGTAAGCCGGCCGAAATGCGCAGCCGCCAGAGCGCCGGCAGCCGGGCCTGATTCGACCAAACGAATCGGGTAGCGCGCAGCAGTCTCAACGGTGCAAATCCCTCCCGAAGACAGCATGATCAGGAGCGCCGCGTGCGCGCCGATCTCGCGCAGCTCCTGGTGAATGCGCTCGAGATAGCGAGCCACGAGTGGCCGCACGTAGACGTTTGCGATCGTTGTGCTAGCCCGCTCGTACTCGCGAATTTCTGGCGCCACGTCGCTCGACAGCGAAACCACCAGCGATGGGGCCACGTTCGCCAGGATGGCTCCAGCCAGACGCTCATGGCTGGGATTGAGGTAGCTGTGAAGGAAGCAGACGGCGACCGCTTCGATGCCATCACCGGCAAGCCGGCGTGCCAGCTCTTCAACCTGGCTGGTGTCTAAGGGAATGAAGACCGAGCCGTCGGAAAGGATGCGCTCGTTGACCTCGAAACGCAGGTACCGGGGCACGAGCGGCTTGGGCAGATCGAGAAAGAGGTCGTAGAGGTCGTAGCGATGCTCCCGTCCGATCTCCACGGCGTCGCGGAACCCTTGCGTCGTCAGGAGCGCGGTTCGGGCTCCCTTCCGCTCAATCAGCGCATTGGTCACAAGCGTCGTGCCGTGAACGATTTGGCCGATCTCTGCTGGAGCTCGACCAGCCTCCCGCAAGAGCTGCTCCAAGCCGGTTCTGACCGCGCGCGATGGATCATCTGGAGTCGTCAGGGTTTTGCCGACGACCGTCGTGCCTGCCTCAGCATCCACCAAGAGCAGATCGGTGAAGGTGCCACCGATATCAATGCCAATGCGTAGTCCCCGGCCGTCATTTCCTGTGTGCGTGTTAACCATGTTGCTCGTACGCGCTCCTCTTGGGCGTTCGTCATGTCGCCCCGGCATCCTACCCTAGCCTGCTGGGCAAGAAAAGCAGGCTCTGGCGAAGGCCTCGCACCCCTCATCATGTTGCCAGAGTGCTACACTCGCCAGGGTAGCGGTCACTGGATCGCTGCCTCTGGCGATCTGATAGGTGCAGCGAGCAAGGATAGGGCATGCAGTGCCAAACTCGCTCGATCATTGTCGGCCTTCTCCTTGTGCTCAGCCTCCTGGCGCTTGGTCCGGCGCACGGGGCTTGGGCGACGCCGCCGGCTACACCCACCACGCCAGAGGATGCCGCATCGCTCTCCGCGGCGGACATCCTTTCCCGAGCCAGCCAGCGCCTCGCGGAAACACAAACAGTCCGGTTTGAGCTGAAGGTTGAAGGCGATACCTTTATTGACGCCGGGAAGAGTCTCCGCCTAATCGAAGCAAAAGGAGAGCTCGCCCGGCCGGACCGCGTGCGCACGGAATTCAAGGTAGTCGCGCTTGAGCGCGCGACGATCACCGTCCAGCTCATCATCGTCGGCAATCAGTGGTGGACGACCGATCTGATCTCGGGCGAGTGGACGACCGCCCCTGCCGAGTTCGAATACGATCCCTCGGTGCTGTTCGACAATCAAGACGGCATCGGTCCGATCATGAATCGCGTCACGGGCGCCGAACGCTTGGCAGACGAGAAGGTTCGAGACCGGAAAGCGTTCCACATCCAGGCGCTCGTCGATCGGGAAATCGTCGGGCCGCTCACGTCGAATATTCTCGACGGCACTCCAATCACAGTTGATCTTTGGATCGACCAAAGCACGTATGATCTCCTTCGAGCCCGCCTTGCCGAACCAAAGGTCGATGCCGGGACGGAGACACCAGCCGTCTGGACGCTCGACCTCTTCGACCATGGTGCCGATATTGTCATCGAGCCGCCAGCATAACCGCCGCGACGCCATCGTTCGAGGCTGGCCGCTTGGAGCCGCGTTAGCAGCGGTGTTTCTCGGCGCCGTCGATCTGACCGTCATCGCCACGGTTCTCCCCCGGGTCGTCTTCGATCTCCACATCAACACAGCGGACGTTGACCGGTATATCTGGGTGGTCAATGCCTACTTGCTGGCATACATCGTTACCGTGCCGGTGATGGGCAGAATCTCCGACCTGATCGGCAGAACAGCGGCGTTTCAGCTCTCCCTCGCCGTGTTTCTTGCCGGCTCAATCTGGAGCGCAACCGCGTCCAACCTGACGACATTGATCCTTGCACGCGCGGTGCAAGGGACCGGGGGAGGCGCCTTGTTGCCCGTCACGCTTGCCTTGGTCGGAGATCTGCTGCCGCCCGGACGCCGTCACGCGGCAATCGGGCTCGTTGGTGCGATCGATACGCTTGGGTGGGTGCTCGGCCCAGTCTGGGGAGCCGCGGTCGTCCGGCTCGCGCCAGGATCTGAGCCCTGGCGCTGGGTATTTTGGATCAACCTGCCAGCCGGTGTCCTGGTTGCCATCCTCATCTGGGTGGGAGCACGCAGAGCCGGTGCCACCACGACGCATCATCCCCGCCGTCTCCGGGAACTTGACCTTGCTGGCACGCTCCTTCTCGGCAGTGCCCTCCTGCTCCTCAATCTTGGCTTGTCTGTCAGCGGAGAGGCGGGTATCTCCAAAGGAGCGGCGATGCGCGCTCTGGGCGGCACCCGTAATCCCCTTGCTCCCTATTTGATGCCACTCCTCGGTGCCGGAGCGGCGCTCTTGATCCTGTTCATTCTCTGGGAACGGCGCAGCCCGTCTCCCATCCTGCCTCTCCGGCTTTTCCAAAGCACCCGTTTCACCACGGCGATTGCCGCCAACTTCCTCGCCGGCGCGGCCCTCATCGTGGCCATGGTGGATGTCCCAGTAGTTGTGGCGCTCCTGGCCGATGAAGAGCGGATCAGCGAGCTGAGCGCCGCGTACCTCGCTCCGTTTTCCGCGACGATGGCCATCCTCTCGTTCACCGGCGGCCTCGTTGCAGGAAAGCGCGGAGACCGGCGAGCCGCGGGAGTGGGTCTTCTCCTCGTTGCCAGCGGCTACGTGGCGATCTGGCTTGGATTGGGCACAACGAGCGAAGTGTGGATGCTTCCGGGGCTTGTCATCGCTGGCGCCGGGTTTGGGCTGGTGATCGCGCCGATCGGGGCAAACGCGATCGACGCTGCCTCCGCTGCTGATCGGGGCATCGCCGCAGCGCTAACCATTCTGTTCCGCTTGTTGGGCATGACCATGGGTATTTCCGCGCTGACTGCCTTTGGCATCCGGCGTCTTCAAGCGCTCACGGCTCCAATTGAGCCGGTGGTGCGAGAGGAAGGTGAAACCACGGCGGAATTTTTCCTCCGGCAGCACCAGTATATTCAGGATGTCGCTATTCCTCTCAGCCTCCGCGTCGTTCGCGAAACCTTTCTCATCGCGGCTGCCATTGCCGTGCTCGCGCTGCTTCCCGTTCTGCTGATGCGCGCCTCGGTTGTCCACGAGCGCGATCGCTAGCCGCACAAGGCACCACGCGGTCGGATACAGTCAGCACCCTACGCAAGCGCGTCCCGCAGCTTTTGCACAGCGTCGTCCACCCGGTGATCGTCAGAATAGATCGCGGAGCCGGCGACGATCGTATCCGCCCCGGCTTCGACCACCCTCCGAATATTGCTCGGCTTGATGCCGCCATCAACTTCGAGCCGGCAGGTAGGGTTCCGCTCATCGAGCAGGGCACGAAGTCGCCGGATTTTGTCGAGCGCAGACGGGATAAACGTTTGCCCACCGTATCCGGGATTGACGCTCATCACGAGCACCTGCCCGACCATTGGAATCACTTCTTCAATCGCCACGAGCGGAGTCGCCGGGTTGAGCGTCACACTCGGGGTGGCGCCAGCGGCAGCGATGCTTTGGAGGGTGCCATGGAGATGCACGCACGCTTCGACATGAACCGTCAGGATGTCGGCGCCAGCATCGACGAACGCTCCAATATGCCGTTCGGGCTCCACAATCATTAAGTGGACATCGATCGGCAGCTTGGTCGCTCGGCGTACCGCCGAAACCACGAGTGGCCCAAAGGTGATCGTGGGCACGAATCTGCCGTCCATGATGTCCAAATGAATAAAGTCGACTCCCGCGGCTTCCGCCTGGGCAATTGCCTCGCCGAGGCGCAACACATCCGCCGTCAGAATCGACGGCCCAAACCAGATTCTTCGATCACCCAATGCTCATCCTCCGGAATGCTCCACCATCATCAAGAGCAATTGAAACGGTTCGTTCCCCGTACCGGCATCTCATCATCAGGCATGCCACGAAAGCGCATCGTTCAGCACGCCCAGCACCCGGACCATGTCACGTTGCCTTTTCGGAAGGTGCCTCCGTCTCTACCGGACGGCATCAGGTCGCGTTGACCGCGATTTTCCCAGACTCCTATAATCGCCTGGGATACGTCGGAGCAACGAGATCGCAGCGTGACCATGCCACACCTGAATGTCCTTGACCGTTTCGAGCAATCGTTCGAGCGCCTGATGGAAGGCTCCGTGGGCCGTCTCTTCCGCAGTCCGATCCAGCCCGCGGAAATCGGGCGCAAGCTTGAGCGAGCTATGACGTCGAACCAGGTCGTCTCGGTCGATGCCACGCTTGTTCCGAATGACTATCGGGTCGCGATGCACCCGCAGGACATGATCCTCTTTGCCGATTTCGTTCCTGCTCTTTGCCGCCACATGGAAGCCTGGCTTTCCGATCTCGCGGCCGAGCGTGGATTCTCAACCATCGACCGCATCCGTGTCCAAATAGCAGGCGACGACACCGTACCCCGCCGGGCAATTCAGGTTACCGCGGCAATCGCCGATCGTCCCGATCTCGATCGAGATCAACAGGACGCCCTCCAACGCACCGAGTTATATCGTGTCATCCGCGAGACAAGCGGCGTCGCTCCGCTCCGCCTCCGGTTTGTCAACGGGATGCTTGCTGGTCAGGAATTCGTCCTCCGCAAGACGGTCACGACCGTTGGACGCGCCCTCGATAACGATATCCACCTTGAATCGGGTGACGTCTCACGCCATCACGCGCGCTTCGAGCAGAGCGACGAAGGACTCCGCGTCGTCGATCTCAATAGCACGAACGGCACGCGGGTAAACGGCAGGCCAATTCGGACGGCCACGTACGTCAAAGCTGGCGACGAGATCAGTTTTGGCACGCTCAGCGCACAATTGCTGCCATTTACCGGCGATCCACGGTGAACATCACTGCCGCCGGTCTCCCGTGCCGTGAGTTTGGTGAATAGTATCCCCTTCGAATGGCAGCTCTTGGCAGCTCGAATCCTCGTGATCGCGCTGCTGTACCTTTTTCTGCTGCAGATCGCGCGTGTGATGCTACGGGAGCTTTCGGAGCTTGCGCAGGGCTCATCCAGCCCTTCGCGACAGGCAGATGCTTCCCCTTCTGCCTACCTCGTCCTGCTCGATCCCGCGAATGCATCGCTTGCACCTGGCACCACCCTGCCCTTGGGCTCACTGGCGCTCATCGGGCGCCACCCCCGCTGCGACATCGTGGTAGACGACGCCTCGGTGTCTGCAGAGCATGCCGAGATCATCGGGGCGGACGGCAGATGGTGGGTTCGTGATCTGGGTAGCACCAACGGGACCTTTATCAACGAGCACGAGGTTGCCTTTCCAACACACGTGGAAGATGGAGATATTCTGCACATCGGGCGCGTCAAATTCCGCGTCGTGTGCTAGCATCGTGAGCAGCACTCGGGAAGGGCACGGGTCGGTTCCATGACGCCGTCCCTAGGGCAAGGGAGTAAGCGAAATTGCAGCACGATCCTGCACTTGATGCAATTGGGACGCTACACCTGAGCCAGCCAGCCGAATTGACGAAAGCGACCGCGCAGCGACCCAGTGCGTCGCGCCCGCGCCTGGAGCGGATCGTCTCCCGGTTGGTGCTTGCATTGGCCGTCGTGCTCTTGGCAAGCGTGGGCAGTTTGTACTGGTTCCGCAGCACCTACCAGGATCGCATCTACCCTGCGGTTCGCATCGCGGAGATGCCCGTCGGCGGCATGAACTTCACGGAAGCGCGTGCAGTGGTGGCCGGCCGCGCCGAGCAATTCGAGTCGGCAACGGCAACCTTTTCCTATCAAGGCCGCACCTGGACACCGACGCTACGGGAGCTAGGCGTCCACATCGATATCGAGGGCACGCTCAACGCGGCCTTTGGTATCGGACGAGAAGGAAACGCACGCCAGCGGCTTGCCACCGCGTGGTCCCTCCTGCGCAATGACCGAAGCCTCCCCCTGTTGGTCCGCCTCGACGCTAGGGAGCTGAATGCCTGGCTCGACCGTGTGGATGCCGATTTAGGCGTGACTCCGAAAGATGCAACGCTTGTCGTCGAGGACGGCACCGCTCGGATCGAGCCCGAGAAAGATGGTCTGATCGTAGACCGGGCGCAGCTCACCGAGCAGATTATGACAACGCTGCGGACGCTGTCGCCGCCACGCGGGACGCTGCCAGTGATCACGAAGCAGCCCCGCATTCATGTAGTTGACCTGGCAAACGCCAAGCAGAAGCTTGATCGCGCCCTTTCGCGACCCATCACCTTGACCTACGAGGATCGCCGCTGGACGCTGGATCCGGCGGACCTGGGGACGTTTGTGGTTACGACGGTTACGGATAATTCGGGGGCTGCCCCAACGGTTGATGTCTCATTAGATCAGAAGGCACTGGCGAAGTGGCTTTCGCAGCAGCTTCGGAGCGAGATCGACCGGGATCCCGTTGATGCGGTCGTTGCCTGGAACGGCAAGCGCATCTTTGCCGTTCGTGACAGCCAGGATGGCGCCAAGCTGAAACCGCAAACTCTCGCCGAGGCGGTGATCACCAGCTTCTTCGGGAACCACGAAACGGTCCGCATCCCGGTGGCCGTGACCAAGCCACGCATTGATAGCTCGAACCTGGACAGCCTGGGGATCACCACCCGATTAGCAGTCGGCACGTCCAATTTTGATGGATCAAATGAGGGCCGAGCCGAGAACATCCGAGTCGGCGCCGAAAAGCTGAATGGAACGCTCGTTGCGCCTGGGGAGACCTTCTCGTTCAATCACGCCATCGGGGTCATCAGCGAGGAAAATGGGTTTGTCGAAGCACCGGTTATCGATGGCGAGCGAATCGGGCGTGATGTGGGCGGCGGCATCTGCCAGGTCTCGACCACGGTGTTTCGCGCGGCGCTCTTTGCCGGGATGCCGATCGAAGAGTGGTGGCCCCACCGGTATCGCCTGGGCTTCTATGAGCTTGACGGGTGGACTCCCGGGCTCGATGCCTCCATCTTGCAACCCGAGGGAGATCCATTCGGTGGCGGCGATTTCATCTTTCGCAACGCCACAGACGGCTGGTTACTGATCGAGGCGTACACCGATGGTCCGCGGGTAGTCGTCATCATCTACGGCCCTGACACCGGCTGGAAGGTGGATGTCAGCGATCCGATTTACGGCCAGGAGTACCAGCCCACCGAAGATCTCGAAATCGTGGATGACAAGCTCGATCCTGGAACGATCATGCAGACCGAATACGCCCAGAAAGGGTTGGACGTAACCTATTACCGAGATGTCTACGACCGCGACGGGAACTTGCTCCGGCATGACGAGTTCACCACGCACTTCTACCCAAGAGGCAATGTCTGGAAGGTAAGCCCGGACATGCGTGGGCAGTCACCCGCGGCAAAGGCAAACGCATAGGCAAAGGCAGATGACGCGACCGATGGTCGGCCAGAGCGGCCCACGCATTCCAGGCAGCTTGTCACTCGTCCTACCGGCACACAATGAGGAAGCCAATATCGGCATCGTCGTGCAGCAGGCGCTCGACGTCTTGCCGCAGTACGTTGACGAGTTTGAAATCATCATCGTCAACGATGGCAGTAAGGATGCCACGCCCGTCATCGCTGACACGCTTGCCGCGACTCATCCGGAACACGTTCGCGTGGTGCACCACCAGGTCAACCGAGGCTACGGTGCCGCGCTTACTTCAGGCTTCCGAGCGGCCACCGGCGATTTCATTATGTTCATGGACTCCGACCGCCAGTTCGACATCGCCGACATCAGCTTGCTCGCGCCTTTTGTTGGCCGATTTGATGTCGTCGCTGGCTTCCGCATGGAGCGCTCGGATCCATTGCACCGCCGCGTATTTGCAGAGATGTTCAATGTCGCGGTTCGCATCTTGTTTGGCGTGCATATGCGCGACATTGATTGCGCATTCAAAATTTTCCGTGGCGACCTGCTCCGCTCGATGGAGCTCACCGCGCCAGGAGCGCTCATCAACACGGAAATTCAGGCCAAGCTGCGGAGGCAAGGAGCGACCGTCGAGCAGGTCGGCGTCCACCATTATCCACGCGTGGCGGGCGAGGCCACGGGCGGTAGCTTTCGTGTGATCCGGCGGGCGATGAAGGAAACGCTGCTCCTCTGGTGGCGCATGCGCTCGTACGAGCCACCAGCGTCGGCCCCGAATCCGCAGCGCCCTTATCGGCTGCCCCAAATGCTTGCCTCGGCAGCCACGGTCATCGGGTTACCAGCCGCCGCCTCAGCGATTCTTCGTCGCATCAAGGGGCGGTAGCGCCGCGCACCAGCGTCCTGCGTAACCAAGCAGTAACCCGGTCTACGCGGTCATCCGCGCGCTCAGGCGCGTCACAACGTCTGTGGGTCGCAGTCCCTCGATCAGGATGCGCTTGCGTTTTGCGCTGTGTCCGGAAATGATGCGCACCCGCGACTTCGGGATATCCACCGCATCACTCAAGAGCTTGACGATAGCGGCATTGGCGGCGCCATCGGCTGCGGCGGCCGTCACGCGGATGCGCACCATATCGTCAACGACCGGGCCAACCGAATTCGCACTGGAGCGAGGAGCCGCGAGGACGAGGAGCACCGTGCCTTCCGGATGCTCCTTGGCAAAGCCCGGCACGCGCGCCTCATTCATGCCGCGCGCTTGAGCCTCCGGCGTAAGTCTCGTCCGACATCGCTCAGGGTCAGACATGGCACGATGGGAGATCCGATCTCGCTGCTGACATCGCTCACCGTCAGGTCGTCAAGCAACGTGTGGGTGCGATCGGAAATCATCCGGCTCGTGATGTAGACTGGCGCGCCACTCGTCTTCCCCGTCAGCCCGCCGATGAGATCCCGTCCGGTCAGCAGACCTGAGACATTGATTTCTGGACCGAAGAATGCGCTCTCAAGGACGATGACTTCAAGCCGGGCACCGGTATGCTCGTTGAATCGCTGAATCGCCTCGCGCATCGTGGCCCCAATCAGCGTGCCACAGGCAACGATCCCCCGTGAGCCGCTCAGCGAACCCGGTGGCGTCCTGCGCAAATACCCGTCCAGATTTTCCAGCAGATGCCGGGTGATGCCGATGCCGTCTTCGATCTGTGGGTAGCCATCATAGTGCTCGGCGGGCGGCACGGGCCGGCCAGTCATGAGATAGAACTCATCCCCAAGGTAGAAAAATGTGCGGCCACGCTCCCGGCGAAAATGCTCCTGCCACGGCTCCGCCTGCGCAATGACCTGCTCCGCCTCGTGCGGCTCGTACCGGCGGACGTGGATTTGGCGCCCTGGCAAGAGCCGCATGCACGTCCGCGATTGCCGTAGCTGGCGGCTCTGCCGTTCCAAGCCAAATCGCGTCAGCCCGACCGGCACACCGGCCACCGAGATCAGGCGGGTGAACACGGAAAGATCGCGCAGGCTCCGGTCGAGTTCGGGGCCGTCGTTCACCCCGGGGCAGAGCACAAGCTGGGCATGAAAATCTATGCCAGCACGCTCCAACCGGGCGAGATCGTCCAGGATGCGCGCGCCCTTGGGATTGCCCACGAGTGCGACCCGCAGCTCCGGATTCGTCGCGTGCACCGAGACGTGGAGTGGACCGAGGCGCTGCTCCTCGATGCGCCGCCAGTCCTCTTCGGTCAGGTTCGTGAGGGTCACGAAGTTCCCATAGAGCATCGAGTACCGGTAATCGTCGTCCATCACGTAGAGCGATTTCCGCATGCCCTTAGGAATTTGCTTGATAAAGCAAAACGGACAGGCATTCTCGCAGATCCGGACGCCATCGAAGGTCGGGTCGCTGAAGGTAATGCCCCAGAACTCGTCGCCTGACAGCCAGAGATCGTGCCGGGTGAGCTCGCCACCGCGCTCGACTTCCAAGACCGCCCGCGTGGACTGCGCATTGAACTGGAAATCGAGCGCGTCCAGCACCGGCCGGCCGTTAAGGCGCACGATGCGATCCCCTGGCCGCAAGCCAAGCTCCGCCGCGAGGGAGTCCGGCGCAACCGCTTCGATGACGCCGGGGGCGTCTGGTACCAGATCCACACGACGATGCGAGAGCGGGCTTACAATGGGGGCCATGGCCTTATTCCAGATTCCAGCAGGTGCACGTGTTGCGTCACGCCGGACCGCCCTTCTCGTGGAAGATGCCCGGAAGGGTTGACCGGCTCGCTTGCCACGTGCCAATAGATGATGTTCGTACCGCGCCACCCCGCGAATTCGCCACGTGCTCCCAACGAGCGGCCCGGCCAGCCGGCAAGTCTACCATTTCTGCTGTGTCCATCGCCGAAGCGAAGGTACTAGCACGAGAGCGCGGAAAGCGTCTTCGGTCACGTGTGTGCAGGCCTTTCCCAGACATGCGCAACCCAGTCATCCATCACCTCGCGGCGGATGCGACGCAATCCCACATCCGCGAACGCCGCCACAACGCTCTCCTCCTTCGGCTCGATGATCCCACTGAGGACAAGGCGTCCTCCCGGCCGGACGGATGCAGCAAGGCCCGGCGCCAGATCGATCAGGACGCGGGCGACGATATTGGCGACACAAGATCGTACGTCGTCCCTGCCTCGTCCCGATCAACCGAGCCGACGGCGACCTGCACGATGCCGGTTACGCTGTTCAGCCGGACGTTTTCAACGGCCCGGCGGACAGCAACCGGCTCGATGTCCACCGCGCGAACGGAGGCTGCGCCGAGCAATGCCGCGGCGATCGCAAGTATCCCCGACCCCGTGCCGACATCGAGGACGTCCATGCCAGGGCGAATCTCATCCTCCAGCAAGATGAGGGCGAGGCGCGTCGTTTGGTGGGTGCCAGTACCAAAGGCCATGCCAGGATCAAGCACGACGACCACATCCCCTGCCACCGGCTCGTAGGTGAACCACGGTGGCCGGACCACGACACGGCGTCCTGCCCGGATCGGCCGGTAATGCTCCTTCCAGGCATCGGCCCAGTCTTCCTCATGCCGCACCGTGACCTGAAGCTCGCCCACGTGCCGCAATTGCCCAAGGTGCCAGAGGGCATGCTGAATCTGGCCGATGATTTCTGGCGAGGCATCCTGGCGCGGCAGATAGGTTCGGACGGTCACCGGGCGAGTGAGATCGACCGCGAGGTGATCTCCATCGGGATCCTGGCTGAAGGGCTCCTCGATGACAACACCCTCGTTGAAGCCGTACCGCGCGAATACCTCGCTGACTGGCTCCACCGCTTCTCGGTCGACCTCGACGGCGAGCTCAAGCCACTCGCCGCTCCTCGTTCTGCCATTCTTCATGGATCCACCACGCTATTGTCGCCGATATTGAGACGGGAGGGACGCCCTCGAACCAGCACGGATCGGCCAAGAATGCTGTGCTCGATCACCGCGCCTTCGACCATCGCGCCATCCTCCAGAATCGCGTCGCGGACCACGGCATCTCGCACGACCACGTTGGCGCCAATGCTCGCGTACGGCCCGATCACGGCCCGCTCGATCGTTGCGCTCGGATCGACAATCGACGGATGAAGGACTACTCCTGCTGGAAATGATGGCGCCGCCGGCCGCAACCGTTCGAGGAGATACCGGTTCGTCGCCAAAAGGGCCTCGGCATTGCCGCAGTCTTCCCACACCGTGACGGGAGCCGGCACAACCTTGGCTCCGCGGTCGATCATGATCTGGATAGCGTCAGCGATGAAGTACTCATTTTTGAGCATGAGACCGCGGGCCATTTGCTCATCAATTGCCGCGTAGAGGTCCGGCATATGACGGAACCAGTAAATACCGATGACTGCCAGGCGAGAGACCGGCTCCTTCGGCTTTTCGATGAGGCGCACGATGCGCCCGTGCTCAACGACTGCCACGCCGAGCGCCGAGGGATCCTCAACCTCCTTCGTGAACATGACAACATCGGCATCGGTTACCTTCAAGATGGACCAATCGGCTTCAAAGAGCATATCGGGGAACAAGATGAGCGCCGGTCCGTGCACCAAGTGCCGGGTGCGGATAATCGCATCCGTTTGGCCTCGCATTTCCGGCTGCTCGACAAATGCCATTGGCAGGCTATACGTCGCTTTGGCCCATGCTTAGATCTGGTCACCAAGAAACCCGGTAATAAAGATGAGGCGCTCCGGGTTGAGCGGCATCACCCTGTCCAGAACGTGGGCGAGCATTGGCTTCCCGGCGAGGCTCA
>JBHOQQ010000194.1:0-21863 GCA_042408955.1 Thermomicrobiales bacterium
CCGACCGTCACGTGGGCGCCGTGGAAGCCTGTCAAGGTGTAGAACGTGGTGCCAAAGATGTTCGTTGTGAAGCCGAGCCCGTCTTCCTTGTAGAAGCTAGTGAACTCAAAGTACTGCCCGCCCAAGAAGATCGAGCCGAGCGCGGCCGTGGCAAAGAGCCAAATCCGCGTGCCGCGGATGTTCCCTTTCTGGATAGCGGCCAGCGCAAGCACCATCGTCAGCGAGCTCATGAGCAAGACGAACGCGCTGACCGAGGTGTAGGGGATGTCCAGAACCTCGTGCGGTAGCGGCCCCTTACCCTGGCCCTGCGCCACCATCTCTTCGGCCCGGCCACGATAAATGAGATACGTGGCGATGAGCGAGCCGAAGAACATGCAGTCCGACGCCAGGAACACCCACATCAAGAGCTTGCGGTGATCGATCCCGGTGCTTGTCGGCGGGTGAGGCGAATGCCCGATATCCCCGTCGTGCCCCGCTCCGTGCGCCGCTTCAATGGTCGCAGCCGTTGCTGCCAACGTCGTTCCCTCCGTCATCCCACGCGGTCAGCCGCCAAGACGCGCGCATCACCATCAGGTGCCTAACCGGCCGGCTCGAAGGCCCAGCCATAGCAGCCGAGCAACAGGATCACCGCGCCAACCGGCACCAGGATAGGCAAGTGCAGCAATCCAATCACCAAGGTCGGGTTGTCGAACAGCAATCCGAGCGCGGCAACGAACAAGCCAAGCGCAACGATCACCGGATAATAGGAAGGATTCGGCAAGTGAATATGCTCGATATCCTCCTTGGTCTCCGCATGGAGCGCCGTTCGCCGGGCAATCTGCTGCTCCGGCTCCTCATCAGGAGCGTGCACCTTCGCCATTGGCCTGCCCGCGACGTGAATCTCGACTTCCTCTTCCTGAGCGTGATCCTCATGACCACCGTACTTTTCCCACCAGAGGGGATCGCGGTGAGAAACGACTGGAATCCGCGCAAAGTTGTATGGCGGCGGCGGTGATGGAATCGACCACTCAAGGGTCGCGGCATCCCACGGATCGGCGGACGCGCGCTCGCCAGTGCGCAGGCTCTTCCAGACGTTATAGATGAACACGAGGATCGCGAAGGCGAGGACAAACGCACCAATGGTGGCGACGAGATTCCACGTCCCCCATCCGGTGTCCTCACCGTAGGAGTAATAGCGGCGCGGCATGCCGGCCAGGCCTAGGAAGTGCATCGGGAAGAAGGTCAGGTTGAAGCCAAGGAACGTGAGCCAAAAATTCCAGCGGCCGATCCGGTCATCGAGCATCTTGCCAAAGATCTTTGGGAACCAGTAATAGATGCCGCCCAAGACGCCGAAGATCGCGCCGCCGAAGAGCACATAATGGAAGTGGGCCACCACGAAGTACGAGTCATTGTGGTGCGTATCGATCGGCACCGACGCGTGCATTACGCCGGAGAGGCCACCGATCGTAAACTGGGAGACGAGCCCGACCGCGAAGAGCATCGGCGTGGTGAACTTCAGTGAGCCCCGATACATCGTGCCCAGCCAGTTGAAGATCTTCACCCCCGTCGGGATCGCGATCAGCATCGTGCTGCCCGAGAAGATCGCGTTCGCCGTCGGCCCCAAGCCAGTGGTGAACATGTGGTGCACCCATACGCCGAAGCCAAGGAAGGCGATCGCGCCGAGGGCATAGACCATCACGGCGTACCCAAACAGCGGCTTGCGCGAGAAGACGGGAATGATCTCTGAGACAATGCCAAACGCGGGCAAGATCAGGATGTAGACCTCGGGATGCCCGAAGACCCAGAACAAGTGTTGCCACAGCAGCGGATCGCCACCGGCGGCAACGCGATAAAACCCGGTGCCAACGTAGCGGTCGAACATCAGGAGAATGAGCGCGACGGTGATGGCCGGGAACGCCAGCACGATCAGCACGGAGACGATCAGCGTGGCCCAGCTAAAGACCGGCACCCGCATCATTGTCACGCCGGGGGCACGCATGTTGAAAATCGTAACGATGAAGTTGAACGATGAAGCCATCGAGGCGACGCCAAGGATCTGCAAGCCAAGGATCCAGAAGTCGACGTTGCGCCCTGGGTTCCAAGCATTCTCGGTGAGCGGCGCGTAGCCGTACCAGCCCTGATTCGGCGCTTCATTGAAGAACCAGCTCAGGTTGAGGACGATGGCGCCAGCCAGGAACGTCCAGTAGCTGAAGGCATTGAGCCGCGGGAAGGCCACATCGCGCGCGCCGATCTGCAGGGGCACGACAAAGTTGAACAGCGCGGCGTTGAGCGGCATGAGCGCGAGGAAAATCATCGTCGTGCCATGCATCGTGAACAGCTCGTTGTACCGCTGGGCACTAACGATGTCCCCATTCGGTTGGGCAAGCTGGAGGCGGATGATGAGCGCCTCGATGCCACCCAGCAAGAACATGACGAAGGCCGTCACGCCGTAGAGGATACCGATCCGCTTGTGGTCGACCGTCGTGATCCAACTCCACAAGCCGGTGGCCGGCGCCGTGACTGGCCGGACCATCGTCTGCGGCTGTGCGATCGCTGCCATCTCCTACTCCTGCCCTATGCGCTTACGACGTGTGCCACGTCTCGTTCCATCGTTTGCCAATTGCTCCGAGGGATTCACTCACCGGCCGGCGTCGCCACGGCAGCCGCTGGCGCGATGGAGACATCGCTACCGACCGGCGGCGCAACGTCGGCATTCTCACCGCTGGGCGCGGGGCAGCCCCCCTCGGGCTTCAACGACTCCAAATACGCGACGAGTGTCTGGATATCCTGCTCGGAGACCGTGCCCGGCTTGATGACCGAGGCCATATGGTTCCCTGGCTTGATCGCGCCAGGATCGCGCAGCCAGCTTGCCAGGTTCTCGGGCGTGTTGGCGAGCAGGCCCGCGGCGATCGTCCTGCGGCACCCGAAGAGCGTCAGGTTCGGCGCCGCGATCTTCGAGATATCCGGAGATTGCTCCAGGCCAACAGCCGCGGTATTGAACTGCGTTCCATTGACCCGGTGGCAGGCAGCGCACGTCGCGAACGCCTGCGGCGCCTTGGTCACATCGCCAGTGCCACCTGCCTCGGCTGCCGCGGCCGTCGGCCCAGCTTTCCACGCCGCGATCCAAGCGTCGAATTGCTCCTGCGGCTCGACGTAGACGATGAAGCGCATCCAAGCATGGGAGTCGCCGCAGAACTCGGCGCACTCGCCGTAATAGACGCCCTCCTTCTCCGCTGTAAAGCCGAGGCGGTTCACATGACCCGGCACAACGTCCATCTTGCCGCTGAGCTGCGGCACCCAGAAGGAGTGAATCACGTTATTGGAGTAGAGGCGGAACACGACGCGCTTGCCGACCGGAATATGGATCTCGTTGGCGGTAATCACGCCACCGACCTGATCGGCCGGCTCAGCGTAATGGACCTCCCACCACCACTGCTTGCCATAGACATCAATGATGTAGTCGGCGTCTTTCTCCTCGGCCTCAGCGTGGGTATTGAACATCGTCTGCACGGTCGGGATGAAGATGACGAGGAGGATCACCGCCGGCAGGATCGTCCAAGCGATCTCCAGGGTCTTGTTGCCATGGATTTGCTCTGGCCGCTCCTCGGCCTCCGAGCGGCGCCGGAAGCGCAGCACGGTGTACACGATACCTGCCTGCACGCCAACGAAGACGACGAGCGCCATCCAGAAAATGAGCTTGTAGAGGAAGTGGATGTCGCTCGCGACCCCAGTGCGCGGGCTAATGGTCGAGTAGGGATTCGCCGCGCTGACGGCATGCGGCAGAACTGCCACGCCAGCCAGAAGCGCCAGCGACAGCAGCGTGGCTGCTCGCAATGCGACCATGCGCCGATTCCTCGCTTCTGGCTTGCCGGCCCTCCGACCCCGCCGAATCATTCTGCCTCCCTACCTGAGATTGTCTTCCTCAAAAGCACCTGCCGTCCTGCGGTTGCCAGCCGATGCCGTCACCACTCGACCTGTCGTCGCTTCGCTCGTGCCATCCTGCTCGACACCACTCGTGCCCGAGAACCATGGAAACGCGGCCACTACCCCGCTGGCGACAGCCAAGGCCGCACCCTCGGCACTGTGCCGCATGTGCGACGGCATCGTACACCGATAGTGTGGCACGTGGTCAAGCCCCCGCGCTTGCGAACTGGCATGACAACACAATTTGCCCAGGCTTGGTGCTCGTATGCAGTCCCGATGCCGATGCCGCTGGCGGCAGACACCCATGCTATACTCAGAAAACACGGACTATCGATGATGAAATCATCTGCGCTCAGCGGCATTCGATTGTATCGTCATTGGTGAGTAGCAGGGAAGGTGCCGTCGACACAGGTAACACGATTGATGTGTTGCCGACGAACCGACGCCATCATTGCTGGAGTCCTTCGGTGATGCCTCGTCAACAGGTGAAGCCCGTTGCACGAGCCGCTGCACTCATCCTTATCGCGGCCGGCGCCATCATCATGGTTCTCGCGGTGTTCGCGGACTCCCTGGGCATCAGCGGGGGTGGCCGCGGCTTTGGCTGGAAGCAGTTGATTGCCGCGATTGCCGGACTGGTCATCCTGCTGGTCGGAGTCGCATGGCTCCTGAGACCATTGGCCGAGCTCCCCCCCGAGGAGTCTGACGACTAAGCGCCGCCCGGCTCAGGGAGGCACAGCCAGTCGTCCAGGCGCTCCGTTGCACACTGCGCTTGCGCCCTGGGCACAAACGGCTCCGCGCGTGTCCCTCCACGGCCGCTCAGCGAATGCCGCGAAAGGACGTTCCTTGCGATCACTCCTTTCCCTCGCGCATCCTTAGATCAGCAGATCAGCAGGCACGTCATGCCATGCGGTCGTGATCAAGCCATAAGCACGTAACAACGTCGTATCAAGGATGGGAAGCATGACAGACCACGCTGGTGAACCGGGCGTGGAGGGGATCGTCGCCATGGAGGCGCAGCTTGCGCGCGACGCGATCACATCCGCGCTGGCTGAGGTCGGCGTCGCTCCGCCCGCGCGGGGTATCGATCTGCGGCCTGTTCCCTTTGCTGGGGTCTGGGGCGTCGCCAGCTCAGTCTGCCACGCCATCGCTGGCGATCTCGTGCTCCGCGAGATGGAAGCGAGCGGCACGCTCGAGGGATTGTCGAAGAAAGAAGCTAAGCAAAAGGCGAGCGAAGCAACGCGCCGCCGGGCGCAGGAGCTCGCCGAGGCGGTTGCGACGCGCATTCAGGCCACCAACGGCTTCTCCCGCGTCGAAGCAGTCAACGGCTATGTCAACCTGTACTTTGACGCGAATACGATCGCTTCGCACCTGATCGGGGAGGTGATCCGGCAAGGGCCAGCGTTTGGGCGTGGCGCTCCGAAGACCGAGCGCGTGATGGTGGAGCACTCCCAGCCCAATACCCACAAGGTTTTTCACGTCGGGCACCTGCGCAATTCCTGCCTCGGCATCGCGGTGAGCAACATCCTCAGCACGGCGGGGTATCCGGTGTTGCAGGCAACGTATCCTGGCGACATCGGCATGCACGTGATCAAGTGCCTCTGGTGCTACGAGCGCTTCCACCGCGGTGCGGAGCCGGCCGAGCCCGCCTTGCGGGGTCGCTGGCTCGGCCAGATTTACGCGGAATCCGACGCTCGCTTGGAATACCGGAAGGATGTGCTGGCCTTCCTCCACCTCCTAGCCCAGGAGGATCAGGCATTTGTCGCGGCGATTGACCGGCTGCTGAAATACCTGTGGCGCAAGAACGATCAGGGAGAGATCGTCGAGGGCGAAGACGTCGCCTATCTCCTTGGCCGCTTTACTCACGCGCAAGAAATCAAAGAGGATCAGCTCCGGCGCGACGACGTCATCGTTAAGTTCTGGCCGATCGTGGGCGATCAGCTCCGAGAAGAGGTGCTCAATCCCAAACCTTTCATTCCCGTTGAAGGACAGCCCGAGCCAACCACGACGCCAGAAGAGCGATATGCCCGCTGGCAAGAGCTCAACGAGCATATCGACTGGTGGATGGAGGTGCCGCGCTGGCGCCGCGAGGTGCGCGAAACCTTCCAGCGATGGGAGCGCCAGGATCCAGAGTTTGTGCGTCTCTGGCAGGAGACACGTGAGTGGAGCCTGGCTGATTTCCGCCGCATTTTCGCTGAACTGGGTGCACATTTCGATGTCTGGTTCTTCGAGAGCGAAGTCGAGCAAGAAGGCAAGCAGATCGTTCAGGAGTTGCTGGATAAGGGCATTGCCGAAATCAGCGATGGCTTGACGGTCGTGAAGATCGACGAAAAGCTCGGCTTGAAGCAAGAGACGTATCGAACCCTGCCCATTCTGCGGTCCGATGGCACCTCGCTGTACTCAACGAAAGATCTTGCGCTCACGAAGCGAAAGTTCGAGGAATATGGCATCGACCGGGCAATCTGGGTGGTTGATGTCCGCCAGTCGCTGTACTTCCAGCAGATCTTCAAGATTCTTGAGCTCTGGGGGTTTGAGCAGGCCAAGAAGGCTTACCACCTAGGGTATGAGATCGTCCGCTTGCCGGAGGGAGTGATCTCCTCCCGCAAGGGCAACGTGCCCGTCTACGACGACATTCGGGACATGGTCCTCGCGCGAGCGCGTGAAATTATCGAGGAGAAGAATCCTGATCTGCCCGAGGAGACGAAGGCGCGCGTTGCGCATCAGGTGGGGCTCGGCTCACTTAAGTTCGCCATGCTCTCTCGGGACAACAACAAAGTGGTCGTCTTCGATCTCGAAGAGGCGCTCTCCTTCGATGGCTTCGCCGCTCCCTACATCCAATACGCTCACGCACGCGCCTGCCGCATTCTTGAGCACGCCAAGAGCGAGGTAGCCAGCCTGCGCCGCGCTTCGTCCGCCGTTCACGCGAGCGCCCAGGCAAGTGCACGCGAGATGGCCCATCCCAGCGGCTCGGCCAGCCATGCTGCCGGGCTTGCGCTCGATTTCGGCGGCGAGCTTGCTCCGGAGGAGCTCAGCTTGCTCCAGCACATCGCTATGTTGCCCAGCGAGGTGCAACGGGCGGCGGAGCACTACCGCCCATTGCAAATCGTCAATTATGTCTATGAACTTGCGCGGCGCTTCAACGACTTTTATCACGCCTGCCCCGTGCTGAACGCACCGGAGCCCACGCGCACGGCGCGCATTGCGCTCGTCGATGCGACGCGGATCGCCCTGGCGAATAGTCTCGCGCTCCTTGGCATTGAGGCACCGGAAGCGATGTAAGGCAGCACGAGCCAGGGGCATCGGATTTGTCAGTCCAACGCTGGCGTTGGGCACAAGGCTTGCGACGACGCACGCAGGGAATGGACACTGTGGTCACGACGCCGTCCGTCGCTCCCGTTGTACGCCTATCTCGCCTGCTCGTTGCCCCGATCCGGCTCATCACGGTGCCGCTGTGGCTGGGCGCCGAGCGGCCTGGTGTCGAACTCGGCGCCCAGGGAATCGAGGCTGGTTTGCGCGCACGCTGGGACCGCGCCCAGCGACAGGGGCTGCTCGACCGCTTGCAAGCCACCACACCGGTCCCTGTTTCATCGCCTGCGGACGCCCTGCAGCGACTCAATCGGAAGCGATTGGAGTTCCTTCCCGAAGTTGCCGCCGCCTGCGAGCAGGTCGCCGAAGCTGTCGCCACCGCAATCGCCAGTGGCGAGATTGCGGTCACCGTCGGTGGTGATCACGCCATTGCCGCTGGCAGCCTGGCCGGAGCCGCTCGGGGAGCGGGGCGCGCCGGAGTTCTCTGGCTCGATAGCCATGCCGACCTAAACACTCCAGCGACGAGTCCCACGGGGCACATCCACGGTATGCCACTCGCCGCCGCCATCGGTCACGGTCCGGACGAGCTCGTTCATGCCGGTGGACCAGGGCCGCATGTCCACGCTGAAGATGTGTGCCTGCTAGGCGTCCGCGATCTTGATCCAGGGGAGAGAGAACTCATCGAGCGACACGGCATTTGGATGCTGACCATGGAAGAGTGGACAGACCGCGGGCTGCTCGATGGCTTGGAGCTAGCACTGACGTATCTTGCCGCGCGAAAGCTGGATGCCGTTCATCTCTCCTTCGATCTCGATGTCCTTGATCCCGTCGTGCTACCCGGCACGGGAACACCAGTGCCTGGCGGCCTGACGTACCGCGAGGCCTCGCAGATTCTGCGCCGGCTACGGGAATGGGATGGCCCGCTGACCTCCGTGGACTGGGTGGAATTGAATCCCTCCCTCGATCCGTCGGGCCGCAGCACCGACGTCGCCGTTGGGCTGCTCGCGACGCTCCTCGGTGAAACACAGCGCTAGGCACCCTGCACGCGCTCCGTGGCATGGATTTCGCACAGTGCTCTGTGGCACGTGCTAAGGGTGGCATCGATACGCCCTGCCATGCCAATGCGTGTGGATGCCTGTTGTCATCTCAGGCTTTGCTCACCGGGAGGTCAATTTCCATGAACGTCCTAGGCGTGCATCTCCCTCAGATCCAGCGTCGGCAGGAGCCACGGCGATGGCGTCGGAACCTGATTGCCGTGGCAATCGCAAGTGCGCTCACGCTTATTTGGAGCCGGCGCCGTGGCTGGCAAGCGTTCACAGGCGGTGAGACCCGCTGGCGAACACTGGAGCCACCGAGCGATATCCGCTCCTGGCGGCAACGTCTGGCCGCCGACAACGCGGAACCCGCGTCTGCGCCGTCATCCTCAGACTCCGCGGCATTCGCGGCAACCCCGGACGTGGCGCAGGCAGAGACGACGGAGAGCCGGCCAAGGGCTGCCACACCGCACCAAGCGTCAGCCTCGCAGGCGGCAGCCAATCACTCGATGCCCAGGAATTCCACACCGCCACCGACGGTCGCCGCTTGGCAGGATGAGCTTGAGGGAGCGACGGCGCAAGCAGCGACAGCAGGCATCGCGTCTTCACGATCCACCGAAACTCGGGACAAGGCAATGCCGCCTGTGACCACCATGGTCGCGAACATGGAAAAGGCACCGGTTGCACGGGACGTACCTACCCCGGCGGCCGCGACGACCACGCCGCCTGCCGAGGGCGCCGGCTGGATTCATGCCCCGGCGGACGGTGGCTGTCCTGAGCGGTTTCCGATCAAGGGCAACGCCAATTCACGGATCTATCACCGCCCAGGCGAGCCATCGTACGAGGCGACCAATCCCGAGATCTGCTTCGCAAGCGAGGAGGCAGCCGCGGCGCTCGGGTACCGGCCACGCCGACGGTAGGGTACTGGATCACGTCCTTCCAGATGCCAGTCGAACCGGTTCGCAATCTAGCCGGGCAGCGGCACCGGCCAAAAATCGCTTGTGGAAAATAGGGGCTCGATGGTGAGCCCGAGGCGGAGATACGCCTGAGGCGGAACACCAATATCCGCGACGGTAAGGGTTCCGACGACGGCTCGGGCTTCGGAAGCGAGCAATCCCGTCTTGGGAAGCGCGAGAGTGAGCGTGGCATCAGCCCGGATGCACGGATCGAAGACCGTGCCGCTAGTCGCATCCAATCCGGACGGTACGTCGATGGCGAGCACCGGCGCCGGGTGCGTGTTTGCGGCGCGGATCAGCGCGGCGATTGCGCCCGATGGCGCTCCGGAGATGCTAAATCCCAGCAACCCGTCAATAATCAGGTCGGCTGGTGGCAAGGTGGGATCGAGGGATGGCTCAATAATCTGCATCCCCAACCGTTTGAGGATGTTCAACTGATGCCAGGCCAAGCCACGGCCCTGTTCTGGTTGCCGGCCAAGCCAGATCTCTAGCGCCGCGCCCCACGCGTGCAAGAATCGGGCAGCCACCATGCTATCGCCACCGTTGCCGCCACTTCCGCACAGGACGATGACTCGCTTCCCACGCGCATCTCTGCTGAGAAGCTGATCCCTGGCGAAGGCCGCCACCGCGTGCCCGGCGACCTCCATCAACTGCATCGCTTCGACGCCGAAATCTTCGGCCATGATCCGGTCAATCGTCGCCATCTGCTGCGCGGTCAGCGCTGGGATAGTCGTCGGCTCGTTCATGCTGTGTCCTCGTCACGCGGTGCAATCGCGCACCAGCACCTAGCCCGAACAGTACTCGGTAGCGCGTATCATCTCCTCGGCATCGGGCTGGTGCCTCATCGGCTGCTGGCACGTCCTCCACCAAAAGGGTTGAACGTCATGATAGCTTCCGCATCGGTAGATCCGGCAAGACGCCTGCACGACGATGCCATCATCATTGATGGACATTCTGACGTCCTCATGCCCATTGCTGACGGCAAGATGCGCCTTGCCGAGCGCGTGGAGCTTCCCGACCCGGCACAGTGGCAGCCGCCGCCGGGCTGGCAGCCCCCTACAGAAGCCGCGCTGTACGGCTTCTCAGCGCACACTGCCTATTTCCAGACGATGGGCCAGTACGACCTGCCCCGCTTCCGCGCCGGTAGCTTGACCGCGCAAGTCATGGCTGTCTTTATCGAGGCCGCTCATCTCGATCGCGCGCTGCACCGCGCCTTGGACATGATCTACTGGCTCCGGCGGGAGGCGGAGGACAACGCGGATTTTGCGCTGATCACCTCGGCCTCGGAGATTCACCGGACCAAGCGCGATGGGAAGACCGGGGGCATCCTGGCACTCGAAGGCTTCGAGCCACTAGGGGCGGATCTGAAGCTTCTCGATCTCTTCTACGATCTCGGGCTTCGGATTGCGGGCCTGACGCACAGCCGCCGCAACGCCTTCGCCGATGGGACGCAGCCTGGCATCCGGACGGGGGGATTGAGCGCCCTTGGCCGACTGGCGGTCAAGCGCATGAACGAGCTTGGGATCGTTATTGACCTCGCTCATTTGGCGCCGCAAGGCTGCTGGGAAGTCGTCGAACGTAGTGAGGCGCCAGTGATCCTCTCACATGCCAGTCCTCGCCGCCTTTTTCGCGGAGATCCTGCCGGCGACACGGCGGGAGAGGCGCGCCGACTGATTGAGGCGATTGCCGCGAAGGGTGGTGTCATCGGGGTGATCGCCTACGACCAGCCAGATCTCGCGGCCATGCTGGATGACATCGAGACCATCATCCACTGGGTTGGACCGGATCATGCCGGCTTGGGCTCCGATTTCTTCGGCATCGAGCGAGCGCCGGCCGGATTCACCGGAATGCATGAGCTTCCGAACGTCACGCGGGGATTGATCGCGCGCGGGTACTCTGAGGACGTCGTGCGCAAGATCCTTGGCGAGAATTATCTACGCGTGTTCGAGCGCGTGTGGCGGTGATCATGGCACCTCACCCTGCCGGATGGGAATCAGCCTGCTATGCTGCCACACCAGAATCGTCCGCATTCGCCAGCTCGGCGCTCGCGCAGCGCGTACGGCGATCCTGGTGAGGCCTGACACCGATGACGACCGATGAGATGCGCGACCTGTTTTCCCCCGCACCGGGGCTCGTCTATCTTGACGCCGCCACGTACGGGCTTCCACCGCGGCCAGCAGTCGAAGCCCTAGCGCGCGCGCTGCGCCGCTGGCAATCCGGTGAGGCGAACTGGATTGAGGAATGGGACCAAGAGGGAGAAGCGTGCCGCGCTCTCTTTGCGCGGCTGATCGGCACCCAGCCGGAGAATATCGCGCTCATCCCGACGGTGTCGGTCGGCGTCGGCATCATCGCCGCCTCGGTGCCGCCCGGCAGCCGGATTCTCGTCCCCCGCGACGAATTCAAATCGGTCGTGCTCCCGATGCTCGCGGCAGAGCAGGCACGGCAAGCACAGGTCCGCGAGGTGCCGTTCGCTGCGCTGGCCGAGGCGATTGAGCCTGGCACGCAGTTGGTCGCCTTTAGCCTCACGCGAGCACAATCCGGGGAAACCGCCCCGCTCGGGGCAATCTGCGCGGCGGCTAAGGAGCATGGCTCCCACATCCTGGTGGATGCAACGCACGCCGTGCCGTTTGTCCCAGTTGCCGAGCACCTGGACGACATCGATTATCTCGTCTGCCACGGCTATAAGCATCTGCTCTGCCCGCGCGGCGTGGCGTTCCTGTATATCCATCCCCGCCGACTGGACGACGTCGTGCCCTACCTTGCCAACTGGCGCTCCTCCCCGTTCCCATATGGCCATTCGTATGGCGGCCCGCTGGCACTCCCGCCTCATGCCAGTCGCTTCGATGTTTCCCTCGCTTGGCATGCCTGGGCCGGCGCTCGGCCAGCGCTGGAGCTGCTCTGCGCATGGCAACAGGCGGGAGCGCTCGCCGGTGTGCTTCAGCTAGCCGGACGACTCGCCGCGGGGCTCGGTCTGGCCCCGCCGCAGTCATCCCTGGTGTGTCTGCGCGTGCCCGACGCCGAGGCCGCCGAAGCGGCACTCGCCCAAGCTCGGATCAAGTGTGCCGCACGTGGCGGGAACATCCGGCTCTCGCCTCACGTGTACAACTCCCCCGAGGATATTGATTACGCCGTCACAGTGATCTCCTCGACGCTCGCGGCCGTACACCGCTAAGACGCGCTAAGCCTGCGGACAGGAGGCTGGCGCCCCGCGCTCCTCGCAATCGCAGCACGCTCGCGGGGAATACCCGCGGCCAAGGAGGAACCACCATGGATCGCGCGGCCTTTGAGCGATGGCTCATTCAGCGCACGAGCCGGCGGAACCTCCTCGCCGGCTTCGCCGTTGCGCCACTGGCCATGAGCCGCCGCGGTCGCCCGACGCGCCCGCGTCAGGCCGGTGCTGTCTCCAGCACCGGTGCTGATCCGTTTTCGCTCGGCGTCGCCTCGGGAGATCCACTCCCCAATAGCGTTGTCCTCTGGACACGCCTGGCACCCGACCCGCTCAACGGGGGTGGCATGCCACCAGAGCCGGTCGAGGTGCGGTGGGAGATCGCCGCCGACGAGGGATTCACGCGAGTGCTTCGATCAGGAGTGACGACCGCACGGCCTGAGCTAGCCCACAGCGTGCATGTTGATGCCACCGGGCTTGAGCCCGGACGCATCTACTTCTTTCGCTTTGCCGCACGGGGCGTGGTCAGCCCGACCGGGCGCACCCGGACGGCACCCGCGCCAGGTGCCACCAGCAATCGGGTCCGCTTGGGCGTCGCCTCTTGCGCCCATTGGGAGCACGGCTACTTCACCGCGTACCGCCACCTCGCGGCCGAGGACCTGGATGCCGTGCTGTTCCTTGGCGACTACCTGTATGAGTACCCTCCAGGCCAGGGATTTGTTGTCCAAGGGCAGGAGCCGGTACGGCTGCACACTCCCGGCGAAACGGTGACCTTGGAGCGGTATCGCAATCGTCATGCGCAATATCGAACCGACCCCGATCTCCAAGCCGCGCACATGGCGTTTCCCTGGATCGCAACGTGGGACGATCATGAGGTGGCAAACAATTACGCCGGCGCGCACTCCGATCACGACGATCCGCCCGACCGGTTTTTGGCCCGGCGGGCCGCTGCCTACCAGGCATACTATGAACACCTGCCACTACGCCCCAATTCGATGCCCCACGGTTCGGAGATGCGCATCTACCGCCGGCTGGCGTTTGGCTCCCTCCTTGAGCTAACCGTGCTCGATACTCGGCAGTACCGCACTGCCCAAGCCTGCGGTGACACCGTCGCTCCACGCTGCGATGCCGCGCTGGATCCCGCTCGGACGATGACCGGACCGGAGCAGGAGCGCTGGCTCCTGAACGGCCTGGCGGCATCACCAGCCCGCTGGAAGGTGATTGCCCAGCAAGTCATGATGAGCGAGCTTGCCGTCCGCGTGTTCGGACCAGAGCCGCAATACAACGATGACCAGTGGGACGGGTATCCGCTGGCGCGGAACAGGATTTTAGGATTTCTTCAGGAGGCCGGCATCTCAGATACGATCGTGCTGACTGGCGACGTGCACTCCGCCTGGGTGAGCGATATGAAGGCGGATTTCCTCGACGCCGATTCGCCAACGGTGGCAACAGAATTCGTGGCGACGTCAATCACCGCGCACAATCCCTTTGGGCAGCGCCTCGCTATTCTGCTGCCCGGCAATCCACATGTCCGATTCTTTGACGTCCGCCACGGGTACTTCCGGTGCGACGTCACGCCACAACAATGGCAAACCGACTTCCGCGCCGTGCCAACCGTCGTGACATCCGATGCGCCCGTGGAGACGATCGGCTCATTCGTTGTGGAGGCCGGTCAGGCAGGTGCCCAACCCGCATAACCCCCAACTCATCGAGCCCGGCGCGGGAATGGTACACTTAGGATGATCGGCGGCAAGACTGCCAGGCGCAGAACGCGCCGGCGGGACAGCCGCCGTTCCTATGTATGGGTTGCTGCAACCTGATGTTTGGCCTAATGGCATCCCTGGAATTGGATTATGCTGACATTATTGGAAACGACACCCACTATAACTCCCGAGGTGGAGGAGCTTCTCCGCCCGGAGAAGATCGGTCCGCGTGACGGTGACGGTAAGCTTGTCGTGGTCGCGATGAGCGGTGGTGTCGATAGCGCGACGACTGCCCTGATCATGCGCGAGCGCGGCTACCGCGTCATCGGCATGAACCTGCGCCTCTTTTCTCCTGGCGATCCGGAGCATGCCGCCAATCCATGCTGCGGCATTCCGGCGATGGATGATGCGCGGGCTACCTGTGCCCTCATCGGCATCCCCTTCTACGCGATCAACATGGAGGTCGAATTTGGGGAGGCGGTCATCAACCGGTTCGTCGATGAGTACGCCCGCGGCCGCACCCCCAATCCTTGCCTTGAGTGCAACCGGCACGTCAAGTTTCGCCACCTCCTGCACAGGGCGCGGCTCTTGGGCGCGGATTACTTGGCCACCGGACACTATGCGCGCATCGTTCACGGCGACTCAGCACGGGGCGAGCCACACCGGCTCCTGCGAGCGGTCGATGTCCGCAAGGACCAGAGTTACGTGCTCTATACCCTGACGCAGGAGCAACTCAGCATGCTCCAATTCCCCCTTGGCAATCTCACGAAGCCAGAGGTGCGGACGCTCGCGCGGGCTTTTGGCCTGCCCGTCGCCGAAAAGGCGGAGAGCCAGGAAATTTGCTTTGTCGGCAACGGGTCCTATGCCGACTTTGTCGCCAAGCGACGGCCGGATGCCACGATCCCGGGGGAAATCGTTGATAGCGCGGGGAGGGTGCTCGGGGAGCACAAAGGCCTCGTGCATCACACCGTCGGGCAGCGAAAGGGCCTTGCGATCCAGCGCCGCAAGCCCGAGCCACTCTACGTGCTGCGCATTGAGCCGGAGACGAACCGGCTCGTGGTAGGATCCCGAGCAGAAGCATCGGCACGCCGCTTGACTGCGGAAGCCGTCACGCTGATTGACGGAACATGGCCCGCTGAGCCGTTTGTCTGCGACGCCGTGGTGCGATACCGTGGCACACCGCATCCGGCGGAAGTCACGCTCGGGCCACCGGGAAGCGGCGAGGCATCAGTGGTCTTCCGCGCCGACGGGCCGATCGCGTCGCCAGGCCAGGCAGTCGTGTTTTACCGTGGAGACGAGGTGCTGGGTGGCGGCACGATCCGGCATGTTGCATGCATGGCTACCAGTGAATGACGTAGGACACGGCGAGATGTGGCCGCACGGGAGAACCAAGGGACGGAGAGGCATCAAGGGAGTGTGCGATGGAGAACGGCGGGGGTAGGGGATGGAAATTTTGGGCAATCGCTGGCGGCACCGGGAGCCTTGTGATCTTTGCCCTCATCGTTTGGGGGCTCTACTCGCTGGGCGCCGCTGATCAATCGGCACTGGAGCGCCTGCGCGACATTGCGGTCATCTTCGTCGTTCTCCTGTTCCTGATCACGGTCATCTTGCTCGCAGCGATCACCGCGGCGCTCGGCTATCTGGTGCTCGCCATCAAGAATGAGGCGATCCCGACGCTCCACGAGTTGAACGCAACGGTCAAGCGCTTCCGCGGGACCGCGGAATTCGTCACAGAAGAAGCCGTCAAGCCGATCCTCACCGTCGCCGGCGCCTATGCCCGCATGCGCGCGACGATGAAAACCGTGGCTGGGAAGAACAGCAAGCCAAAATAGCCCGAAGCTACGTCCCGGTCACATCGCGGGCGACACGCCGCGCGGCGCGCTCCCCGATCACGGGCGTGGCCTCTTGAACAAAGCGCTCCCGCACCAGCCGGAGGAAGTTGCTCTCCACCACCGATCGTCGGATCAGTCCAGCCGCGGCGAGTTGCTCCAACAATGCTTCGAGCCGCAAGCCGACCAGTACGGCCTCGGCGCCGGCAAGCTCCTCGGTCGTCAGCGGGGGCTCTGGCGGACTCGCCGCGCGGCCACTTGCTTGCGTGCGGAGTTGCCGCAAGGCAGCAGCCCAGACCGAGGGATTGCCCGGAACGGCGGCCTCCACGGTGTCCTCCGCTGCCTCATTGCCGGTGTCCGCGGCTTCACCGTCTTCCAGCGGCGCGCCTTCCACCCCGCTTGGCTCCGCAGCTTCCGTTTCCACCACGGTCGGAGCCGGGGGAGCCGATGCCGCTTGGTGCCGTGCCGCCGACTCCGGCGTCTCACGCAATCGGATATCGTGCCGGTGCGCCGCAGCCTCGCCAACGCCGGTCGATTGATGGAACGCACCGGCAAGAGTCGCCTCTAGCGATGTCCACTGCGACCCTTCTGATCCCGCCGGCAGCTCCACGACAAAATGGTGCTGCGCCATCAGCTCAAGCAGCGAACGATGCGCAAGCGTGCCACGGACGATGACGACGAGCTCAAGCTCACGCAGCGGCGGGCCATCGACCTGCTCAACCGTCCGCTGATGAAACGCGGTCAGTCGGACCGCGGTGCCATTGATGCGGATGAACTCCATGGACTGTGCCCCGTCATACCATCTGCACGTCTGCCGGAGGCTCGCCTTCCCTGTGCCTGCTCACAGCGCATGAGCGGGCAGCAGAGCATCCGGTCTTGGACACATTCTACCGGCCGCGAAGGGCATCATCGCGCGTCACGCTATGCCACAGGTCCTAACAGACCAAGGTGCGGTTGCTAAGCTTTCCGCCCACGCCGACGCTTTTCCACCTTCCGTGGTTTGGGCGCCTTCGGCGCTTTTCGCGGTGGCTCGGTTTGCGTCGATGGCAGCTTGTCTGGCACGAACGCCTCGTTCGGATCATGAGCAATGCCGGACGTAGCGCGTAGCCAGGTCCGTTGGAGCACGCTGGACATCATCGTGGCATCCCGTCGTGCATGGGATCGTCGGTCGCTCCCCCTTCGGATTCCCAAGAGTCCGTGGCTAGGAGCTCACCGCCCTCGGTTTGCACGGCTGGAGTTATCACATCACCGCCCACGGCTGCCCCGAGCAAGATTTCGGCAACCCGGGCTCGGAACGCATCTTCTTCACGCAAAGCGCACTGCTCTACGCCACTGAAGAAGACCGTAAGCTGTTGCCGGAGGGCATCTGGCAGCGGAGATGGCGACTGCGCTGCCGGCCAAACGGCCAAGCTTCGCAGCGTTACGGCGCCCGGCGCCGCGGCCAGCACCTCACGCTTGAGCACAGTGGCTGCTTCTTCTGGCGTCAAGGCTGTCGCCGTCACCACCAGATGAGCGACGACTTCGTAACGAGACACTGGCATCCCCTCCTGAGTGTCGCGGACCGTTTCTGCAACACGTCCCCATTTCTGCGCTGGGTTAGGCTCAGCCCCTATGCTTCCGCTCCCTGCCTGAGCATCGACCAGGTTTGACACGATCCAGACAGCCTCGGCCAGCGAACTGGAAGGCGAGGCATGGACTCGTTGTCCATGGTGGAGCGGGGTGTGATTCTCCACGATGACCGCGTGCCAGCCTGCGCCGTTTGCCTGGTCCTGCTCATGGTAGGTCCGAACGGCAAACGAGCGGCCACCGTACCTGACGGTCAAATCTCTCTTGTCGAAATCCATTGATCACTCCATAACCAAGCCGGTAACGACGAGTCAGTAGTGGATGCGCGAAGCATCTGCTGACCATCACGGCGCACTGCACCAGCTTCCACAGGGCGACGTCACAACAGTACGGGCCGTAGGTTCAGCGGATGTGGCCGCGCCCCGTTTGGCGGCGAATCCAAGCAACTCCTGCCGGGGTCCAGGAGGGGAAAAAGGGGGCAATACGGGAGACCGTTCTCACGCTCGTGCCAGTATACGTGACAAGCGCACCATCGCGAGCACGTCAACCCGACGAGGTGCGCTCGCGCCCCAACGCAAACGCCGTGCAGGGTGGATGGGGATAATCTGGAACAGGCGGGGCTGGTAGAAAGCGCGCGCCGAAGAGCATCTATCCGATCCAGGCTCGCACGCCGGCTGCCATGGCGCTGGCGATCTGGTCAAGCCGGCAACTGGCGGGGTCAGCGAGGAGTGGTCCCTCGTAGGCGCTGGCAATGAAGGCTGTTTCGGCCAGGGTGCTCGGCATGGTTGCGGTGAGTAGCCCGCCATTGGCAAATTGTTCCACGCCGTTGTTCGGAATGCCGAGCGCGTTGAGCGCCTCTCTTCTCATCCGCCCAGCATCCCACAGAAAACGCCGCGAGTCGCCTTGACAGGCCGGGCTCATCCGGGGTAGGCTGCTGATACGGTTTACTAAAACGGTACAGAAGCGAGAGCTATGCGAAGCAAGCGGCGTGTCACGATACGGTCAGTGGCCAGCGAGGCGGGCGTCTCCGTCTCGACGGTCTCAAATGTGCTCAATGGGCGGCATGGGCAAATGACCCCAGAAACGCGAGAGCGCGTGCTATCGGCGATGGAGCGCTTGGGGTACCGGCCGAATCTGATCGCCCAAAGCCTGGTGACCAACCGGACGGCGACGATCGGGCTCATCATCAGCGAAGTCACGAACTCGCTCTACCCGCCGGTCACGATCGGCGCGGAAGCTGCCTGCCGGGAAGCCGGCTATAGCCTGCTGCTGGCCGCGGCGGATGATGTCGAGGCTGAGCGCCGTGCCATCGAACTGATGCGGGCCAAGCAAGTCGACGCGCTCGTGCTCTTCTCAGTGTCGTACCTCAATATCACCAACGACCACATCTTCCAAGCGCAAGCCAGCGGCACACCCGTGGTCGCGATCAACCGGCAACTGCCGCCAGATGCTCCGCTTTCTGCAGTCTGGTTCGATCACTTCGGCGGTGGGCGGCAGGCGACGCGCCATCTGATCGTGCTGGGTCATACGCGGATCGGCCATCTCGCCGGACCTCCTCACCGCTTCACCGGGCAACAGCGCCGGCGCGGATACGAAGCTGCGCTGGCCGAGGCCGGTATTCCTTTTGATCCCGCGCTCGTGCTCGAAGGGGATTACTCCTTCGAGAGCGGCGAGCGCTTGATGGCCGAGCTCTGGAAACAGCGCCCATCCGCCGTCTTTGTCGGCGGCGATGCCATGGCACTCGGGGCGCTGCGGTTCTTGGCGCGCGCGGGAGTGCGTGTGCCAGACGATCTTTCCCTCGTGGCATTTGGCAATCCCGATTTCGTTCGCTATGCGACACCGGCGCTCACGACCGTCGATTTGCCCGTGGCGGCAGCTGGCCGCGCGGCGGTAGAGCTAGCGCTCCGACGCATCCGCATGCCGGAAGAAAGGGAGGTGCGAACACTTGAGACAACGTTGTTGATTCGCGAATCGACCCGTCCGCGTTAGCACGTTGGTCGTTTCACCGTACGCCGTGAGCACAGGTATCAGGCCGAAAGGAGGAACCGCGCAATGACCGAGCGCACGCAAGCTGTTTCCAAGCGGACACTAACTCGCCGGGCCTTTGTGGGGGGAGCAGCCGCGGCCATGGCCGCACCAGCGCTCCTGCGCTCACCGCGTGGCGCCGCCGCAGCGGTCCAACTGGATTTCACCGTCTGGAATTACGCGGTCGATATCATTCAGGACAATATCAATCGCTTCCAGGAGAACTACCCGGACATTACGGTCAAGCTCAGCGACTTTGCCTGGCCGCAGTTCCATGAGACCATGGTCAACCGGTTCCGGTCCAAGACGCCGACCGATGTCACGTACAACGGCGGAAACTGGCTGGAGGAGTTCGCGGCCGCTGGCTGGGTGGTGCCGCTGGAAGACTATTTTGATTGGGCGAAGAGCTACCAGGACAAGGTGCTGGGCTTCGCCTGGCAGGATATGACCTATCAGGGCAAGGTCTACGGTCTGCCCTACTACGCGGACACTATCACCTTTATGTACAACGCCAAGATCCTGGAAGACGCTGGGATCTCCGCGCCGCCGCAGACGTGGGAAGAAGTGACCGAGCAATCACTTCAGCTCAAAGAGCGGGGAATTCAATATCCCTTTGTCTACGAGTTCGCCAACACCCTCCCCAACGTGAGCGAGGCGTTCGCGAGCATGGTCTTCGGGCGGGGCGGTGAGCTCATTGACGAGCAGAAGAACCCGCTCTGGACCGATCCGGAAAGTGCGGCAGCCAAGCAGTTCCGCTGGCTCGTCGAAGCCAAGAACGAGCACCAGATCCTCACGATTCTGCCGCACGAGACCGACATCGTGAAGGCGATGAACACGGGCCAGCACGTCTTCACGGTGATGTTCAACTACAACCTCGCCGCGCTCAACAACGCCGCGACATCACCCCTGGCCGGGCAATTCAAGATTGCCCTCATGCCGGGCGAGACGCACGAGTGCTATGGATTTGCCAAGTTCTACAATATGACCCAGATGGCAGTGGACCGCGGCCAAGAAGTGATTGATGCCTGCGGCAAGTTCATCCAGTACTTCGGCGGGGAGGTCGACGGGCAATACCCGGTGGCCAAGCGCTGGGCGGTGGAACAAGGCCTGGGCTTCGGCCAGAAACCGCTCTTCGATGACCCCGAGGTGCGCGAGGCATTCTCGAAGTGGATCGATGTTGATCTCTGGTTGCAGCAGCTCAATCTCGCCCGGGCCCGGCGGCAAGCCATCTGGTATGGCATCTGGAGCGAAGGGTTCCATCCACTGCTCGGCCAGGCGCTGGCTGGAGAAATCAGCGTCGATGATGCCCTGAAGCAGGCCGCCGATCAGTGGAACGAGCTGAAGCAGCGCGTGGAAGGTTAGCTAGTACCCACGTGGCCCGTTCTGGCGCCTGAGATTCCATCTCCATGCTGCCAGAGCGGGCACGGCGATCACGGTCAATCCGGCCCGAGCGCCGGGTCGGTGAGGACGGATGCTACGAGGACCGGAGCGGTTATGGCGCGGCCAGGAGTCATTGGTCAACAGATCACGGCAGGGCGGCAAGCCAGACGGCGGCGGCCGTACGGTGGCAACGCCTGGACCGGCGTCGCCATGGCTGCCCCGGTCTTCTTGATCATTGCCATCTTTACCGTCTATTCCTTCGGCCGCGCCATCTACGAGAGCACGCGCATCGAATCTCCCATCTTTCCACCGCAATACGTCGGCTTGGAGAACTACCGCGATGTGCTCAATAGCCCCTATTTTGCCGACGCGGCAAGGACCACCATCTGGTTCGCCGTGGTGAGCGTGCCGGCGCTACTGGTCCTTGGCGTGCTCGTTGCGCTCCTGCTCAGTGAGCCGTTTTTCGGGAATACGGCGCTGCGCGTCGGGATGCTCCTGCCCTGGGCGATTCCCGCGACGGTCGCCGGCTTGATTTGGAAATGGATCTTCCTCGATAGCTGGGGGGCCCTCAATGCCTTCCTCTATTCGCTTGGGATCATTGATCGCTACATTCAGTGGTTGACCACGCCGAATCTGGCGCGCCTGGCGGTAGTGGTGGTCTTTATCTGGGCGCAACTCCCCTTGACCTCGATCTTCCTGCTGGCAGCGTTGCAAGCAATCCCGCAAGACCTCTACGACGCGGCATCGGTGGACGGGGCCGGAACGATAGATCGCTTCTGGTCCGTCACGCTCCCGGGCATCCGGCCGATGCTGGTCATCGTCGCGCTCTTCGAGCTGCTGATGGCGATCACGAATTTCGACATTACCTACTCGCTGACGCAAGGCGGTCCCGGAACCGCCACCACGATGTTGACCTACTTCACCTGGGTTGAGAGCTTCAAGAAGCTGGATTTCGGGCGCGGCGCAGCGCTGGCCATCATTATTGCCCTCGCCTCGCT
>JBHOQQ010000195.1:0-28534 GCA_042408955.1 Thermomicrobiales bacterium
CTCGACCTGGCTGACTATGCCTGGCTCCGGTCACAAGCGACGATTGCTGATAGCTCCGCGCTCCGGGCCGGAGACCTGTTCACCTTTGCGAAAAGCCAGCAGCTCTGGCCAAAGGATCGCCAGCGCCGGGATAGCGCTGCGGAGGCGCTCGGCGACGCGATCGAAGCACGGCGGATCATCGCGAGCGAGCTTCGCCGCGATGATCCTGCCGCCTGGGCAGCCCTTGCTCTTGCTTATGAAGCGCGGGCAAATCTGATCTACAACTCGCTCAGCGCCCTTTATGGCTTTCCCGTCGCAAATCCGCAGGATTCCCAGTTTCTTGCCGATGGTGAGCGTATCCTCGCGGATACGGCTCAGGTGCGCGATTGGGCCGGGCGCGTGCTGGCAGACGGTTCCGGAGCCTCACGGCTGGACCGCTTGCAAGCTCACGCCGCGCTCGTCGAAGCGCTCGAATGGGAATGGAGCTGGCACTACTTTTTCGCAGCCGACAAGAGCCAGGTTCAACAGATGGCGGACGAGTTTCTCGCGGCGCTTGATGCTGCGATTGCCGAGATCGAAGCTCAGCCAATCACCACGGTGGAAGAAATCGGAGCAGCGCGGACCGTGTATTTCGTCGCGCAATTCGTCGCGCTCATTACCGGCAATGATCAGCTCGTCGCACAGTACCAGCAGAAGATCGATGGGCTGACCGCGCGTGAGCAAGCACTGATGCAAAGCACGGCGGCGCACGACGCCACCTATTGCCGTGAGGAGCGGTCCCGCGCGCAAGGCGACACGGCGCTCGCACAAGGCGATCTGAGCGCAGCACGCGCCGCCTACGAAGCGGCCCTGGCCACCAATCCCGAGCACTCCCCATCGCTTCGTGGTCTGGCTGCTGTCCTCCTGCGCGAAGGGGACGCTGCCGGGGCGATTGAGCAGCTAACGCGCGCCAGCGACATCGCTCCGCAGGATCCGCGCGTCTGGGCATCGCTTGGCTTGGCCCGGCTAGCCGGGGGCGACGCGGTAGGCAGTGACGCCGCCTACGCCCGCTTCTTCGACCTGACCGCCGCCCTGCCTCCCCAAGAGCGGCTCGCCTATGTCCGGCTGGCTTTGAGTGATCTGCAGGCGTACTTTGACCAATCAGCCGATCATGCGGGGCCGGTGCGAACCCTTCTCCCCACGTTCGCGCGGCAACTCGACGCCATGCCTCCGGAGCTTGCTCAGACGTTCCAGTACCCTCAGATCTACGAGCGGCTCGCCTCGCTCGCCGTGCTTGCAGACGACCCGGCGCTGGCCGAGACACTGGCCCGCCGGGCGATCGCGCTCGATCCGCATCTCCCAGCAGCCCATGCCGTCCTGGTGCTCGCCGTGCTCGGCCAGCACCGCGATGCGACAGCGGACATCGCAGTCCTCACCGCTGAGCTGCGTGATCCCTTCTGGCAGAGCGGCAGTGATCCAACGGCAAAGGACGCACTAGACATGATCTCCGCCCAGACGCAGCGGTACCTCCAGCAATTCCCTGACCGCAGGCAGGAGATCCAGCACCTGCTCGAACTGATCCTCACCGAGCGCGAGCGTCTCACCGCCGGATGAACGGCGCTGGATCAGAAGACGAGGGACATCGCTCAATTATCAGCGTATCCGCGGCTTCTCTGAGCAAGCCGATAAGCGTTTAGAAGTCGTTTTGCACATTTTACCCCGTGTGCTTGCGCCAAAGCGCCTCACCAGATGGTGCTTCACGGCGCGCTGCCTGCAACCAACCGCTGATAGCACTTCGTGATACCTCCACGCCAGGGAGAGAGCACCCACCCGTGGCTGCCATCGCGCAACGCGCTGCGCAAAGGAGCGGCGGCGCGTGCGACCAATACGCCTAAATGTTGCACAACCGGGGCGCGATGCGTATCCTGTGATACCCACCGGGCGCCGCCCGGGCCTGGCGGCGCCAGCGCCAAGGGGAGGTATGCCATGTCCGACGCCGTCCGCTTCGACCTACCCGAGCCTGCCGAATTCGTCAGTCCGACCATCCGGAAGATTCTGGCCCATCTGTGTGAAGGCGCCTGCCACACCTTCGGCTCCGTCATCGAATGGTGCGAGACACGTGGCGACTGCGCCTATGCCGTGATCTGCCCCAGTTGCAAGACCCAGTTCGTCGTCGAAGAGGACGAGCTCGCTGAGCTTCGCCGGTGGACTGAGCGCACCGGCTATGCGCTCGCCTGCGGGGTGCAGTGGGAGTCGTAAGCCCTCGGGAGTCCGGTTAGGGGGCTGGGGAGGAGTCGGGAGGCAGGGGTCGGTAGGTGTGTGACCGCGCCCTCCCATCATTCGGTCGGGGCAGGACCGGTGCCCTCCCCAGGAGTCAGGGGTCAGGGATCGGGAAGTGATCAGCCGTCAGCTTTCAGCCATCAGGGATGAGCCGATGGCCAGTCGGCGCGTGACTTATCGCGCCCGTTCAGCCCACATCCAGCAGAGGGCATCGCGCGGGGTGCGAGCGCGGGGCGCACCACCCGCTCCCTCGCTGTGCCCGGGACACGCGGCTCGGCCCCATCGCGCGGTGCCGTCGGACGCATAGGGGCCGGACGGGCACAATGCGTCGCGCCCCTCCCGGCGATTGGCTCTGGGCGATCGGCTCGCTCTCGACGGCGCGGGAAGCCACCGGTGCCTCCCCGACGAATGGCTCGTGGCTCGAAGCTCGGAGCTTCCCTCATCCCCAGCCCCTAGCCCCTAGCCCCACACCGGCCCCCAGCCCCCATCTGACCCCCGACGGCTGACGGCTGAATGCTCATAGCTTGTAGCTTCCCAGCCCCCTTTCTGGCGACAATAGACGCTCGTAAAGCGCCAGCGCACGTCTTCAGCATCACCAGGGGAGGGTGTCATGAGCCAGGGGATCAGCGGCGTGGTTGCACAGCCAGCCGGGCCAGGTGAAGGCGGATTCCTCGAACGGTATTTTCACTTACGCCAGTATGGCACGACCGTCCGCACCGAGATTCTGGCAGGCATTACGACGTTCATGGTGATGGCGTACATCATCGCGGTCAATCCCGCGATTTTGGGGCGCCAGGGTCCAGAAGGGTGGGCTCCTGGCCTGCCTGTCCGCGAGGTTGCCACGGTAACCTGCCTCGTCGCCGGCATCATGACGCTGGCGATGGGGCTCTACGCCAACCGCGCCATCGCCATCGCACCAGGGCTTGGCCTGAATGCCGCTGTCGCGTTCTCCCTTGCCGGGTCGATGGGTCTCACCTTCCCTGAAGCCATGGGCGTCATCGTGACAGAAGGGCTCATCATCACAGTCCTCGTTCTTCTTGGGATTCGGCAAGTGGTGATGGATGCAGTGCCACTGGCGCTCAAAAAGGGCATCGCGGTCGGCATTGGCTTCTTCATCTTTTTCATCGGGCTCGTCAACGCCGGCATGATCCGCTTCCTTCCCGGTCCGACCAACACGGTGGGTAGTGTCCTTGAGCTTGCCCCGCTGAACACCTGGCCGATCTTTGTCACGATCGTGGGCCTGGGCTTGATGATCGTGCTGTATGCGCGCGGCATACGGGCTTCCATTCTGATTGGGATGATTGCCGCCACGGTGGTTGCGTTTATCGTTCCAGGCGATGTTGCCACCTGGCCTGATGATCCCTGGTCCGGACCGAGCTTCGCGCTCATTGGAGACTTCAGCTTCGGATACTGGAGTAAGCTTGGCTTCCTGTCCGCGCTGTTGGCAGTGTTCAGCCTGATGCTGTCGGATTTCTTCGATACGATGGGCACGCTCGTCGGCGTCGGAAGCCAGGCCGGTTACCTCGATGAGCGCGGCGAATTTCCTGACGTGAATAAGCCACTGCTCGTCGATTCTCTTGCCGCCGTGGCAGGTGGGGTGGTGAGCGCCTCATCAGCCACAAGTTACATCGAGTCGGCGGCTGGTGTGGAAGTTGGTGGACGAACCGGGCTAGTGTCGGTCGTCACGGGTCTGCTCTTCCTGCTTGCTCTGCCCTTCGTCAGCTTGGTGCAAGCTATTCCCCAAGCTGCCACCGCTCCTGCGCTCATCTTCGTTGGCTTCCTGATGATCGGCATCCTCTCGGAATCGCAAGACGTGGCAGCGGGAAACATCAGTGCCTGGCAGCGCGGCATCACCTTTACCGATCTGGAGGAAGGATTCCCTGTAATGCTGACCATGATGCTGATGCCATTGACCTTCAGCATCACGAACGGCATCGGCGCGGGCTTTATCAGTTACGTGCTCGTCAAGCTTGCTCGCGGCAAAGCGAGGGAGGTTCATCCCGCCGTTTACGTCGTCGCCTTTGCGTTTCTGCTGTATTTCCTGCGTTGGGCGCTCTTCAACGCGAAGTTCTAGGCGGAATCAATCATCGTCTTCGAAATCTACTGGCGCCATCCCGTTATCGTCCCAGCGGAGCCGGGAACCGCCCCTCGCTGTCATCCTTGCGAGCGCGCTGGCTGAGGCTGACCGCCAGCGCGCTCAGGAGATCCTCAAGCTCGAAGGGCTTTGGCAGCACCCGGCAATTCCACGCGGTCAGTTCATCAGCCATGCGCTCAACGAGACGAGCCGCTGCAGTGCAAACCACAACCGGGATGGGCGCAGTGCGCGGGTCGCTTTTGAGGCGCTCCAGGAAGGCACAGCCGATTTCGGTACCAGCGATAAGAAAGTCCAGTACGATCGCGTCGGGAGCAAGCGCCAGGACGTCTTCAAGATCATCGGGCGGCATCGTCGCGGTTGTGACGCGCACGCCTTCATCGTCGAGGAGAGTCTGAACCACTTCAAGGAATTCGGGGAGATCGTCCACGATGAGGACATGCGATCCTCCCGGAAGTGCCGTGGCACGATCCACTGTCCTCCTCCTGCGCCGCACTTGAGGAAGATTACCATCCGTGTCCCCGGCGGATCGTAGCCGATCGTGCACGACCTAGCAAGAGGAATCCTCACCCCCCAATGACTGACGAGCAAGGAATTCGCCCAAGGTGGGAGAGAGCATTCTGGGTAGCTCAAGCGAGGATGCGATTGATGACCGCTAACACCTCTTCGAGGTTAAACGGCTTACTAATGAAGACCACATTTGGGAGTGGCGCGCCCTGATAATGGGCGCTCATGAGCATGATGGGGATGGATGCGCCACGCTCCTGCAGGCGGCGGGCGATCGTCAGGCCATCAATATCGGGCATCCGAATATCACAGATCATCAGATCCGGTTGCTCCTCGGCAAGGGCCGCAAGCGCCTCACGACCACCGTAGGCTCGCCGCACCCGATAGCCTTCTTCGATCAAGGCGTCGGCAAGCGCATCGGTCAACCCACGCTCATCATCGGCCACCAAGATCGCTCGCATCAGGATCATCCCTAGCCGTCTATCGGCCGGTTGACACGCGCTGCTCACGTGAGCCTTTGTTGGCATGCTGACGGGCTCGCCTCGCTGCATCCCGCCTCAGAGCGCAGGACACTGCAGAGGAGCAAGAATCGTGCCAATTTGTTCGAGCCACTTGGCGGGAACGACGCGTTAGGCAGGCGGAGGACTCAGTGGCAAGCGCACGGCGAAGGTGCTTCCGTGTCCTTCAATGCTTTCCACGGTAATCGTGCCTCCGTGCTGTTCAACGATCTGCCGGGCACCCGCGAGTCCGATTCCTGCGCCACTCGAACGGGACGTCACATTGCGCCCCCGGTAAAACCGGTCGAAGACCGCAGGCAAATCCGCCGCGGGAATGCCGATACCGTGGTCCTTCACGGACAGGATTGCCCAGGCGATGCCTCCGTGCGCGCTGTGTTCAAGCACGACTTCCACACTGCTACCGGCTGGGCTGTATTTGATCGCGTTGGCGAGGAGATTGTCGATCACGCGCTCCAGGCGGGAAGCATCCCACATGCCGATCAGCGGCTCTGGCGGCGCCAGCAGGGTCACCTGATGGCGCTCGGTGGTTTGCTGATGCGCGGCGATCAACGGGCGAATGAGCGCGCCGAGATCCACCGGTGTCCGGCGAAGCTCCAAGGACCGGCCGGCACGCAAGCGGGCAATGTCGCTCAGCTCATCGATGCGTCGCGCCATCCGCGCGGTGTTGTCTTCGATCACCGCCAGCGCCTCGTCCAGCGCCGCGGGCGGCAGCCGATGCCCGCGCAGCCTCCGCCTCATGAGCTGCGCCTGGACACGCGTCGCCGCGAGGGGATTCTTGAGGTCGTGGGCCAGATCGGCCAGCAGCTCTTGCTCAAAGCGCTCGTGCGCTTTCCGCAGTGAGATATCGCGAAGCGCCGAGAGAAACACCTGCCCTGTGGGCAGCTCGACGCTGGCCGTCCAGGCTTCCACTGGCACGAGCGCTCCATCCTTTCGGCGCACCTGCACCTCACCGCGCCAAGACCCTGATTCGCGCAGCCTGCCAAATCCCTCCCGTGCCTCATCAGGATTCGGCGACAAATCGCCGACGCGCATGCGGAGAAACTCCTCCCGGCTGTACCCGAGAAGGGCGGTCGCGGCCGGATTTGCCTCGACGTAGCGTCCATCGGCAGTACTCACCAGCACGGCGTCGGGCGCTTGCTCAAACAATGCGCGAAAGCGTGCCTCGGCAGCATGAGCCCGGGCGAAGAGGAGCGCGTTGTCGACCGCAATTGCCGCCCGCCGGGCGACGTCCTGCGCAAGGGCGAGGTCTGCGGCCGTGTAGCGATGACCGGATTCCGCGCTGTAGAACGCGATGGCACCGATCGTGGCCCCCCGCGCGATCATCGGCACGATCATAGCCGAGGTCAACCCGGCCGCTCGCACGACCTCGCGCAGCTCAGCGGCACCAGTTGCCGTGTCGATCATCGCCGGCGTGATCTCGGGATAGTGCTCCACTTTCCCCGTCCGCAACACGCGAGCCACTCCGTGTGGCGCGTCAGGATTGAACGGGAAGCGTCGCTGAATTTCCCGTGCCCACTGCACCAATGCTGGATCACGGTGTGCTACTGCCACCTGGACAACGGTCGAATCCGGTTGCACCAGATGCACCGTGCACCAGTCGGCAAGACCGGTCACCGCAAGCTGCGCAACGGTCTGGAGCGTTTCTTCAATGTCCAGCGAGGCGGCCAGCGCTTCGCCTGCCTCGGCCAAAAAGCGCTGTCCTTCCTCAGCGCGCTTCCGCTCAGTGACATCGAAGACATTTCCCACGACGCGAACTGGCTCACCCCGGACATTCCGGACGATGACACCGTGCTCCCAAACATGGAGCCAGCGTCCATCCCGGTGCCGCACACGATATTCCCGCGCAAAGCGGTCTCCTTCCGGCACGCGGCTGGCATGGCGCCCCGTCACGATGTCGCGATCGTCAGGATGTACCAGCGATTCCCACCACTGAGCCTGAGCGGGTACCTCGGCCGGGTCATACCCGACGAGATCGCGCAGGCCCCGGCTCCTCCAAACGGTATCACTGTGGGGATCCCAGTCGTAGATAAGTGATCCGACCGCCTCTGTCGCAAGCGCGAATCGCTCGTTCGCCCGTGCGAGCGCCTCGCGCACGCGCCAAGCGCCGGTGATATCGACGACAAGGGTGAAGCAACCGTAGATGCTGCCGTCGTCGGCATCTGGGATGTGCGTCACCCGCACGAAACGGTTACCAGCCGAGCGATAGGTGATCTCCCGCTCGTAGGTCACTACTTCCCCGGCCAATGCACGTTGCAGGAACTGCTGAACGGCGGCATAGGCCTCGGAGCCGATGATCTCGGCCACGGTCTGTCCGATGATGTCCTCTCGCGATCGCCCGAACCATTGCTCATAGGCGAGATTGACGAAGCGGTACCGCTCGTCTGGCCCGACGTAGGCGATCAGTACCGGCAAAGCATCGGCAACGGACCGCAGCCGGTGTCCAAGGTTCGAAACTCGCAGCCGTTCAATCGTGGAGTCGCGCGCGGCATCGTTCGGAAGTACCATTGAAAGCGCCTCGCCCGTCGAATGGCGTTTCCCGATGACGCTGGATGCCAGGGGGCCAAGAATTCGGGTTCAATGCTGCTGCTTGTCAGCCAGGAGAGATATACACTATGAGTCAGGAAGCGTCGACCGGCGACTCCCATCGCCCGCTGCGCTCTGAGCTGACCGCTTTGGTCCTGGCATTGCGTGATCCGCGCACCCCATGGTATGCCAAAGTTCTTGCGTTCTGCGTCGTGGGTTACGCGATGAGCCCCCTCGACCTCATTCCGGACCCCATCCCGGTCTTGGGCGTGCTCGACGATCTCATCCTGCTGCCGCTCGGCATTGCGCTCCTTCGCCGGCTCATCCCGGCTGCCATTCTCATGGACGCGCGAGCCAGGGTTGCCGCAGGTGAACGGATCGTACCACCCGTCGGCTGGCTCGGCACAGGCATCATTGTCGCGATTTGGCTCATTCTGGCCTTGCTGACCGTCCGCACCGCCGCCCGCCTTCTGGGCTGGTAACGGGTATAACCACAAGTGCTGACCGAGCGCGGCTTTGCTTGCCTCACGTCCTGCGTGAGCGGCGGTCACTGGCGCGCTTCAAGACCCCACGCGATGAGACATCGCGTGAGAACCCAACTCATCGCATAGCCGCATCAAGGAGGCATGGTATCGGCGTGGAAGATGTTGGCTTCCTCATTGATCTCGTGCTGGCGCTCGGTGCTGCCTTCGCTGGTGGCGTCATCGCCCAACGCCTGGGCTTGCCTGTGCTGGCCGGCTACATCGTCGCTGGCGTGCTGATCGGTCCCAACACGCCTGGGTTCGTCGCCGACCGCGAGCGTGTTGATGCCCTGGCCAACCTTGGTGTTGCCTTTCTGATGTTTGCGCTCGGCGTTGAGTTCTCGCTCAACGAGCTGCGCCGCGTTCAGCGGATCTCCCTGATCAGCGGTGGCATCCAGATACCCCTCACCATCGTGCTGGGCACGGGAGCCGGGTTGCTTCTGGACTGGTCCTGGCCAGCGGCGCTGCTTCTCGGGGGAGCCTTCGCCATCTCTAGCTCGATTGTGGCGATCAAGCTGCTGGTGGGCCGGGGAGAAGCTGAGAGTCCCCACGGGAGGGTCGCGCTCGGCCTAGGCATTGTCCAGGATCTGAGCCTGGTCGTCATGCTCGCGCTGCTGCCGCTGCTCGCTGGCAGCCAGCACGATCTCGGCCCGGCGCTGCTTCGCTCGCTGCTCACCGCGGCGGCCGCGCTGACGCTCGTCATTCTCCTTGGCACGCGTCTGGTGCCACGTCTCTTTTACGCCGTCGCCACCACCGGCTCACGCGAGCTCTTCCTCCTGACCATCGTGCTGATTGCCTTGGGCACCGCAATCGCGGTCGAGCGCGCTGGGCTCTCGTTTGCCCTCGGGGCATTCCTGGCCGGCATCGTGGTATCGGAGTCGGAATTCCATGTGGCCGTGCTGGCAGAGATCATTCCCTTGCGGGACGTCTTTTCCTCGCTCTTCTTCGTGGCCATCGGCATGCTGCTGGATCCGGTGACCCTTGTCGCCAATGCCGCGAGCGTGGGCCTAATCCTGGGCATGCTCGTTGCCGGCAAGCTTGTCATTACCGGGGGAGCATTGCTGGCCGCTGGCGTCGATCACCGAACCGCCACGCTGGCCGCCATCCTCCTCGCGCAGATGGGAGAATTCAGTTTCGTCCTGGCCGGCGCTGGTTTTGCCGAGGGGATCATTACCGATCATCAGCGGGAGCTGATCCTCGCTGGCGCGATTGGCTCGATTCTGCTGGTGCCCGCGCTGCTTGCGCTCGCCCCGACCTTGATCGCGGTGGCAGCGACACTGCCTGGAGTCCACGCCCAGGAGCAAGCCCAAGCCGGGGCCGACCCTCGGGCAGGCGAGCATTCGTCCTATCCAGCGCGCCACGTCATCATCTGCGGCTATGGCCGGGTCGGGCGCGAGCTCGGCGAAGCGCTGCGGCGCAGGGGATTCCGCTACACGGTGATCGAGCTCAATCCCGCCATCGTGCGTGACCTTCGCTCACTCGGCATCGAGGCATATTACGGTGATGCTGGTTCAGAAGCGCTGCTTCGGCAAGCGGGCATCGAGCACGCTCGCACACTGGCGATAGCGACACCTGACCTGATCACCGCGCGCATGGCAATCCAAACAGCACGGCGCCTCAACCCAGGAATCCGGATCATTGCCCGCTCTGCTGGCGGGGCCGAGCGCGATACCTTGGATGAGGCTGGAGCCGACGAGGTAGTGCAACCAGAATTCGAGGCCGGGCTGGAATTCGTGCGCCGCGTGCTTCGCTGGCACGGCGTCAGCAGCAAGGAGACGGGTGCGCTCGTCACACGGCGGCGCGCGGTGTTCTATGGCGACGAAAGCCGCGCTGGCGATTCGCCGGAGGCCGGTTGATCGTTCAGGGCATCGACCAGCACCGCGAGCGCTCATTGACGGCAGCACCGTACAGATTTTAGGATGTCCAGGGGAAGAGGGGCCGGTATGACGAATCACCGCGGCCATATCCAAGCCACGCCGGATGCTGATGACACTGTTCAGCCACCGCTCGTGCTGGTGGTCGATGATGAAGCCACCATTATCGAGATGGTTAGCCGCGTCGTTGCCGACGAGGGCTTTCGCGTTGCCCGCGCACGCAATGGGCAGCAGGCCCTGGATTTGATCGCGGGTGAGCAACCGGCGCTGATCATCAGCGACATCCGCATGCCACACTTGGATGGTTTGGTGCTTGTCCAGCGCCTCCGGGAGCAAGGCATCGCGATTCCCATCATCCTCATCAGCGCCCATTACGCCGATATCGAGCTTCCTGGTGTTGCCTTTCTCCCCAAGCCCTTTGAGCTCCAAGCGCTGCGTGAGCTGATTCACCGCCAATTACAACGCCAATCCATCTGTGGATCACCGTAGAGGCTTCGCATGCGCTCGTGCAGTGCTAGCTCCCAGCCATGGTTCCACGCTCATCATTTGTGACGATTTCGTTATGCCACCCAACACCGTGTAACGAACCCGAGACGCCAACACTGGCAAGGTAAGGACGCTGAGCGGCCCTCAGCAAAGGAGACCCTTGTGCACCATGTTATGCTCGCCACTGCGTTGATCAGTGACCAGGAAACGATGATCGCCCGTGTTGCGGCCGAGGCAAAGCGCACCTACGGGGACGCATGGAGTCCAGAGGAGCTTGACCGCCTTGCGCGCGAGGTCGTCACCGAGCTCTGGACCGGCGATGTGCGGGTGACGCACTTTCTCCCCACCCTCGCAGCGCGGGAGATTCGCGAGCGCCTCGCGGCCAGACGAGCCGGAACGCCTCCGCGCTAGAGCGGGCTGCCGGGCCCTAACCGTCGGGCTAGGGAGAGCGCGCGGATGCCTGACATCTGACGGCTGATCGCCGACGACTGATAGCTCCCTCCGCTGACCGGCAAGCCATGAGCACCTAATCGTCCCGCCGCGCGATTGTGGTGATCCGGCGGTCCGGCATCATCTTCGTTCGAGCTGAGCACCGTCCAGCTTTGATAGAGTACCTTTCGGCAGAGAGCCGGTGGCGCTACGCATGCGCCGAAACGATGGAGAAGATCATGGTAGAAAGCCGCATCACACCGATTGCGATAGCGTATCCGCCGGGTCAAAGTCTTGCGCTGCGGCTCTCCGTTGGCCCTGCCCGCCTACGCATCAGCCCTGGGGACGAGCACCTCTGGGTGAGTGGGACGTACGATGATCCAAGCGGACGCGTGCCGCTTCATTTGGAGACGAAGGAGAGTGTCGCGCGCATCGCTCAATCGCACCGTCTGTATGGCGTGCTCAGTCAAACCCCACGCTTCGATCTCCGCCTTGGCACCGCTCGCCCCTTTGCACTGACGATCGAGGCCGGAGCGATTGATGAAACCGTCTGCGATCTTGGTGGCGTGCCCCTCAGCGAGGTCGAGGTCAAGTATGGTGCGGGCGAAATTCGCATCGATTTCTCTGTGCCCAATCCGCGGCCGATGTCGCGCCTTCATCTGACGGCCGGCGCAGCTGAAACGGTGATGCTGAACTTGGCAAACACTAACACCGATGAGATCGTGATCGAAGGCGGGGCGGCCTCATTCGTGCTGGACTTCGGCGGCACCCTTTTGCGCGATCTGCGGGCGCGCATCACCACCGGCATGGCCTCGGTGGAGATTCGCGTCCCCAGTGCCACGGCTGCCCGCATCACGCCACGCACGACGCTAGGCAGCCTCGATCCGGGGAGCGGCTTTGTGACGCGGGATGGCGGATTCTGGACGATGGCGGCCGTCGCGGGCGACTCCCCAGCCCTGACCATTGAGGCGAGCGTCGCGCTAGGCTCCCTGAAGCTCCGTGCGACCTGAGACGATCTCCAATGAGTGCTGCCGAGCCTGCCGCATGAGGGCAGGGTGCGTGCCGCGTGCCCCAAGCAGTCACTCACCAGCTTGGCCACGTGCGGCAGCGCCAGTCATCCTTCTGAGTCTGGCGTACTCCTGGCCGGCTGGCCAGTCAACCCTGCCACCACGTCGAGCAACTGGGCAATATCCGGCGGGCTGCCGATCGCTTTTGCGTGCGGAACGAGCGGGTGGCTCAGATCGCGGGGGTCGAGGATCACCATGGGCAGGTCGCAGCGCTGGAGCAGTTCCGCGTTCACGTGTCCCGCCTGATGGATCAACCGCTCATCAATAATCACCAAGGCAGGACGGTTCCGCCCGATCCGGTGCAATGCCTCCTGAACGGATGAAGCTTGCTCGACGCGGTATCCCTCACCCTGAAGCACCACCGCCAATAACTCGCTGCGCGGCTGGTCCTCATCCACGAGCAGAACCACCGTCTCGTGCACCGGGCGATCCACAGTGGCGCCAGCAGAAGCGGACGCCGGCCGCACTTCTTGCTCTCGCAGCGATGAATCCGAGACGGGGAGAGCCGGCGGTCGCGCGGAAGCAATCCGGCGGCGCCGGCGAGGCGTGCCAAGGGGAAGCGCCCCGCTTGATGGCGCAATCATCCAGGTGATCCGGTTGGGATCTGCCGGCGGCGGTTCCGGATCTGTCTCAGGAGCGCCGATCATCGCAGCCGCTCCGTTGCCATCCTGGCAAGTGTCTGATCTCGCGCGTTGCCATCGCGACAGCAAGAATCATGCCTGAAGCAGCGCGGCGCTGCAAGACGGATGGCGTTGGATCGACCTACCACACGTACGGTGCATTCCCGGCCACGGGCGCCTCGCCACAACGCGCGTCATCGTCGCAGTGCCTCACCAAGGTCGCGTCCCTCCCACTCAGCAAGAAAGCGCTCGATGAAGGCTTCCAACACCTGGTGGCGCTCAGCCGCCAGGCGCCGGCCGGTCTCCGTTTGCATCCGGCCGGATAAGTGGAGCAGCTTCTCATAAAAATGATTGAGCGTCGGACCAGCGCCGCGAGCGTATGCCTCGGCAGTGTGATGCACCACGGGTGGAATCGTGGGATCGTACAATGGCCGGCCGCGCGCGCCGCCATAGGCAAAGGCGCGAGCGATGCCGATTGCGCCGAGCGCATCGAGACGGTCGGCGTCCTGAACCACCGCTCCCTCGATCGTCCGCATCGGGGTCGGCAAGCCGATCCCCCGGTACGACACTCCGGCCACAATCTCAGCGACATGCTCGATGAGCGCTGGGTCCGCTCCCTGCGATGCGAGCCATGCACGAGCGGCGCGCGGTGCTGCATCCAAATCGCCACCAGCAAGCTTCCAATCGGCCACATCGTGCAGCAAGGCGGCGAGATCGACGACGAGCCAATTGACTGGTCCCGGCTCTTCCTCAGCGATCCGGCGAGCCAGGCGCCGCACCCGCGTCACATGCCACCAATCATGGGCGGGGTCGGCCCTGGCCATCTGCTTGCGAACGAACTCCTCTGTCCGCGTAATCAGGTCGTCAGTGTGCATCGAGGATCACGTCCCGGCATGCATCCTGCATGGCAGGAGTAGCGTATCGTTGAATGACTGGCTTCGCCAGGCGGAGGAGGTTCGCAATCCGGCCGGCAAGCTTGCCGCACGAGGCGGTGCGACATCGTCTGGCCACAGGAGACGATGGGGCAGTCGGCATCGCTGATGTGCCGGACTGCCGCGCCGTTTGAAAGGAGATGGCTGTGCTCTTTGGACGGGCCAAGACGCGCATGATTACGCGAGACGAGGCGTTGCCCGGACGCGACCGCCCAGCCTACGCGATTCCCGAGCGCCACGCCGTGCTCGGCACGCCGATCCAGCCACCGTTCCCGGAGGGGCTGGACGTCGCGATCTTTGCGCTTGGCTGCTTTTGGGGCGCCGAGCGCCTGTTCTGGCAGCAAGAGGGCGTTTATACGACGGCCGCTGGATACACGGGCGGCTACACTCCTTTTCCCACGTATGACGAGGTTTGCACCGGTAGGACGGGCCATGCCGAAGCGGTGCGTGTCGTCTTCGATCCGGCCAAGATGAGCTATGAGCGGCTGCTGGCTATCTTCTTTGAATCCCACGATCCTACCCAGGGGATGCGCCAGGGGAACGACATCGGCACACAGTACCGTTCGGCGATCTACACGACGAGCGAAGCGCAGCGCGCCGCCGCGGAGGCGATGCGGACCAGATACGACGAGGCGCTGCGCGGGGCCGGCTACCCGCCGATCACGACCGAAATTGCCCCGGCCGGCCCCTTCTATGAGGCGGAGGCATACCATCAGCAGTATCTGCACAAAGTGCCGAATGGGTATTGCGGCCTGGCGGGCACTGGAGTGAGCTGCCCAACGTCTTGGACAGCGTCCTTGGCCGAGTCCGCCCCGTAATCGCGGTGCCTGCACCAGGATTGGGCGAGGAGCGACTCCATGCTCAGGTACCTGGACCGATCGGATCATGGCACCTAGATCCAACGACCTCTGGTCCACCGCCGGGATCATGGAGCAAGATCTCGTAGACAGCGCGCCGGGCGCGAGCGGGCACTGCACCGGCTTCGTCGTAGCGCGCTGGCGGATCGAATGTCCGCCGTTGCAGCGGCAGGGGTTGGATGACAGCTGGTCGCGTTTGTCGGGGGAAGGGAGACGCTACATGCGACGTTTCACATTCATTTTGGCAGTCATTACGGTCGGCCTCATGCTCACATTCTCGATCCGACATGGTGTCCAAGCGTTGAGCTACGGTGGAAGTAACCACAATTCGGCCGCGACTTCTGCTAGAAGGGATGATGACAAGGAGAGTAAGCGCGACGATCGCGACCACGATGATGAGAGTGACGACGAACGGGACCATGGCAAGGCAGAGGATCGTCCGAGTGGCGACGCTGCCGGGCACAATGACGACGATAAACACCCGGAAAACACGCACGGCCAGGACAGCAGCGCGTCTGATGACAGAGAGCTGTCTGCGGATTGGCCGAGCGACGCAAGGAGCGACGATCGTGATTCTGGTCCAGAGCAGTCCGATGATCGCGATCACAAGTCGGCAAGCTCAGACGCCAAGAGCAGCAATGATGACACCCCGCCACACATGGACGACGATATCCACGACAGTCATGGTGAGGACAGCGGCGAGAAAAGCGAGCATAAGACAAAGCGCACGACCTCGAAGGTACGGATCTGCCACGTGACAGGGTTGGACGACTACCCCTACAGCCTCATCGAGGTCAGCAAGCGTGTGGTGTCTGACCATGAGCACCATGGCGACTTCGTGGCGCCGGAGGATGCCGACTCTAGCAGTGACTGCGAGGAGGTGGCCACTGGAGGCCCGCCAGTTGCGTCTCCAGAAGCATCGCCGGTGGCTTCACCTTTAGCCTCGCCTGTGCCACTGAAGGTTCGGATTTGCCACGTCACGTCGTCGGAGACAAATCCGGTCATCTTGATTGAAGTCGGCGCGAACGCGGTGCCAGCGCATGAACAGCATGGCGATTTCGTGGCACCGGACGATGCTGATTCGAGCAACGACTGTGAGAAGGTGATCGGCGGCACGCCGGTGGCCTCCCCCGAGGCGTCGCCGGAGGCCTCGCCCGAAGCTGAGTTGGGCGGCTGATCCAGAGCCATCAGCCGTCAGGTGTCCGCTTTCAGCCTCCACGTGTCCGTAGGGGCGCGATTCATCGCACTCATCCATGACGGGATGGGAATCGGACCTACGAATCCTGAAGGCTAACGGGTTCCCACGCGATGAGGCATCGCGTGGGGTCCCGACATGCCGGCAGCTGGCAACGTGAACCAGACGGTCGTGCCTACGCCCAGCTCGCTCTCTAGCCCGATGCCTCCACCGTGAGCCAGCACAATCGCGCGGGCGATCGCAAGGCCGAGCCCGGTGCCGCCGCTTGACCGGGTCCTCGCCCGGTCGGCCCGGAAGAAGCGGTCAAAGACGCGCGGCTGATCCTCCGGCGCGATGCCGATTCCCGTATCGCTTACCTGCACCAGCCCGCGTCCGTTCCGCTGTCCTACCACGACCTCGATCTTGCCGCCAGCCGGGGTATAGTGAATCGCGTTGTCGAGCAGGTTGCGCAGCTCCTGGCGGATGCGCGCCACATCGCCTATCACCACGATAGGTCGATCGATGCGCAGGCTCACGCGAAGTCCAGCAGCCCGAGCCACTTCTTCCATCGCGGCAACCACTGGCTGGACAGCCTCCGCGAGGTCCAGCGGTTGCCGGTCGAGCGTTAGCGCCGCGTCATCGAGCCGGGCGAGGAGCAGCAGATCGTCAACCAGCCGGCTCATGCCATCGAGTTCCTGGAGCATGTTCGCGATTTCCTCTTTGACCGCCGGTGACGCATCCGGAAGGCGTGAGACCAGCTCGGCATTGGCGCGAATCAGGGTAAGGGGAGCACGAAGTTCATGCGAGGCATCGGCAACGAAGGCGCGCTGCTTGGCAAACGCCGCATCAATCGGCCGCATCGCCCGCCGCGCGAGAAAGAGTCCGGCGGGAACGGCGATCACACCCCCGATCCCGATCCCAATTGCGCTCACCAGGCCAGCCAGCCGCAGCTCAGTCTCGTGCCGGGCCTGACCACGGGCTGCCTGAATCGCTCCGGCGATCCTGCCATCAACCACGACTGGCCTGGTATAGACCCGGACGATCTCGTCCGCGAGGCGCACCGTGCGCGTGTCGGTCCGCCCCTGCAGCGCCGCCGCCACCGACGTCTGCAGCGGTAAGCCGGGGATCGGGACGCCACGCTCGTTGGCAAGAAGCTGGCCGGTGGCATCGAATGCAAACAGGAGCGTATCGCCGCCGCGCAAGATCTCATGCGCTTCATGGTCTTCTCGCTCACGCTCCCCGCCGCGATCATCATCGTGACGATCTTCCCCCGTGGGCGAAACCGTCGCTACGGACAACGACGCCACACCCGGCTGACCTGGAAGAAACAGATCGGACCAAAACTGCTCCGCTGCCCGAGCCCGCTCCACGAGGGATCGATCCTCCTCCCGCACCAGCATGTGCTGGAGCAAGACAAACATGCTCCCACCAACCAGGGCGATCACGAGGACGACAATGGCGGCGTTGAGCAAGGCAAGCCGCCGGCCAATTGGGGAAAACACGGATACCCTCGCCAGGTTACGGAATCACGTATCCCGCGCCACGCACGGTGCGGATCAGCGATTCACGATCACTCTTCCCGGAATCGAGCTTACGCCGCAGGTAATGCACATAGAGATCAACCACGTTTCCTTGCGGATCGGCGTCATAGCCCCAGACACGCTCAAGGAGCTGATCGCGGGTAAGCACTCGCCCGCGGTTTCGCACTAGTGTCTCCAGGAGGGCATATTCCCGGGGAGACAGCTCGACCGGCTGCCCGTCGCGCCGCACAAGATGAGCACTGAGGTCAAGCGTGACATCACCGATCGTCACCACCTCGGGCACCAGCGGGCGCTCCGCTCGCCGGGCAAGCGCTCGGAGCCGCGCCAAGAGCTCCTGAAACGCGAACGGCTTCCCGAGATAATCGTCGGCGCCAGCATCGAGTCCCTCAACCCGCTCAGGTAACTCACTACGAGCGGTGAGCATGAGTGCTGGCGTCGCCACGCGCTCGGCGCGCAGCGCTTTGATCACGGCGACCCCATCCTTACCTGGCAGCATCCGGTCGACGATCAAGATGTCGTATGCGCCAGTCAGGGCCAGGTCCAGGCCAGTCTCACCATCCGCGGCGAGATCGACGGCGAAGCGCTCCTGTTCCAGCACCCGGGCGATGATGTGAGCGAGGCGGAGATCGTCTTCAATCAGCAAGACACGCATCGGCGAGGCAGAACCTCTGAGGGAGCCATCCATTTCGGCTCCATAACTTCATGATCGCACGAAACTTATGGCAAATTCCACGGTGCCCCGTGCGCCGCTTCCTGCCGTGCCGAGATCGCCCGCGTTGTGCGCGGGGCCAGGCGGTCGAGTGGGACCGGCTGTGCCGGTGGCTGGGGCAGAGCCACGCGCGCCCCGCCACGCAGCACACGGTAGCTTGCCAGCCAGACCACGCAGAGCGCTGTTGCGAGGTACATCCCCTGCACCCAACCAACATTCCGGTCAGTTCCCGCGCCGAGGCCATGCGCCAGCGCTAACCCATAGAGCGGGAAGGTCAGCCAGTGCAGGAGCCGCCAGCCACGAAACCCGATCAGCCAGCGGACGGAGAAGCTGGCCCCAACCAGCACGAGGAGCGCGGCCGCAAGGATACTGAAACCCGTCCACGGCTCCAGCCAGGGAGAGGAGAACGGCACCACCAGATCCATGAAGCCAAACGGCACCGCTTGGTCGGCGGCGAGCGTGAGCAGGTGCAGTGCAAGGAATCCGTAGGCAAGCTCGGTCGCGTAGGCATGGACGCTGAAGAGCACCGCCCGGCCACCAAAGCGGTCGAGCAGCGTCGTGGTCAAGCCCAGGCCGAGCACGGTCGCGAGCCAGATCAACGCATAGAGGACCAGGCCAGAAGCGCGCGTGAGATACCAGGTCCAAGGACTGAGCGACGCACCCGTCAGCGCGGAGAACGCCACGAGCACGATGGTGAGCACGCTCGCTCCATACAGGATCGCCACCGTAAAGCCTCTCCCAGGCTCGGGCCGGACCACATGCTGCCTGGGTTTAGGCAAACGCCACCGCATCTCGATCATCTCCTGCCACGACTGTCCACGTGCCATCGGACGCGATGAGGACCGCCAGGGCGCAACCAGCCGCTGAGAGCGGCTCCCCGCGCGACGCGGCGACGAGCAACGCTTTCGCCGCCACCTCGGCCAGGGCAGCCGATGGCGCGAACACGGTCGCGGCAACGATCGGACCAGCCAGCGGCTGACCGGTCGCGGGATCGATCAGGTGATGCGCGATACGGCCGTTCGCACGCCACCACCGCCGGTAGGAGCCAGACGTCGCCACGCCGAACGCGACAGGGCGGAGCACCTGCGCCACCAGCAGATCATCACCGGGCCAGGCCGGATGCTCGATCCCTACCCGCCAGTGCGCGCCATCCGGCGGCACGCCCCAGACGCGCATGTCCCCACCGGCATCCACGCAGCCACCGGGCCAATCGCTGAGATGCTCCGCCAGGCGATCCGCGAAGATCCCCTTCGCGATGCCGCCGAAATCGAGACGCATGCCAGCCGGCAAGCAGACCATGCCGCGAGCGCGGTCAATCACAATCTGGTCAAGCTGGTCAAGGCCGCCGGTCCGGTGCGCCAGCGCCGTGAATAGCGCGCGCCGTCCCGCTTGCTTGATATGCGCGTAGTCTCGGTCATACCCGGCCGCCTCAAGGGCGGGCAAAACCGCTGGGTTGAATCGCCCGCCAGTCCAGTGCACGCCAGCGATGGCCAGCTCGAGCACGTCGAGAAACAGCGGGGAAACCTGCACCGGCTTCCCCGCTGCCCGGTTGACGCGAGACAACTCGCTATCCGGTCGGAACCGGCTGAAGAGCGCGTCCCACTGCGTCGCTAGGCGAACCGCCACGGCATGCGCTGCATGTAGCGCTGGCGCGCTGATCTCCACGCCGACGATGGAGATCGTCGTCCCCATCGCCGAAAAATGTGAGCGCATCGTTGTCCGGTTCATGATGCACGCGTTCGCACGTGGGCGCTTGGCCGTTGCGTCCGCGTACCAGCGCTGCTCCGCGGCCATGCTGTCGTGCCGGACGCTGACACCTCAGCAACGGCTCGCGGCGCTTGACTCGATGGCTGGTCCGATTGGGCGATCCCTTGCGCGGCGATCAGGCCGAAGCACGCCAGAAAGAAGGCGATGGCGGCGGCGACGATTCCTCGCCGTGCCCGGGTTTCCCGAGCGATGCGCTGCCGCGATCGCCGGAAACCCTTCGCGCCCAGAGGATCGGTCAGTGCGCGCGCCCGTGCCGCCTTTCGTGCGCGCTCTCGCGCGTACCCCGCGCGATCGTTAGTCGTCGTCATGCTCCCAGGCATTTTCGTGGTCATCATCGCGCTCGCGATGTTTGCTGATGAGCGTTTGCTCCCATGCGTCGTCGTCATCCCAATCGCGTGCATGAACGTCAGCGTCGGGGAAACTTCCCGGCGCCACGCCGCCAGATACCGCTGGATCATCCGGTGTTTGGCGCTCTTCCAGCAGTTGAACAGTCACCAGAGAGTCATCGAGCGCGGGCTCGCTCGACACGAGCGCATCGCGCGCCACCAAGAGACCGATACCAGCGATCAGCGTGACGAACAGCGAAACGATAAGCGCTCGGCGATGAGTCATGACACGATGCTCCTCTGATCACACGGTCCGAATCCAAGGCACCACCCAAGATCAGTACGCACCAGTGGCACGCCATCAGCTAGGCCCTGGACGCGCGGCATTCCTCGTCGTTGCTTCATACATCATCCTCCATCAGCATCAGTCTACGATCTGGCCAGGACATTCCTTGCCATTCTGGAGAACGGCCAGGCCAGGCAGCCATCACACCTACGAGTCTAGGAGACGAAAATTAGAGGTGGATTAGTTGGGACGAGAGCGTGGGCGTGTCGGTGGCAGCGGTTCATTCCCGCGCAAGGAGGACCTTGGCGGTGTCCTGCCAGGCAGCCGGCTCTTCGACGGGCTCAAAGTGGATCGTCGTCTCGGTACCGGGAACAACGCGAGCAATCGCCGTCTCGATGCGCTCCGCGAGCCGGTGCGCCTCTCGCACCGGCATATCGCCAGGCACGAGCAAGTGGAAATCGGCAAACCGCTGGCCGCCGGATTGCCGCGTGCGCAGCGCATGGTAGGTTGCGCCCGGAGGTAATTCAGCCTCGATCGCGGCGCGGATCGCCTGCCGCGTCGCCTCCGGCAGCGCCCGGTCCATCAGCCCATCGAACGACTTGCGCAGCAGATCGAACCCGGTCCAGGCAATGTTGGCCGCGACGAGCAAGGCGATGGCTGGGTCGATCCAGTTTTGCCCGGTTAGCCGGACGAGTGTCACCGCCACAATCACGCCAAGGGAAGTCCAGACATCTGTCATCAGATGACGGCCATCGGCCTCCAGCACCAGAGAGCCCCTCTCGCGCGCGACGCGCAGGAAGACGCGGGCAACCACAAAGTTGATCGCGGTTGCGACGAGCGAGACGACCATACCGACGCCAAGGGCCTCAAGCGGCCGTGGCGAGATCAAGCGTTGGATGCCATACCAGCCGATCGCGCCCGCAGCGACCAGGACCAAGCCGCCTTCCACGCCACTGGCAAAAAACTCGATCTTGCCATGGCCATAGGGATGGCTCCGGTCCACGGGACGCGCCGCGTACCACAGGGCAAAGAGCGCTGTCACTGCCGCGACCAGATTTGCCGAGGATTCGACGGCATCGGAGAGCAGGCCGACCGATCCGGTCAGCAGATAGGCGCCGAATTTGAGCCCCATGGTGATCACGGCAGCGGCGATGGAGAGATAGGCCAGCCGCGTGAGCGGGGCATGGTGCGCGCGCCCGTTGAGCATTCCTCGCGAAACCACACTGCACCTCACTGACCTCGCCAGCAAAATCCGATGGCGAGGACCCGGCATACTCTAGTCGGTGGCTGGCGGTTTAGTCACGGGGAAAACTCTCGATTAGCAGCGGGCAAGTTTCTGTTTGATGGGCCAACAGACGGGCGCGCGACGGCATCGAGCACCCGTGCAACGGCTTGGACCGGTCCATGAGCCAGAGTGAAGACCAGATTGCCGGGCCGCAGCGCTGGCCGAGGTTTGCTCCTTCCATTGCTGTTCCCGGACATCGGCTAAGATCTGAGCCGGGTCAGAATCCCAACGTTTCCGCTGCCCTTTGCCACGCGCTCCATTGCCGCGTGGACCAATTGCTGGGATTTCAGCGTTGTGCCCATCGCCAAAGGCCGATCCAACGGGATTGACATGGCAAGCGGGTGAGGAACGATGCTTCCGGCCACGGCAGGAGTGAGCTTCCGTCCCCGAGACGCTGAGTCCGCCAAGCCCTGCGCGGACTCAGCGGCCGTGGTCTTCATCATTGCTTCATCTTAGCCAGATACCATAGCACACGATGGCGAGCGAGCAGCTCGAGGCAATAGGTTGGGGTGATGGGGACTCGCGTGGATGCGCATTCTGGTTGTTGAAGATGAAGTACGCCTGGCACGACTCCTCCAGCGTAGCCTGAGCGAAGAGGGACACGCGGTTGATTTGGCGCACAGCGGGGAGGAGGCACTCGATTGGGTGGCTACTGCCACCTTCGATGCCATCATTCTGGATATCATGCTGCCCGGGATCAACGGACTTGCGGTTTGCCGTCAGCTGCGGCGCGCTCGCGTCCAAACCCCGATCTTGCTGCTCACCGCGCGCGATGCCATCGCTGACCGTGTCGCGGGACTCGATGCGGGCGCGGACGATTACCTCGTCAAGCCATTCGCGTTTGCCGAGCTGTCCGCGCGGCTCCGTGCACTCGCTCGCCGGCCTCCGGCAACACATGATCCAGTCCTCCGGATTGGGCCCCTCACGCTCGACCCGGCAACGCGGCGAGTCTGGCGGGATAACAAAGAAATTGCCCTGCCGAATAAAGCGTTCCGGATCCTCGAGTATCTCATGCGTCACCCAAATCAGGTCGTGACGCGGACGATGATTGCCGAGCATGTTTGGGATTATGATTTCCCAAACGTCACCAATGTCATTGATGTCCATATCCGCCAGTTGCGCCAGAAGCTCGGTGATCCCTATCCTGGTGAAATCATCCAAACGGTACGCGGCGTCGGCTATCGCCTCAGGATCACCGCTGCATGAAAGCTATGCCAATCCGCTGGCGTCTTAGCCTCTGGTATGCCGCACTCGTGGCAACGACGCTCGTGCTGTTTGCGGCAGCGCTCTTTTGGGGGTTGCGCTGGCGCCTCTACCAGGCATTCGATGACCAGCTCGCAAGCCAGGCAGCCGTGACGGCCGCGGCGATTCGCTTCGACGGAGCGACGCCCATCCTTGCATTGGATGAGCAACACGACTCCCAGCAGGGTGAGTATGTCGTCCGGCTCTTGGGCACCGATGGCCGCGTCCTCAGCGACACGAGCGCGGCGATTGATGGTCTGCCGACCGATTCCAACCTCATTGCTCGCGTGCTGGCAGGTCGGACGGTCTTTACGTCCTCGTCCATCGACGGAGAAACGCTACGATTGCTCTCCGTCCCGGTGCTGCACGGATCGGCGATTGCTGGCGTGTTGCAGGTCGGGCTGTTTCGCGGCGAGACGGATGAAGCGCTCCATCAATTGTTTCTCGCTCTCCTAGCGGCCGTGCCGCTCGTGTTAGTTGTTGCTGTGGCCAGTGGCTATGTGCTCGCAGGGCGTGCGCTGCGGCCCGTCGTCAGCATTGCTGAGCTGGCCGCCCGCGTGAGCGGCTCCGACCTCTCGGCGCGGCTGCACCTTGATCTGCCCGATGACGAGCTCGGCCGCTTAGTCCAGACGTTCAACGCGATGCTCGCCCGGATTGAAGAGGCGTTCGAGCGCCAGAGACGGTTTACCGGCGACGCTGCCCACGAATTGCGCACACCACTCGCGCTGATGCGCTCCCAAATCGATCTCGCACTGGCCCGCCCACGCGGTGCCGAGGCCTATCGGGAAGCGCTGGGCGATCTCAGTAACGATCTTGACCGGCTCACCGCGATCGTTCACGGATTGCTCACCCTGGCTCGAGCCGACGCTGACCGCCTGCCCCTAACCAAGGAGCCGTTTGATCTCGCCGATACGATCCACCTCGTGATCGAGCAATTTGCTCCACGGGCGAGCGCTCTGCAGGTCACCCTCCGTGACGCTTCGTCACCCACCCAGGTTGTCGCGGATGAGGACTTGCTCGTGCAAGTTCTGGCCAATCTGCTCGATAACGCACTGGCGGCGACACCTCCCGGCGGCGAAATCGAGATAGGCTGTGAGCGCCAAGGCGATTACGCTCGCCTCTGGGTCCATGACACCGGTATTGGGATCGCGCCGGAGCACCAACCTCATGTTTTTGAGCGCTTCTACCGTGTTGACGCGGGACGCGTGCGCGAGCATGGAGGTGCCGGCCTCGGGCTGGCGCTGTGCCGGGCTATCGTGGATGCCCACGGCGGCACCATCAATCTTTTTAGCAAGCTTGGCCAGGGAACACGTGTCGAGATCATCCTGCCTGCTTAGCCTGGTTTGTGCATGCGCCTCACTCGCGTTTCCAAGACCCTTCCTCCTTGTGAGCGGATTCGGTTCGCCAGTCATGATGATCCTTATGCAGCAGCCCTAACCCGCGCGATATCCTGTCAGGACAAGGAAGATCACGAAATTCGAGAGAAGCCGAGGCGGCAAAGAATGACCAGCCACGTCACGATGGATCAGGCCTTGCGTGAGACTGAGCACCGTCTCCGTGAGATTGAAACGCGCCTAGCAAACTTACTGCCGGCGGTTCGCCGGAACCGGTCGCGTGCACGGAATGTCAACACCGAATTTGAAGCCTCCTTTTCCGCGCTGGATCGGATCGCGTTGTTTGTTACCGACCGTGTTGGAAGCTTCGGCTTCTTTCTGCTGATCTTTACCTGGAGTGTCCTCTGGCTGGGATGGAATCTCCTCGCCCCCAAACCCCTGCGCTTCGATCCAGCTCCGGCCTTCGTCCTATGGCTGTTTATCTCGAATTTCATTCAGATCATGCTCATGCCTTTGCTGATGGTTGGGCAAAACTTGCAAGGGCGCCATGCCGAGCTCCGCGCCGAGCACGATTTCGAGATCAACCAAAAGGCCGAGCAGGAGGTGGAAGCGATTCTCCTCCAGCTAGAGCAACAGATTCTGCTGTTGCAACGACATGAGGAGATGCTCCGGACTCTACTCACCTCTTCCGTGTGCCGTCTCGGAGAGATCGCTGCTGCATCGCCCAACGCGTCAACGCGCGTCTCTGAGCAGGCGCAACGCCCTCCAGGCGATCATGATCCCAACAGTTCATCGTGATTCCAGATTCAGTTCACCGCTCATTCATGGTGCCTCGCTAATGTGGAATGTGTCCAGCAGGAGAGCTGGAGCCGGTTCGACAGTGTGTTTCATGCGAGGAGGTGCTGTTGCGATGGTTACGAGAGAACGGTCACGTCGCTGGCTTGCGGCCTTGCTGCTTGGTGCGGCCATGCTCACCGGGGGGATTACCCTCGTTCACGCTGCACCCGCGAGGTCATCGGTAGTCTGGCACGCTCCGCTGCAGGCGACACCGGCAACCTCCGGCCAGTCACCGGCAACCGGATCGCAATCCTGTGACACCCAAGAGAACGACGCGGTTGATCACGAGGATCAGCAGGGACAGGACACGGACACGCAGGCGGGCGCACAGGCCGACCAGCAAGGGGACGACCACGAGGATACCACCGCCACGGAGGACGACGACCACGGGGCGGACAATGCTGGCCAGGCTGAGGATACTGCCGCCGAGCAAACGCCCGATGTGAGCGCGAACCAGGAGTGTGGTCCGGATGGAGCTGATGCTGCTCCAGGGACGTTAGAAGATGGGAAGGATCTGTTGGCCCAGGCCAGCATCACCGTCAACCAGGCCGTCGCCGCTGCCCAAGCGGCGGCGCAGGGGCCGCTCGGAGCGGTTGATCTTGAGCGCGAGAACGGCACCCTTGTCTACCATGTCAGCATTGGTGACCAGGAAGTAACGGTGGATGCGGCCACCGGTGCTGTGCTTGGAGTTGCCCGCGACGAGAACGCGTAGGTAGCCGACTCACGGCGTCACAATTCGGTATAACACCGGCCACGGGCAAGCCTATCTCGCCCGTGGCTCCTATTGAGGAGCATGTCTCATCGAGAGGCAAGGCGCAGATGCCTCCGACCGTGAATGTCATCATTCACCGGCGCACCCTGCTGTCGATTCTGGCAGCGGTAACCGTGATCTGGCTGAGCATTCACCTCGCGAATGTCCTCATCGTGGTATTTGCCGCCCTTCTGTTAGCGACGGCAGTCGAGCAGCCCACCATCTGGCTAGAACGGCGCCACATTCCTCGCCCTCTTGGTGTGTTGTTGTTGTTTGGCATTGCTCTGCTCATCCTTGCTGGTGTAGCCATCGTGCTCGTGCCCGTGATCCAGACCGAGCTGTTGACGCTGGAAGACCGTCTGCCGAAGGATGCTGCCCGCCTTGAACGTCTGCTCAACCGGTTGGCACCATCCGGCGCTGCCGGGGGCTTCTCGCTGGCTGACCTAGCGAACCAGATAAGCACGCACGCGGGATCGACCGCGGCTCGCCTAACCTCAATCACGATCACGGTCGGACAGACGCTGGTTCTGTTGTTCGCGACGCTGGTTACTGCGTATTTCTTCGCCCTTGATCCCACGGCCACGCAGCGGTTGCTCAGCCGATTTCTTGCGCCCCCCGCGCAGCACCGCGCCGCGGAGATCGAGGCCGCCTTACGCCACCGGATTGGAGCGTGGGCGAGAGGACAGGTGCTCCTGGCCGTGATTTTTGGCCTGGCGATGGGCACCGGCCTCTGGATTCTTGGCATTCCGTACGCGGCATCGCTGGCGGCGATCGCGGCGGTGCTGGAGCTGATTCCGTATATCGGCGGTGCGGTGACCATCCTGCTTGCCAGTGCGCTCGCTCTCACGATTGGCTGGCCACAGACCCTCGGCGTGATCGTGCTGTACATCATTCTTGTGAATCTTGAAACGCATGTGCTCGCCCCGGTGTTGCTTGGCCATGCGGTGGGGTTACCCCCTGCGGCTGTGCTCCTGGCACTCTTGGCGGGGATCGAGCTCCGCGGGATTATTGGCGTGCTTCTGGCGGTGCCGGCGGCTGTCATCACTTGGGCATTGATCGAAGCGCTCTGGCCGCGGCCTGAGGGAAGCGCCGGCAGCGTGCATCCTCCTGAGCAGCCTGCCCCAACTACACCCCCTACGACGTCATCCTAGGGAGGACTCATTCGCGGCTGGTTGCACCTCTACGGTGAAGTTGCGGCCCTCCCACCGGTTCACTTCGAGCCAGAAGACGGTGAATTCCACGCGTGTGCCTGTCGGCAGGTCACGCACCGGGAGATCAAGCACATGCACACCCAAGCCTCGGTCCTGCGTGACATCATCTTGCCAGCTCTGCCAGCCATCGGTCGTCCAGCGCACGCACGCGGGTGCGAGTAGCTCCAGGCGCAACTGGTGGCCGGTAGGTATCACCGGTATTTGGGATGTGAAACGCCAGCAGACCCAGGGGACCTCGGGTACGAGGCCGCGATACCGCTCCCAAACACGCCACGGCCGGTCGAAGGGATAGCCAAGCGCGCTGCTTGCTGCCAGTTTGAGATATTCCGCGTGCGCCCAGGCTAGGGGCATGGCCGCGCCGGTGGGCCGTCCGCAGAACAACCCGCGCGCAGGAATATCGGGCGCATCCCACACTTGCTCGGGAATCATGCCCCCCTTACTCGCCATTCGCGCCATGGCACGCAGGTAGGGCTCGACGGACTCGCCGAGCATGAGGGCCACATGGCCTCGCTCCCCCGTGAGCAGGGGCCAGGCCCGGCCGGTGCCGGTGCCATCAAATGGGCTCCCGTCGTCATGCTCGCCGTAGCCATCACTCGTATAGCGGTGCCACGCAGGGCCTGAGGGAGTTTCGACCTTCAGAACGGCGTCCGCCACCGCCAGGCTGTTCACAATGCGCGGATCGTCCGCGCGGCGCAGGCCAAACCGCACCAGGGCCAAGAATTCAAGGCTCACTACCTCCGAGGCAGGCTCTTTCGCTAATGGGTAGGGCCGGTTCTTGATCAACACGAGGTGCTGTCCAGGTGTGGCAAGGCCGCCGGGCTCATCCGGTGCGATGCGGACGTAATAGCCATCGACGCCAATCCGGCGAGCAAGCTCGCTGCCGGTGACATAGGTCCACGCCTCAATCTGGCTGTTCCAGGTATCCGCCAGTTCCAGTGCGTAGGTCCGAGCCGGTTCGTCAAGGAAATCCGCGGCGCAGACCATGGCGGCTATCTCTACTGCAAGGGTGAACGGGCTGTAACCCCGGTCTTCTTCCCAGCGGTCCTGATCGGTCACTGGCCCATTCCTGGCGAGATAGCGCGCGGCGCGCAGCACCATGCGCCGGACATCCAAATCTGCCAAGGCACCGCGTTCCCGCAGGAGGCTGGCCAAAAGGATGGGAAATCCGACTTCATCAAGCTGAATGCCCTGCCAGAAGGGCCGTCCATCCAGCCATTGGTTCTGCACCCAATGACCATCTGGCTGCTGCGTCGCAATGAGATAGGCCAGCACCCGCTGGGCATCCTCAGCCGCGCCAATCGCGAGCAGACCGCCAGCCGACTCTACGAGATCCCGTGCCCAGACGAGGTGATATCCGCCAACATCGTCGCGCGATTGGCCCCAGGGAATGCTGAGGCTCGCGACGAT
>JBHOQQ010000196.1:0-16702 GCA_042408955.1 Thermomicrobiales bacterium
CAGACTTCAGCATCTTCATGATGAGCGCGTATCATCTGGTGTGAACATTGACGGAGGACGAGGGAGAGAGCACGATGGGGATGAAAATTCTGGTTGTCGGTGGTGGGGCGCGGGAGCACGCCCTGGTGTGGAAGCTCGCGCAAAGCCCGCTGGCAGAAGCGCTCTATTGCGCGCCTGGCAACGCGGGAACCGAGGCGCTCGCCACGAACCTTCCCCTGCGTGCCTCCGATATCGACGGTATCGTCGCGGCCGTGCGCGCCCATCGCATTGATCTTGTCGTCGTCGGCCCGGAAGAGCCGCTGGCGCTCGGCATTGCTGACCGGCTTCGGGCCGAAGGGGTGGCCGTCTGTGGTCCGTCGGCCAGCGCGACGCGCATCGAGAGCAGCAAGGCGTGGGCCAAGGCGCTGATGATGGAGGCTAACATCCCGACGGCGCGCGCTACCGTTGTCACTTCGGTCGCCGAGGGGCTTGTGGCCAGCGAGCAGATGGGCATGCCCGTGGTCATCAAGGCCGATGGCTTGGCCGCCGGGAAGGGCGTCGTCATCGCGAACGACAGCGACGAGGCCTATCGGGTGCTATCCGCGTTTCTGGAGGATCGCGCGCTGGGAGAGGCTGGCGCCACGGTCGTGATCGAAGAGTATTTGACGGGCCAGGAAGTTTCGGTGCTGGCTCTCACCGATGGCGAGACGATCATTCCGCTGCCACCGGCCTGCGATTATAAACGCGTCTACGATGGAGATCGCGGCCCGAACACGGGAGGGATGGGCGCCTACGCTCCGCCGCCAGCAGTTGATGCAGCGCTGATGGCGACCATCCGGGCAGCGATCCTCGAACCAACCATCCGGGCGATGGCGGCGCGGGGCGCTCCGGTGCAAGGAGTGCTGTACGCGGGACTGATGCTGACCGCCAGCGGCCCGAAGGTCCTTGAATTCAACGCGCGCGTTGGCGATCCCGAGGCACAGGTGGTCTTGCCGATTCTGGATGCCGACCTCGTGATGCTTCTCGATGCAGTTGCGCGCGGAACGCTTGCAGCGATCGCCCCTCCTCCCCAACCGGTACGAGCAGCAGTCGGCGTCGTGCTTGCCTCCGGTGGATATCCGGGGCCGTACCAAACCGGAGTGCCAATCTCCGGTCTTGACCGGGTGCCTGAAGACGTGCTGGTCTTCCATGCCGGCACACGACGCGGTGCCGATGGCCGCATCGTGACGGCGGGTGGACGCGTGCTGACGGTGGTCGGTACGGGGCCCGACCTCGCCAGCGCTCGCGAGCGAGCCTATGCCGGTGTTGAGGTTATCACCTTCGAGGGCGCCCAGTGGCGCCGCGATATCGCGCTGCGGGAGGTCGCGCCGCGTGCCGCTCTGGCATCAGATCCGCGCTAAGAGAGTCCATTTCCCCTCAGGCAAGGTCGGGCAAGCGATCGACGTCTTCTTCGGTAATGTTCAACCAGATGCGATCCGTTTCGATCTGGGCGATCGCATCAACGGGAATGCGTTTGCGATGCTTGATGAGCACTCCTCTCCGGATCACCAGGTGCGTGATCCGGCCGAGTGTGTCTTGCGTGACCTCGTCTACCTCGCCGATCTTGTCGCCGTCGGCCCCGACAACGTCCATCCCTCTCACAACGTGGATGATTGGTTCAACATCGATCGGATCGGAGGTCGCAACCGGCCCCTCAGCCTCTGGGCGCTCGATCTCCATGAGGACGAGCTGGGCGCGGTGGAGTTCTCCCACCAGCTCGCCCTGGTCGTTGACGACGGGAATCAGGTCGACATCCCCATCATGAACGAGCGCACGTGCCTCCGTAAGAGTCATATCCGCGCGCACCACGGGCATGTCCGCCGTCATCACGTCCCCGGCGGTTCGTCCCTCGGCCGCTGATCCAAGATCGCGCCAGCGGACGATGCCCACCGGCCGCTTCCCCTCAACCACAATCATCGAGCGCAGCGTCTCGCCTTCAAGCCGGCGCCGCACAACGTCGGCGGGAGTCTCCGGCGTGACCGTTGCGATCGGTGCCACCATGACCTCTCCAACCGTCGGTTCTGGTTCGCTCATTTCTGCCTCACTCCTCAGCCGATCGATTGCCGGATTCCAATCGTTGGGCTATCAGCGATGACTCATCAGCGCCTCGTGGGGCGGGATGCATCGCATTGCTTGCCCTGGCTGCGGATGGCTGACACCTAACAGCCCACGGTTACGTCTCGCCCAATCGCTTGCAAGGATACTCGTATGGAGGTTTTCTCTGCCGTGCTGCCCCGGATTCCCTTGGCACATTGCACGCGCATACCATTCCCGGTGCACACAGAGAGGGGAGCGACGAGGCCGTCTGGCATCACCTGTGCACCGGCACGCGCCAGCCGGAGACATCCAACGGTGGCGACCGGTTTGTCCTGTGATACGAGGGGGGATAAGCATGGCAGTGTTCATTCTGTTGACCGAAGTTGCTCCAGCGGCGGCCAATCCGGGAGAGCTCGCCGCGCTTGGTGATCTGGTCGCTGAACGCCTACGAGCGGAGTGCCCTCAAGCGCGCTGGCTTGCCAGTTATGCGACGTTCGGTCCTTGGGATTATCTTGACATCTTTGAAGCTCCCGACGAGACGATTGCAGCGCAGGTCGCGATGATCGTGCGCGGCTCTGCTCCGGCCCGGACCGAATTGTGGCCGGCGATTCCCTGGGAGCAGTTTCGCCAGGTGCTCCGGGCGGCGACAATCGGCAAGGCGCCAGGTACCGCGGCGCGCTGGCCCATGGAGGGTGAGCAAGCGCAGGAGCCCAACAGCGATTCCCTCGTCACCGAGGCGTCGGAGGCGTCGTTCCCAGCGAGTGATCCACCGTCGTATACGACAGGCCGCCAGGACCGGACCGCAGACGACGCTGGTGCGCAACCGAGTGGGTAGGACGCTAGCAGACGCTCACTCCTTTCGCACCTATGGCACAATGCGCCATACATGAGGGCACGGCGCCGGCTTACTCACTCGGTTGCATTGCTGATCGCGGTGGCGCACCTGGTGACGACCCAGGCTGGGAATCCGTTGCGCCTCGCGTCGAGCGACCTGGTCGATCCAGCGGCGTTCCAGGTCACGGTGTTCGCCGATCGCCTGTTCTTTCCGATGGGCTTGGCGCCACTGCCAGGCGATGCACTGCTGGTCGGTGTCAGCATCCCTACTGGCGGCAGCTTCTTCGCATCGACTGGAGCGCTCGTCCGGCTGGTTGACCGGGACCACGACGGCATCGCTGATGGTCCAGGGGTGCCGCTGGCCGAGGGCATCGGAGGAACGATCGTCGCCATCGCTCGGAGTGGGCAACTGGTCTTCGTCACGAGCGCCGCCATCGATCAGGAGCAGATCTTGGTATTCCGCCGGGGACGGTCCTGGGCGGAGCCACTGACATTCGCTGGCGCGATCAACTTCGCCTTTCCGGGCTTCCTTCACCGGACGTACGGACTGGCGGCTCGCCCGGTGCCTGGCCGGCCAAACCACCACGAAGTGATATTCAACATCGGCGCGGCAGGAAACGACGCCGGGGGTGGCGTCGCCCGCGCGAGCGGCCTGATCGAAGCCGAGCTACCCGACAGCAGCCTGTACCGGGTAATCATTGAGGACACGGGAACGGAGCTCCGCGCCTCCGAGCCGGAGCAGATCGCCACCGGCTTGCGGAATGCGTCCGCCATCGTCTTTACGCCGTCTGGTGATCTCCTGTTTCTTGACAATGGCATCGACACACCGGGCAACGAGTTGGTTGCACTCAGCGCGGATGAGCTCAATCGGATTCCGGCCGCCGAGATTGGCGGAACGGTCGAAGACTTCGGATTTCCCCATACCTATATTGATTACCACTCGGGTGTGCCAGCCGGCGAGGGAGGCATAGCGCCAGAGATCGCCTTCGTGCCCGTGCGCGATTCGGAGAGTGAAGGAGCAAGCTCGCTTGCGCTTGCTCCGGCAGGATTTCCCAAGGGCCTGAGCAGCGGGGTCTTTGCCGGGTTTCATGGTCAGTGGGATCTCACGGGTCTTGCCAATGAGGAGAATCCCGTCGTTTACGCCGACCCGGTCCAACACACTATCGTGCCATTTGTCGCGAATGATGATCCCATCGTCGGGCATATCGACAGCCTCGTATCAACAGAAACGACGCTTTATCTCGCCGATCTCTGTGGCGGACCGCAAGGTTCGCTGTCCACGGCCGAACCTTGTGGCACGATCTACGCGATTCGGGCGAAGCACTACGGCCAACGTGATCAAGCGAGACAACGTTTGTAGACATTTCTACATTGCAGCGCAATTTCGTCTACAATGCCGAGGAAGCTTCGCGAGCGTCGCGTGATGGTGGAGCGTGCCATGACCGCCACATCCGGGCGTCAGACGAGCCAGGGGCACAACGATTCCACCAGAGGCGAGCAGCCGCTTACAGCCCTCGCGCACCTCGCCGCGCAGCCCTTCTCAACCCTTGACGAGCTTATTGACGCCACCCTGAGGCTCATCAGCGACATGACCGGCGCCCAACTGGCAATGATCCACCGTCTCGATGGTGAGGTCATCGTCGTCACGCATATGCACGATCGAATCGGCTTGGGCGTCCGGCCACCGGTCACCGTGCCTCGTGTGGCGACATTTTGCGATCGTGTTTTGGCGACACTCTCGCCTTTGATTGTGCTCGACGCGGATCAGGAGCCGTACCGGCATCTGCCAGGCAAGCAACTCGTCGGCACGAAGTCGTACATTGGCGTGCCGATCGTGCTTGCCGGTGGGCGAGTGTATGGCACGCTCTGCGCTCATGACCGGCGCTCACTCGCGCTCGGGCCGGAGCAGGCTGATCTGCTCCTTGTGCTCGCTCGCATCGTTGCGTCTCATCTGGAGCGCGAGGAAGTCATGCAGGCGCAGGGGCAGATGGCCAGCCGGCTGGCGGCGCGCAACGCCGATCTCGCCGATGCGGTCAGCAAGCTGAAAGCCCTGCAAGCCATTACTGACCACATCGCCGCGCAGCTTGATCTCCGATCGCTGCTGGAAACAGTTGTCGAAAGTGCCGTCCGCCTGCTCGGTGCCCAAGGCGGCGCGATCAGCCTGATCGGACCGAGCCTGGATGCGCCTCGCCGCCTCACCGCCACATACAACCTGCCCGAGAGTTTGCGCAACGAAGATATCCCAGCGGGAGCCGGGCTCATGGGGCAGGTTTTTGCCGCACAAGGACCCGTCATCGTCAGCCGCTATGAGGCAATCGACCGTCCGCTGCCCCACCGCGAATTTCACGAACTCTCCCCTTGGGTTGCCGTGCCCATCTGGTGGCAAGGCGACATCATCGGCACCTTTGGGATTGGTGCGGGTGACGGTGAGCGAGCGTTCAACGACCACGATGTCGAGCTTCTCATGATGCTCGCCAAGCATGCCGCGGTGGCGATCGAAAATGCGCGGTTGCACGCCACAGCCAGGGAGCTTGGTGCCGCTGCCGAGCGCAATCGTCTCGCCGCGGATATCCACGACACGCTGGCCCAGTCGCTCCTTGCGCTCATCTTTCAGCTTCGGGTTGCCAAGGTCCTGGCTCGCACATCGCCAGACCGCGCCGTTGCGGAGCTTGCCGAGGCCGAGGAGCGCGCTCGTGCCGCGCTGGAAGAAGCGCGCCGCTCCGTCTGGAACCTGAGCCCCGCCTCGCTGGAGGCAGGCTCCCTGGTGGAAGCGCTACAGGGAGAGCTTGCTGCCTCCGCGCGGGCTGGACTCCCCGGCCGCCTCGTCGTCACCGGAAGTACGCGGCCCCTGCCACCAGAATCCCAATTCGCCTTGTTCCGGGTTGCCCAGGAGGCCCTGGCAAATGCGCGCAAACATGCCCTTGCCAGCCAGGCCGAGGTTCGTCTGGACTACGGACCGGATGGCGTGACCTTGACGATCGCCGACAATGGCGCCGGGTTCGAGCCCACTGGTGTCAGCCATGGCGTTCCCCGTCCCGATCACGGCTTCGGCTTGGCGGGCATGGCACATCGTGTCAAACGCGTGGGCGGCACCTTTCAGGTCATCAGCGATCCCGCGGCGCGCGCTGGAACGGACGTCATTGCCGCCGTGCCGTATGCCTTGCCAGAGACTGCCGCTGAAACTGCTGAGTCTCCCGCGCGACCCGTTGGACGCGCGATCCGTGTCATCGTGGCGGACGATCATCCGGCAACGCGCTCTGGTGTCATTGCCTTGCTTGAAACGCAGCCGGATATCGTCGTCGTTGGAACGGCAGCCAATGGTGAAGAGGCACTCGGACTCACCGAGGCGCTCAGACCGGACATCTTGATGATTGACTTGCGCATGCCCAAACTCGGGGGAGTCGAGGCCATTGCTCGCCTGGGCAGACTCGGCTTGCCAACGAAAGCAATCGCCGTCACCACCTTTGCCCAGGATGAGCTTGTCTTGCAGGCGATGCGGGCAGGCGCACGAGGGTATCTCCTCAAAGATGCCAGTGCTGAGGAGCTTGCCACCGCCGTGCGCATCGTCCAGGCAGGCGGCACGCTGCTCACGCCCGCGATCGCACAGAAGGTGGCGGAAAGCTTGTCGGCGCGGGAGCGATTGACACCACGGGAGCGGGAAGTGCTTGCGCTGCTGGCGCGTGGCCTGCCAGATAAGGAAATTGCTGCGGAGCTTCACCTCAGCGTGAAAACGGCGAATTTCCATGTGGCCAACATTCTAGGCAAGCTCGGCGCCCAGAACCGGGCCGATGCAGTCCGTGTGGCCTTCGAGCGCGGACTCCTTGCAGACGGGTCCTCTCCCGGATGACCGTGGGTGGTCAGGCGGGAGTGGGCAGCGCCTGCTGGTGCTGAGCGCGCAACTGCCCGCACGCCGCCGCAATGTCAACGCCACGCGAGTAGCGCACGGTGGTCGGGACCCCAGCGGCGCGCACGATCGAGGCAAACCGCTCGATGCCTTCTCGGTCGGGGCGCTCATACGGCAAGACATCGACCGGGTTCAACGGGATCAGGTTCACGTGGCAAAGCATGCCGCGCACCAGCGTACCGAGCTCGCGTGCGATCTCGTCCGCATCGTTGATGCCTTTCATCAGGGCATATTCGAACGAGACGCGCCGTCCCGTCTTCTCGATATACCGCCGGCAGGCCGCAAGCAGATCGGCAATGGGATACCGCCGGTTGATCGGCACCAACCGGCTGCGAAGCTCATCGTTCGGTGCATGAAGGGAAACAGCCAAATTGACCTGATACGGCTCGTCTGCCAGCCGGTCAATGAAGGGAACCACGCCCGACGTCGAGATCGTCATGCGCCGTGCTCCGAAGTTGAATCCGTGCGGCTCATGAAGAATAGCGACCATCTTCATTGTCGCTTCGTAGTTGTGGAACGGCTCGCCCATGCCCATCATGACCAGGTTCGTCAGCGAGCGTCCCCGGCGTCGCGCCTCACGCGCGGCATCGACAGCCTGCTGCACCATTTCCCCGGCCGTCAAATTCCGCTTCAGTCCTTCCAGCCCAGTTGCGCAAAACGCGCAGCCGACGGCGCAGCCTACTTGGCAGGAGACACAGACGGTTGCCCGGTCCGGATAGAGCATCAGGACGGCTTCGACGAACTGGCCATCATGCGTCCGGTACAACGTCTTGATCGTCTCGCCATCGTCGCTGGTTACTGCCCGCACCGGGGTCATCGTTGCGATGGGCAGCAGCATTTCGAGGTCGTGCCGCAGCGACCGAGGCAGATTTGTCATCGCGGCATAATCGGAGACTAACTGCTTATAGGCCCACGCGAAGATCTGCCGTGCTCGGTAGGCCGGCTGTCCAAGAGCGACGAGCCGTTCCGCGAGTTCTGGCAGCGTCAGGTCGTAGAGGGAGACCGGCCTATCTCGCCGGGGAACGGCGATGCGAGCCGGGCGGGAGGCGCGTTCGGTTTCCTTCGTCACAAGTGGCTGCGACACAACACTTTCCATAACACAAAGCTTACCATGAGAGCAGCGAGATAAGGAGTCAGAGATGAGGGAGCGTTCAGCTAGCAGGCGTCAGCCGCCAGGATCAGGTGTCCGACATCCGAGCGACCCAACGCATCAGGGGTGGACGCGATCTGTCACGCCGACACATCCTGACGGCTGACCCTGACGGCTGATGGCTCCCTCGCCTCCAGCCCCTCATCCCTAGCCCCTCTTGCTACGAGCCTGAATTCGCGCGCGCACCGCTTCGTCAAATTCCACGTGGCGCTCGACCTCTTCCGCGAGGCTTACGATCCCTCCGTCGTCGTGCGTGGCCGTGCGCTCCCAGTCCCGAAGGGTCAGATTCATGAGCAACGACACAAGATCGCCCCGGGCAGCCTCGAACTCGGCAAGCAACGCATCGGCTTGCTCCACTGGCACTGGCTCGGGCTGCAAGCGATCAATGGAAGGCAAGGCACGGAGATGGGGCGCGGTTTCTCGCTGTAAGCGCTGCAGGCGCTGGTGCACGGCGCGGTCACGGTCTCGGAGCAGGGCAACCCAGCCAAGAGCCTCTGGAGAAGCGCGATGAGCGAGCATGGCGCGGAGAGCTTGCGGGGCGCCCAGTAACTCGTCAATCAGATCACGGTATTGGTCGAGCATCAGGGTGGCGGACCTGCCTTCCGTCTCACGTCGGCCTCAAAATGCCTGGGGACTCTGAAGGGTCATCTCCCAGGCAATCCCGAATGGATCCCGGAAGAGCAATGCAGTCTCCGCGCTTGCCAGCACCTCGTACGAACGCATCAGGATCGTGCCCTTGAGGTTGGTGAAGGTCGTGGCATCGACGCGGATGGAGATGTGGTCGAGCAGCGTGCGTTCTAGGCGGGCGCCACGCCCGAGGCGCTGAAGGGCGATCGTGAGCGGACCGTTGCGCATGAAGGTCACATCAGCCTCTTGGCCGGTGCGGATCGCCTCGTCCCAAGAGTACGAACCGTTGAGCACCTGGTAGCCGTCGCCCGCGCGCCGTGCCCTTCCCAAGAGTTCCATGCCGAAGAATTCCTGGTAAAAGCGCTCCGCCTTCTCCAGATCCGTCACGCGGAGCGCGATGTGATTGACATCTCGGATCGCGACTCGCCGCTCTTCCATGCCGGCTGCGGTAGCTGCCGGCGCGGTAACGCCTGCTGGCGCGGCGATTTCTCCCGGGGCCGCGGCGACTGGCTTGACCGGCGGTACTGCGGGCGCTGCTCCCATCTCCTCCACCTCATGCTCCCCAAGCTTGGGAATCGATCGCTCCACCCACGGTTGATCGCGCCGGATTGCCGCGACCACCGTCGAGCGGTTGTGCTCTGCTAGCGCCAGCCGCTCGCCGCTATGCAGCACCACGCGAATGTCTGGGCGTGATGCGCCAAGATCGTCGAACCAATCGTAGAGTGTGTCGATCACGCGCAAGGTATGGGCCGCTACCGTTAGGTCCACGTATGGGTCGTCGAACCCGAGGCCATGTGAGTTACGGACGACTACAACTTGCGCATCGCCCGCAGCACTGACCGCAACATTCGCTTCCGCTGCAAGGTCCTCCGGCACTTCAAGCAAAAATCGGTATGCCATCCGCTTGTGTCTCCCATCGTGATCGCGCCCGTACCGCGCCAACGGCACCGGCCGGCGGTCCCGCCCTTCTCCCTAACGCCGATTGTACCGTACCTGGCTGGCTTGACCGAGCAGCGGCTATGGCTACGATCCGCGGATCGCAATCGTGCCAGGAAGGATCTAGACGATCGCACGCCTTGTCGAGTAGCCTGGAGCGAGTCCACCGCTCCGGGTTCCGGTGTCAACAAGCGCCGGCAACAGGGAGCGCGCCTGCGCGATCCAGGGTGGTGCTGATCTCTGGTCTGGGCGGGCGCAAGGCCAATCGAGGGTTGCAGCTCTGATTGGGCTCGGGTGGATGAGTGGTTGACGGTGGCTGGCGCACGGGGAAGCGCCGCGCCACCGGCCGCTGGGGGTGACAGCGGGGGTCGTTCGAACAGATCGAGGGAAGGGGAGCATGACACGCCGTCCAAATGGCGGGGCGTGGGCATGGGGCTGGATGCTTGCCTGCGCCCTACTTCGTGTGGCACTTGCTGGGCTGCCGCTCGCTCGCGCCTTGCCGGCGCTTGCCGCTGAGCCATCACCGGACACGACTGCCAGTGTGCGCGTGCGCGATACCGCTGCGGAGTCCGCCAGATCCGAAGCGCCCACGCCGTATGTCGTGGAGCCACGGCCTGCGCCTGCTGTCACGCCAGCGCCGTCACCCCCGCCTCCGCCCCCAACATCTGGCGAACGCCTGGCGGCATTTGCTTTGCAGTATCTCGGGTATCCCTATGTCTGGGCAGGGAATACACCCGCGGGCTTCGATTGCTCGGGCTTTACCCAATTTGTCGTCCTCAATGTGCTGGGAGTAGACATTGGACATGGACTGCAAGGACAAACGGCCGCCGGTGCCTGGGTAGAGTGGGGAACCTGGCAGCCAGGTGACCTCATCTTCTTTCAGAGCACCTATCAACCGGGCCTCTCCCATGTGGGGCTGTATTTGGGAAATGGACAGTTCATCCACGCGGAGAATGAAGGGACGGGAGTGGTGATCAGCAGCGTGTACTCCGCGTACTATGCATCCCGCTACTGGGGAGCCGTGCGCGTTGCCTGACCATCCCGTCGTGTGGAAACCTCGGTAAAACGTATCCTTTCTGTCCCTTTAACAGGCGCGATCGTCCCCTGTTTCTGCCATACCTGACGAGTAGTCTTGTCAGCACAGGCGCTCGTTCAACCATGGTTGGGGGTGATTCCGCTGCGTCTCTTTCATCCGCTCATCTTTGCCACCATCGTGGTGATGACTGTCACTGGGTCGGTGTACTCGGCGTTAGTGATCGCCGGCGCTGGCGCCCAGCACCCGCCACAGTACTACCGCGCCATCGACCCCGAGCTACTGGAAAGCTACGCTGGCATTGTCGGCGTTGGGCACAATGCGGGCGATACGCTCGCCTCGGCGCGCATGGCCCTGCGTCACGGTGCTGATGCCGTGGAGATCGACGTGATCGCCATAGACGACCGGTTGTATGCCGGGCATTCGCTCCCGGCTCGCTCGCTAAGCCGGCGACTGTATCGTGGGCCGACACTCGCAGAGGTGTGGAAGGTGTCCGAGGATGCCTCGGTCATCAAATTGGACCTCAAGCCATCGTCGTCTCGGGATCTCCAGGCTCTGCTCACGTTCCTGAGCGGGCACATTGATGGCAGGGAGGTTGTGGCTGCCTCGGCGGATCCTGCTGTCCTGCGTGTCTTCGCGCAAGAATTGCCCTCCGTGCGCCGCTTTCTGAGTGTTCCGAACCGGCAGGCATTTGAACGCCTGCAAGGCGATCCCGTGCTCGTTACCATGTTGGATGGGGTGACCATTCATGAGGCGTTGCTCGACGAGGCCACCATGGGCTGGTTGCAGGCGCGCGGCTTGCGCGTTATCGCCTGGACCGTCAACGACATTGCACGGCTGAATGCACTCGTGCGGCTGGGGGTGGACGGCATCACCACCGACAATCTGGCAATCCTTGAGCTGCTGAGTGATCCAGAGCCGGTCCACGTGCAGATTCAGCGGCGCCCTCCAGTCTCCAGATCAGCACTCATGCTTTAGCGGCGGAGCACCACGGCATGGCTCTAGAGACCCGAACCTGGCGCCTTCGCAGCCCTAACGGTGATGCGCCCGGCTGATGTACCATGCGCATAGCATGCAACCCTGCTCGCCGGTGCGTGGCAGGGCCGGATAGCCACACGAACGCCATCATGACGCACGACCATCATCTCTTTGGACCCGTACCGGCTCCGTCGATCGCTGGCGAGATTGCCGAGCCCTGGGTTGTGGTGACCCCCGCGCGGCTCCGCGACCTTGGCAAAGTTGCCCGGTTGCAACGCCGTGCGTTCCGGCCGCCGCTGGCGTATGGCTTGACGACCTTGTTTGTGCTCTGGTTGTTGCCGCATGTCCGTTTTCTGGTGGCGCGGGATGGCGAGCGGATCATCGGCTGCGCAATTGGCGATCGCCAGGGCGGTCAGTCGCGGGTGATCAACCTCTGCGTTGATCCAACGGCCCGTCGCCAGGGCATTGGCACGCGCTTGCTGCGTGCCCTCGAAGCAGCTTTGCCGCATGGCGATGTCGTCCTCATGGTGGAGGAAGGAAACGTCGCGGCCCAGGCGCTGTATCGCAAAGAGGGATATCGCCCCGTCGGGACGAGCCGCAATTACTACGGGCGCGGCAACGATGGAATATGGATGCAAAAATCCCGCACGCCGCAGAGCATACCCTCGATTCGGATTTAGGCCACGTTGTGAAGTGCACTGGCGGAGATGCCAGCCTCAGCGCAGGCGCCAGATGAGCGCCGCGACACACAGCGCGGCCAGGACGGCGTTTACCGAAGCCACAGCCACAAGCTGGCGCCGCAGGTCCGGGCGGAGGCGGGTCGCGTCCAAAAGCAGATAGGTCGTCATCGCCAGCGTGGTGGCGAGCACCGCGAGTCCGGCGGTGACTCCGTAAAGGAGCGCGAGCAGCGGCGCGGCGACCATCGCTAGCGCGAAGCCACAGCCGATGATGCGACGGCGGCGCTCAACGCCGCTGTCTGGTGCTCGAGGGTCTCGCACGACTCGCTCCTGACTAAGCTTCGAGTGCCGCCGATCCGCATCCCCGATGGGCGATCGGACACGTGGTAGCATACGGAATGCTACTCGTGTGCATGAGGCAGCCTATCTCGCAGGTGAGCGACCACGATGTTCTGCGTCGTCTGCGCCGCCGTCAACGCCGAATCCCGCGAGCAGTGTGCCCAGTGCGGGGCTCCCTTGCCAACGGCAAACCGACCCAACACGGTGGGAAACATCCAACAGCCGCTGGGGAGTGCCCGGCGGGGGCGGCGACGGCTTGCCCGGTCTTTGTTGATGCTGCCGCTGGTGCTCGCGGTCGTGGCTGGCGGCGTGGTTGCGGGCCGGCTGCGCTGGGAGCAGGCCGGAAGCGCGGCTGCCTACGCGCGGGCGGAACACGCGCTCGCCGCGGGTGACTACGAGGCCGCCATCACCGCGTTCGGCGAAGCGGGTGGATTTCGGGATGCTCCGGTCCGCCGCGCGGAAGCGATCGCGACAGTAGCGCCGTACCGGGCCGCATATCACGACGGAATCGCGGCGCTCGACGCTGGGCGGTACGCTGAGGCGATCGCCACGCTGCTCCCCGTCGCCCAGGCACTCCCTGGTTACGAAGATGTGCTCGACCGTTTGGAAGAGGCGCGAGACCATCAGGAGATTGCACTCGCCAGGCAAGCGGAGATTGCCATCTCGCGGCGCGATTGGCTGGCTGCTGACCTGGCGCTCTCGGCGCTCCTCTCTCTGGATCCTGAGAACGCAGATGCCGCGCGCCGTCTCAACGATGTGCGCCGCACCCATGCGCCGCTCGTCTTCACGCGCAACGGTGCGATCATGGTGATCGGTCCCGATTTGCTCGATGAGCGGCTTGTCATGGACGACGTCCCGGCTGCTGCCCCAACCTGGAGCCCGGACCGCTCACGCATCGCGTTCTACTCACCGAATACCAATACCGATTTCACGGCCAAGCTCTATGTAGTCAACGCCGATGGGAGCAATCTCCGGTTGCTGGCGAACGAAGCGCGGATGGATTGGTGGCCAGCCTGGAGCCCAGACGGCAGCAAGATCGCCTTTGTTGCAATCCAGCCGGGTGAGGAGCGCCGAAAAGCTCTCGCGAAAACGACCATCCGGGTTGTGGACGTGGCGACGGGCAGTCAGACCGACATCACGAGCCGCCAGATCACGCACGTCTCTCCGCCAAGCTGGTCACCCCGTGGCGACCGCCTGGCGTTTGCCGGCTTTTCGCTGGTGAGTGATTACGCGCTCGGCACGATCCAGCGGCGCAACGGCGCGGTCTTTATTGCCACGCTGGCGACGGGGGAACTGGAGCGAATCAGCAACAACCAGCTTGCGAACGCGGTCCTGGTGGCCTGGTCACCGGCGCGCGATGAGGACCTGCTCGTCTATCTCTATGAGACGACGGGTGTTGGGTTCGATCGCCAGAAGACCGGGATTCTCTTGCTCAATCCCGTTACCGGGAATATGGAAAAGCTCACGCAGCGCTCGCCCGATGTCGGGCCGCCATTTTGGGCACCAGATGGATCGCGCTTCGCATTTATCGAAGGCGACTCGGTTGTTCGCATTCGCTGGCTTCCGGGGCGGCGTGAGGCGGCGATCGGCGTAGCCCGCCCGGTCGTGATGCTTACCTGGGCGCCCGATGGCCAGGCACTCTTGGTCGTTCCGGTTGATGTGCACCAGCCGGCGACAATCATCCCCCTGCCGGATGGCCCGGGGACGCAGGCCGATGTGCTCATCCCCTTCGATTTTGCGATTTCCGGTGCAGGGCCGCAATGGAGCCCGGTCAATCCCCTGGAGCCGCTACCGCCACCCACCATTGGCGGCACGGCGCTTGATCCACCAGGAATGGTCGCGGCGCCAAGCAGGTAGCGCGTTTGGCTACGCAGGAGCCGGCGCATTGAAGACACCCGTCGCCGCTGGCGCTTCAATGACCGCGTCAATGCGCCACCGGTCATCGACTTTGGCAAAGATGAGCACCTTCCGCGTCTGCCCGGCGGCCGGATAATGACTCACGAGAATCGCGCTGACCCGGCCATCAGGCAGCACGCGCACCTCGCGAATCGCCACGATCGTTTCCTGTTCCTCAGGCGGCAAGGGAACCGCTGGCATGCGGAGCGCGGCGATCTCCTCGTCCGTGAGGGGACCCTGCCGGCGGAAATGGTCGTCGGTGAAGTGGGCAAGAGCGCGAAGCGGGAGCCCAGCGTTGAACGCCGTAATCACCTCGCGCGTCACGAGGGTGATCGCCGCCAACGTTTGCGCGCTTGCCGGAACGCCCTGGCGAATGTCTGCCAGGGTTGGCACGGGTGGGACAGGGACACCAGACGCGCCTTCCCGTCCAAGCGCGAGGATTTCTTCCACCGTGCGCTCTGGAATGCGCTCTTCGGTGCCAAACGCCGAGGTGCCCTGGCCGCCGCGATCGCGCACCGCGAGGTATTTGCGCTCGCGCAAGCTGACGACCGCTCGCCACAAGGGGACCTCTTCGGCACCGAGGCGCTGCTGGAGTTCCTCAAGCGTCGTCGGGGCCTGGCGCAACGCCGCGAGTACCGCTTGCTCCAGCGACGACAATCCCTCGCCCGTGCCGGGCACCGGCTGCGCGAGCGAGAGGCGAGCCCCGGGAGGCGGGAGCAACGACCGCAGCGTCATCATCTCGTCGGCGCGCCGGGTCGCTTCAAGGACGATGCCATCGGTGTTGAGGGCAACCAACCCACCCGCCGCCGGCGGATCTGCTTCTCGGCTGAAGATAAACGTTCCCTGACGGGCAACGATGATCCGCGCGAGCGCCTCAATACACTGCTCCTCGGCCGCCCGCATCAATTCACGCGGTGTGATCCAGCCGCGATCAAGGGCAATTTGGCCAAGCGGCCGCGCATGACCGCTCCGCTCCTGCTCGTGCATCGCGGCATCGAGCTGAGCGGGCGTCAGCAGACCAATCCGAATCAATGTCTGACCGAGGCGGAGCTCGTGATTCGAAGACGAGACGGAGACGAGCTGGCCATGGTCGAGGGAGAGCGACACGGTATCGCCATCCGCCGTAATGGCGAGCCGTCCGGTGTGGCGTTTCCGGGCAAGCACCGAGAGCAAGTCGGCCACGTTGACGTCGATCGTCTCACCCATCAGTGCCATCGTACTCGTTCCTGGTCAGTATTCAGCACGGAGGGGATCGCCGCGAGACGACGATCACACCATCGGCCTGGCAGAACAAGCGTAGCTTGCTGGTCGCGGGGGAGGTATGGCCCACGAGTCCTAGCCAGGCGACTCATGCCGGGGGGAGGTGGCGATGGGTATATTGACATTGTTGATAAAGTTATCAATAATACGGCCACCTGAGCTGCGCGGCCTGGGAGTGATGCATCCTCATCATGACGAAGGGAGAGATCTATGTCGGTGACCATCGTGGCTGACCGGTTGGCCGAATCTATTCGGCAAGTTCGGAGCGATCTAGCTGCTGCCCCTGAACCACCGCTGGTGACATTTGCGACGGACACTCGCCTCGTAGATGACTACGTTACGACCGCCCAAATCCGAGATTTTCGGCTGACGGTTGATGAACCCGAGCGTCTTGGTGGTTCCAATCTGGGGCCGACGCCGGTCGAGCTCGTGCTGGCCGCGCTTGGTACGTGCCAGGAAATCGTCTATGCAACCTACGCGCGAGTCCTGGGCATCCCGCTCGATGGCGTCTCCGTGCACGTCGAAGGCGTGCTTGATCCGCGGGGATTCTTTGGAGTTGCCGATGTGCCGGCGGGGCTGCGCGAGGTCACGTTTACCGTGGAGATACAAAGTCCGGCACCGGCCGAGGCCGTTCAGCGCCTCATCGCCACGGTCAATGCGCATTGCCCGGTACTCGACATTCTCCGCCAGCCGGTCCCCGTTGCTGGGGCCTACACGCTGAACCACGAACCTATCGAGCCCGCGAGCGAGCCAGCCCCGGTTGTGCCGGATCGGTGAGCGCGTTCTCGGTGACGCGTGGCGCTCCTCGGGAAGTGCTCGACGTCTCTGGCATACTATGCGGCATGAAGGATGTCGCCAGGACCTGTTATCCTGAGGAGCGCATGGTATGACGATCACCGTTGTTCCCACCCGGCCACGCATCGCAAACCCGATCAACCCCTATCGCGACAACGTCCAGGGCAAGGCGAATGAGCCAATCACCGTCGCTGGCTTGCTGGACCGGGCCTATCGCG
>JBHOQQ010000197.1:0-3661 GCA_042408955.1 Thermomicrobiales bacterium
GACCGAGTGGGGCTCACTGATCGGCGCTCCCATCGAGCGCTAGGCAAGCCGGTCACGAGACGACATCGCAGAGCCAGACCGAGACCGCGGCGATGGGGAGACGGGGGATCAGGACCTGTCTCGCCCAGCCAGGCGAGACGGAGTTTGCGGCATGCCGAGATTCCCCCGTGAGGTGCTGGCCGGGAGCAGTGTTGAACCGTTCCGGCCACCCTATGGCAGCAGATCGCGGAGCAGAATCAGGATCGTGATCAAGAGCGTCAGGAGGAGCCTCACTTGGCCGAGCATGTCGCGCTCGACCAGTCTCCTACCATCTTGCATAGGACCGGGAGCCTCCGCGGCACCTTCGACGACGATCTGCCCGGTCATCTGCGGGTGAAACTGGCAGACATAGTCGAAGGTGCCGGCCTCGGTGAAGGTGTGTGAAAAGACCTGACCGCTCGCAAGCGTCCCGGAATCACCGAAGCCACCGGTGACGGTGTGCGGCGCGCTGCCAGCATGTGTCCACGTCACCGTGCTGCCTCGGGGGATGGTTACCGACGCTGGCTCGAAGGCGAAATCGACGATGGTCACTGCCGCGCTGGCAACGCCCTCGGAAGTGACCGCCGGTACCGGCGTCGACGCGGCAGGCACGTTGCCAGCGGCATCGGTGACGATAACTTGCCCGGTCATCCCGCTATGAAACTGACAGACATAGTCATAGATGCCCGGCGTGGAGAAGACGATCGTTGCGGATTGTCCCGATTGCAGCGTGCCGGTGTCGAAGCCGCGGCCAGTTGCCGTGTGCTCGTCATCGTCCTGGTTGACCCAGGTCACTGATGCTCCAGCGGCGACGGTGATAACCTGGGGGAAAAACGCTTCATCAGCGATCCGGACCACACCAGGGGCATCCGGCGGCACGGTGGCTCCTGTTGCTGCGTCGTCGTCTTGCTCGTCATCGTCATTCTTGCCACGGCGCTCGTTCTCTCTGCCTCCCCGGCCGCGCCCAGAGTGATCATCCTCGTGGTCGCTGTCATCGGTCATGCGGGCGATCGGCGATGTCCCGGAGCGTCCGTACGTGCTGCCTTGCAGAGAGGCAGCACCGGCGGGAGTGGCAACCAGCGCACAGAGCAGCAGCACAACCGAAGCCTGCCAGAGCCAGCGGACCATGATGCCTCCCTTCTGCCAGGCGGCAGCGCCGCCTCCGTAATCTTCTGGCGAGCGTACGCGGCTCAGCCTTCAATGCTCATTGCGTCGTACTTGTCTTACGGGAAATATCTGGCAGCAGTTTTCCAGCGCGGCATGTGCTACGCGTGCTCTCTGGCTTGGGACATCGGCGCAGACTGTGCCATAATCGGCACACAGTCGCCAGAGCGCGAGCCGTGCTGGCTTGCCACGTCCACAAAGGAGCTTGAACGATGACGTCGCCGATGCTGGAATACGCGTTCTTCCAAGGTCAAATCGTTCCCTTTGCTGAGGCGAAGATCAGCATTGGCACGCATTGCGTCCAATACGGCACGGGTGCCTTCGCTGGCATTCGCGGCTACCTCGCTGACGATGGCCAGACGATCAACATCTTCCGGCTGCCGGACCACGCTGCGCGTCTTTTGAACTCCGCGAAGCTGCTGCGGGCCCAATTGCCCTACGACCGGGACGCAATCGTGTCGATCATCACCTCGCTCGTGGAGAAGAACGCTCCAACCAGCGACATCTACATCCGCCCATTTATCTATAAGCCAGCCGTGCAGCTCACCCCACGCTTGCGTGGCATCGGCGATGAGTTTGCTGTCTACATGCTGACGCTCGGCGATTACCTCAAGCTCGATCGTGGCCAGAAAGCCATTGTCTCCTCGTGGATTCGGATTCCGGACAATGCGATCCCGAGCCGTGGCAAGATCAGCGGTGCATACATCAATTCTGCCTTCGCCAAGGATGAAGCAGAGGAAAAGGGCGCAGACGAGGCGATCATGCTCAACACCTCTGGCAAAGTCGCTGAAGGCAGTGGCTGTAACCTGATGATCGTTCGCGATGGTGTGCTGATCACTCCACCAATCACGAGCGACATCCTTGAGGGGATCACCCGCCGGTCCATCTTGCAAATCGCCAAGGACGAGGGTATTCCCACCGAGCAACGGGAGATCGATCGCACTGAGCTCTACGTCGCGGACGAGGCATTCTTCTGCGGCACAGGCGTGCAACTCGCTTGGATTGAATCTATAGATGGCCGGCCCGTGGGAACCGGACAGATTGGGCCGATCACGCAGCGCCTGCGGACGATCTTCTTCGACACGGTACGCGGTCGGAACCCGCGCTATGCGTCCTGGCTGACTCCGGTGCGCATCCCGGTCGCGACAGCACGGTAGCGAACCTGATGGCAATCAGCCGAAAGGTGTGAGATGGGGGCTAGGGAGGGGTCAGGAGTCGGGGGGTCAGGGGTCGGTTGAGGGGTTAGGGGTTAGGGGTTAGGGGCTGGGGAAGCTACGAGCTACCAGCTTCGAGTTATCAGCCGTCAGCCATCAGCCGTCAGGATGAGGCATCAGCCGATAGCCGGTAGGGGCGCGGTTGATCGCGCCCGTCCGGTCCATATCCGTCAGACGGCACCGCGCTCCAAACACCTAGGCTGACGATGTTCCACTCTCCGGTGCGCTCGCTCTCGCGCGGGCTAAAGTCCCTCTTCTTCGACGCGCTCGGGCGAGGGTTCAGCAGCATCGCGCGGGGCGAACGTCCCCGCTCCCTCGCTGTGCTCGGGACACGGCTCACCACGCAGACGAAGCCCCCTGAAGGGGGCTCGATCAGACATCGTCGCGGCGAGACGAGCTGGCTTTAGCCGGCTTGGTTGGGTCAGCGCGGGGTCTTTAGCCCCGCGCTCCCGCCCCGCGCGATGGGGGTTGGAGGGATGACGATTCCGCCCGGCATGCCTTCCCCTCCTTCCGTTCGCGACAGCGCGGGCATGCTCCGTCATTCCGAGCGAAGCGAGGAATCTCTTCCGTCGATGCCACACCTGCCGGCGAGCGCCGGGTGCGGGCGTGGGTCATGGTGACGCAGGCGCAGCGAGATCCCTCGCTCTGCTCGGGATGACGGTACCCGCATTTCCCGACGAGCGCACCTCCTCCGTGTCAGTTCGGGTGCCAACCGCCTTCCCGTCCTTCCATTCGCGAGCGCGCGGGCGTGCGGGGCGAGGAATCCCTCTCCCAAACCGGACAACCGGCGTTCGCCGGCTTGCTTGGCTGAGCCGTGTCCCGACCAACGCGAGGGAGAGGGTCTTGAGGCCTGTGTGGTGCTGAAGGACCATAGTCCTTCTGCCATGCGCGCCGGCCATCATCAGCTTGGCAGTGAGCTAGCCCTCGCGCGGGGCTAAAGTCCCCGCTCTGACAGCGCAAAGCCGGCTTTAGCCGGCTCATCTTCATCCACGGTGGCCTCGGTTTAGCCCCCTTTAGGGGGCTTTGTGGCTTGAGCGCGGGGCTAAAGTCCCCGCGCGATGGGCTACGCCGTATCCTAAGCAAAGCGAAGGAGGGATTTTCGCCCCGCGCTCCCGCCCCGCGCGATGCCGTCTTCCGGAAGTGGGCCAGACAGGTGCGATGAATGGCACCTTTTCTGATCCCTGATCCCTGCCTCCTGACCCCTGAGGGGACAGGCCCCGCCCTTCTCTACGATGGATTGGCGCGATGCATCGCACCACTACGAT
>JBHOQQ010000003.1:0-19935 GCA_042408955.1 Thermomicrobiales bacterium
ACGATCTCCTGGATCGGCGCATTCGCATTGTCATAGTTGCGAACCCAATCGACCTCATAGACGTAGGTTTGCCCATCCTCGCCGGTAACCTCAATTTGGTCGCCCTTTGCAAGCTGGGCAATGTTGTAGAAGACGGCTGGGCCGACATCCCAATAGTCGAGATGGCCAGCCATGACAACGTTGCCCACTTCTCCGAGGCGCGCCGTCTCTTTGTACCAGGAAACGACCCAGGGCCCGGTCGGATCCTGCATGACGCCATCGACGATCTCGATCGTCTCAATCTCAGCGTTGACGCCGATCTTCTGGATCGTAATGGAAACTGGCCGTGGCCCGCGGAGCTGTGCCGGTTGCGGCGGGAGGAGGCCGATCGGGCCGGGCCGCAACGCGCCCGTTGTTGGCACCTCGCCGAGTTGTGTTGATACGATGCGCTGCTCCGCGCCCGCCGTAGCGGCCAAGGCAAACACCATAGCCACTGCCATCGCTAATGCTCCCAGACGGCCAAGCCCGCGCGATCGTCCGTGGTTCCCTGTCGATGCCCGCGTTGCTGTCATGGTCTCACTCCGCTCTGGCTTGTCACCCGCGATCCGAACATCGCAAGCGGCGCAATCGTGTCACGCCCACCGCTCCGTCGTTAAATGCAACGCGCGGAGTGCCTGAATCGTACCACGCCGCGCTCAGGCTGCCTGTGCCAGATCCTCAGCGCGGCTCTGCGCCGAGCCGTGCATCAAGCCACCGTTGAAGTTGCCGGAGCGACACGGCATCGAGCCGAGCGGCCGGTTGTCGCTGGTGCGCGGACCGGAAGATGCCCCGGCGCCGGAGCTCCTCTTTGGCCGCGCCGACGGAATAATCTACGGACTGCATCGTCCAGACCACGAACGGTAGCTCCTCGTGCAGCCGCGCAGCTGCGTCTGGTACGTCGCCCCGCTCAAAACACCGCTGAACCTCGGCAAAGAGCCGGGTGAAATTCGGCGCCGGCATGCTGCCCACCGCACCTCGCTCCAGTGCATCGAGCACGCCGACCCCGCCCCAACCGCAAAAAACGGCCAGCCGCCCATTGCTCTGACGAATCGTATCGGAGATCGTCGGTCCCTGTGGAATGCCCTCGACCTTGATATACCGGATGGTTGGCGCCTCGGCATTGAGCGCAGCCCAGAGCGATGGAGCCATCGCTACCCCTGTGAGTTGCGGGGCATCCTGAATGGTCACGGGAATGTCCACGGCCTGGGCGATGCGCAGGTAGTAGTCACGCAAGCCCTCCCAGTCTGGCTTGACGAACATCGGTGGTAACACCATCACGGCGCTTGCGCCGAGCCTGGCCGCACGCTGGGCGCGGTCGAGCGCGACCTCCGTGCCGTCGCCGTGGGCAGAGATGACGACCGGCACCCGTCCCCCAGCGGCCGAGACCGTGGCGCGCGCCACCGCATCCCGTTCGGCCTCGGTCAATTTGTAGCCCTCGCTTGCGATCGCCAGCGCCACCACGCCGCTTGCTCCCTCCCCGATCACCCAATCCACTTCCCGCTCGAGACTCTCCAAATCGAGCGAGCCGTCGTCCAAAAACGGCGTGCAGAGGATCGGAAAGCATCCCCGCAAGTCCGCCGTGCGCTTCATCGGCCCTGATCCTCCGCGCGTCTGCCAACAGGCAGCGTATGCCGCTGGTGGGGGAAGTGTGGAAGACGCGAGTGCGCCGGACAAGGTGGGATGGCGAGGCGCACGGGCAGCTGCGCAGAGCGCTCAGGCCGCCCAGCGTCTAATCCCAGACGAGCATCGCGCCGCTGCGATACTCAGTGACCCGGCTCTCGAAGAAGTTCTTCTCCTTGCCCAGATCGATCGTCTCGCTCATCCAGGGGAACGGATTGCGTGCCCGGTACTGGCGCGGCAAGCCGATGCGCTCTAGTCGGCGGTCAGCGATGTAGTGCGTGTAGTGCACGAACAGCTCTGCGTTGAGCCCGAGCACTCCGCGCGGCAGGCAATCGCGGGCATACGCGGCCTCCAGCTCAACGGCTGTGCGAATCTGCTCAACGAGGCGGGCACGGAGATCGGGCGTCCACAGTTCAGGGTTCTCTGCGACAATGCCGTTGATCAGATCGATTCCGAAGTTGAGGTGCACCGTCTCATCGCGCAGGATGTATTGGAATTGCTCACCGATGCCGCGCATCCGGTTTTGCCGGTGGAAGGAGAGGATCATCGCGAACCCTGCGTAGAAAAAGATCCCTTCCATGATGACATAGTAGCCGACAAGGTTCTCGAGGAAGCGCTGCGCTCCCTCGATCGTGGCGGTGGTGAAGCCAGGCTCGACCAGGCTCGCCGTCAGCTCCATCTCGAAGGCGTCTTTGGCTGCCACCGCCGGGATTTCTCGGTACATGTTGAAGATCGTTCCCTCATCCAGTCCCAGGCTCTCCACGATGTATTGGAAGGCGTGCGTGTGGATCGCTTCCTCGAACGCCTGGCGCAAGAGGTATTGCCGACACTCGGCGTTGGTGACGTGACGGAAGATCGCCAGCGTCAGGTTGTTTGCGACGAGGCTCTCCGCCGTCGCGAAAAAGCCAAGATTGCGCAGGATGACGAGGCGCTCGTCGTCAGTGAGGTGATCACTCTTCCACAAGGCGATGTCTTCCGCCATTGGAATCTCGGTCGGCATCCAGTGATTGGCACAGCCGTTGAGGTAGTGTTCCCATGCCCAGCGATATTTGAGCGGCATGAGCTGGTTGACATCGACGGTTTCACAGTTGATCAGCCGCTTTTCGCTTGCGCGGAAGCGCCGGCTCGCGGAGGTCGGTGAAGAGACAGGCATCGTCATGGCATACCACTCCCTTCGCATGGCCGCCTCCTCGCTGCTGGGAGCGCGGCCCGGATGGACCGCCTGGGCAAACGAGCCAGGCGGCGAAAACAGATGACGGGCGGGGATTGGGGCGTTCGGCGGTGCCAGCGACACGCTTACTGGCAGGCTTGGCAATCGCCATCGAGAGAGCAGGCTGGCGAGGACGCTTCGGCATCCTCGCGCACGATCCGAACGGCAGCCGATGGGCTGCGGGACCGCATCCATTTCGGCTGGATGCCCCAACGATTAACATCAAGCGTCGATTTCTCGATTTGGGTCGCTCCACGGGATCGAAGGTAATACGTGGTTTTGAGGCCGGATCGCCAGGCGAGCTGGTACAGGTCGCTCAGCTTCCGGCCGCTCGGCTCGCTGACGTACAGATTGAGCGATTGGCCCATATCGATCCATTTCTGGCGACGCGCGGCGCAGATGATCAGCCAATGCGGCTCAATCTCAAAGGCGGTAAGGTAGCGCCGCTTCAGCTCGTCCGGCACACGGGAGATCGGTTGCACGGAGCCATCGTGATACTTCAGCTCATCAAGCATGTCCCTGTCCCATAGCCCGCGCGCCATCAGATCGCGCACAAGCGCTTCATTGACCACCGTAAACTCGCCCGACAGATTGCTCTTCACGAAGAGGTTTGCATAGAGCGGCTCAATGGACGGCGTAACACCGAAGATGTTCGCAATCGTGGCGGTCGGCGCGATCGCCAAGCAGTTGCTGTTGCGCAGGCCGTGCCGGCGGATCGCCTGGCGCACTGGTTCCCAATCGAAGCGCCCGCGGCGCGGAACTTCCACCGGCTCGCCCCGCTCGGATTCCAGGAGATCCAGGGTGTCATGCGGCAAAAACCCACGGTCCCACTTCGAGCCAGCGAACGAGGGATAGGCGCCGCGCTCCCGCGCCAGATCGGCCGAGGCACGGATGGCATGGTAAGCAACGGCTTCCATGCTGGCATCCGCAAACTCGACCGCATCGTCCGAGGCGTAGCTGATGCCCAGCTTCCAGAGGGCATCTTGGAAACCCATCACCCCGAGCCCAACGGGCCGGTGACGCAGGTTCGCCGCCTGCGCCTGGGGAATTGGGTAGTAATTCAGGTCAATAACATTGTCGAGCATGCGCAGCGCAATCCGGACCGTCTTGGCCAGCCTCGGTAGGTCCAGAGCGCCGTCGCGGATGTGCGCGGCGAGATTGACCGAGCCAAGATTGCAGACCGCGACCTCATCGGCGCTGGTATTGAGCAGGATCTCAGTGCACAGATTCGAGCCGTGGATAACGCCGGCATGGTCCTGCGGGCTGCGGATATTCGACGGATCTTTGAAGGTCAGCCAGGGATGGCCTGTCTCGTACAGCGCGGTCAGGATCCGCCGCCACAGGCCCATCGCCCGGACACGCTTCGCCCGGTGGATCTCGCCACGATCAAAGGCGGCTTCGTAGGCGGTGTAGCGCTCGGCAAAGGCGCGTCCGTAAAGATCATGGAGATCGGGCACGACGCTGGGGCAAAAGAGCGTCCAGTCGCCGCCATCGCGCACCCGCTGCATGAACAGATCCGGCACCCAGAGCGCGGTGTTCATATCGTGCGTCCGGCGGCGCTCGTCACCAGTATTTTTCCGCAAGTCGAGGAATTCCTCGATGTCGAGATGCCAGGCTTCGAGGTAGGCGCAAACGGCGCCGCGCCGCTTGCCGCCCTGATTCACCGCGACCGCGGTGTCGTTGGCCACTTTCAAGAAAGGCACGATGCCTTGACTTCTTCCGTTGGTGCCGCGAATGAAGCTTCCCAGCGCGCGAACCTGTGTCCAATCGTTGCCGATTCCGCCTGACCACTTGGAAAGGAGGGCATTGTCGCGGATGGCAGAGAAGATCCCCGCGAGATCATCCGGAATGGTGCTGAGATAACAGGACGAGAGCTGCGGATGCGGTGTGCCGCTGTTGAAAAGGGTGGGCGTGGATGGGCAGTAGCGGAGTGTAGACATGAGATCGTAGAAGGTGATCGCCCAGCGCTCGCGATCAGCCTCATGCAGCGCCAGCCCCATCGCCACGCGCATCCAGAACATCTGCGGTAGCTCCAGGTGACGGCCATCGTGCTGGAGGAGATAGCGGTCTGCCAGCGTCTGCAATCCCAAGTAGGAGAGCAGGAAATCCCGCTCGGGTGCGAGCGCCCTGCTGATCCGCTCTAAGTCGAAGCTCAATATCTCTGGCGCCAGCAGTCCAAGATCCACCGCGAGACGGACGGAGCGTATGAAGGCGGCGCGATAGGTGGCGTCGGTCACGCCGGCTGAAGCGGTCGCACCGAGCATCCGATCGGACAATGCCCGGATCAACGCGCGCGCCGCAACGCGCGCATACACTGGATTCTGTTCAATGCGTGACCGGGCAGCAAGGATTATGGCCTGGTCCAGCACGGCTAGATCCGCCCCTGCCGGCAGAGCAGCGGCGACGTCCGTAGCGAGATCGCGCGCCGCGTTGGAATCCAGCAGTGACCCGGCGATTGACTCAATGCGCAACCGGATCGCTGAGCCCCCTGGAGCGATGGTATGTTCCGGACAGTGATACGCGAGAGCCGCCATTCGCACACTCCTCTGCTCATTTTGGCGCCATGCATGGCGCACATCGTTGCTACTCGTGAGGGAGACGGCGAGATGGTGAGCCTGTTGCCACTAGGAAGGATCATTGGCTCGAGCGCCCACCCCGTGACCCGCTCGCTCCCTCGAGCGATCTGATGCCCTCATCAAAGCGGAGATGCGGAGGAGCAGGTGCGATCTGGCGCGCACAGACCGGCTGCCCGCTCACCCTCCCGCGAGGGCTTCGGGCCCTTCCACGCCAGGTGCGGCGTGGCCCATCGGCAGGTCTTCGGGCTTGCGGGCTGCACAGCCATTTGGCCATGGTTCCTACTGGCCGTCGCTTCCCAGCCTCCCATCTCACCGTGGGCAGACCAGTGCTTGTTGACGGCGGTCGTTCCCGCTCACCGCTGCGGGGCAGCCCCGGATTTGCACCGGGTTCCCTCTTGCCCTGCCGGCTGCAGCAGCCAGCAGACCGGTGGGGCACACACTATAAAGCGTATGAGCGAGAATGTCAATACGAGATATTGTGGTGACAGGATGTCACCATGACGCATTGCCGCGGCGGATGCTGTCCACGGTAAGAGTCGGCTTGATCAAGGATCGTCATGGCCCACCATGTCTTGCTCTCTGACAACTGCGGGTGTACTATCGGCTCGTCCGGACAACGCAGCGATGCCCATGGGCGTTTCCGCTGGGCGAAATTGTCCTCTTCTGCGTTCGCCTTGCGCCGCGCCAGGCGAGATCGTCTTCGGGAAGGAGTCCACCATGCAATCGCCGCACGATCGCACCTTCCTTCACCAAGCGCGTCTTCTCGGAACTGCCCTCTTACTCATCCTGTCGCTGAGTCAGCTTGCCCCGCGTGGCACCGCCGCGCAAGCTCCAACCGTCCAGCCTGGCGGCGATTTGCCAGGTGATCCAGCGATCCAGCTCGTGAAAATCGCCGAGGGCCTCGCCGATCCCGTCGCGATCGCCAGCTCCCACGATGATACCGGCCGGCTGTTCATCGTCGAGCGCGTCGGACGCATCCGCGTGCTGCTCCCCGATGGCACGCTCCTCCCCACGCCATTCCTCGATCTCACCGAACTCGTCCAAAACGATTACCTTGAGCAAGGGTTGCTCGGCCTTGCGTTCCACCCGAATTACCGAGAGAACGGATTATTTTATGTCAACTTCACCGACTACCACACGAACGGCGACACCTTCATCATGGAATTCCATGTTTCGGCCGATGACCCCAACGTCGCGGACCGGACCAGCGGCCGGTTGCTCCTTGACATCGATCAACCGTATGTCAATCACAATGGCGGGACGATTCGGTTCGGTCCAGATGGCTACCTCTGGATCGGCATGGGCGACGGCGGTATGGGCGGCGATCCCTATGGATATGCGCAAAACATGAGCTCGCTGCTTGGCAAGCTCTTGCGCATCGATGTCGCCCCGCGCGGCGACGCTCAATACGGGATTCCCGAAGACAACCCCTATGCCGATGCGCGCGTTGTGCAGTCGAACGCCATCACTGACGTGATCGGCGAAACGTCGGGACTGAGCTTGGAGGCGGCGTATTACACGCCAGGCAATCGCCGGGAGATTTGGGCGGCCGGCCTGCGCAATCCTTGGCAATTCTCCTGGGATCGCGCAACCGGCGATCTCTATCTGACCGATGTGGGCCAAATCACTTGGGAGGAAATCAACTTCATTCCTGCGGGTAGACCTGGTGGTTTGAATTTTGGGTGGGACTGGCTCGAAGCATCCCATTGCTATCCGGCCCAGGTCACCGACTGCCCCCGCTCACAAGTTGGGGAGCTCCCGGTCGCGGAGTACAAGCACGGCCCGGACGGCTGCTCAATCACCGGGATTGGCGTCTATCGCGGGACGGTGTCACCATCGCTCGACGGCATCTACTTCAACAGCGACTGGTGCTCTGGGAAGTTCTGGGGGCTGAAGCGCGATGACGCCGGGCAGTGGCAATACCAGGAGTTGCTCGATACGACGGTCTTTGTGACTGGCGGTGGTGAGGACGATGCAGGGGAGTTGTATGTCACCTCCTGCACCTGCGAGTTCAGCCGGAAATATGACCCGGAGGAGAACCCCGGCGGGGCAGTCTGGCATCTGGTAGCGGCTGATCAGGTTCCGGACGGTGCGGAGACCGCGCCAGTGGAAGGCACGCAAACACCCGAGCCTTCGCCCGCGGCAAGTCCGGTCGCGGCGTGGCAGAGTCTGGGGACTCGGAAGCTACCAGCGATCAGTTATCTGCCATGAGGTGTCAGCCGGTAGCTGATAGCTGTCAGCCGTCAGGTGTCAGGTATCAGCCGATAGCCGATAGCCGGGTAGCCGATAGGTTTGAGGGCCAGAGCTCTGTCTCGGCCCTCACGGTCAGCCGTCGGGACACGTAGGGGTGCGATGTATCGCGCCCCTACGGATAGTTGACACGCGACGACCGAAAGCTCACCACTCGGAGCTCGTAGCTCGAAGCTCACCGCTTTCCTAGCCCCTAGCCCCCAGCCGTACACCGCCCCCTGACCCCCGACTCCTGACCCCTCCCCAGCCCCTTTCATCACGCATCCTCGACGAACTCGTCGATGACCGGCTTGGCTGGCCGCTCGCCCTCGCGGCGCTCCCACCCGGGCGCGAAGAGCGGCAGGAAATTCGAGACCTCATACGGATGCTTCTCCAGCTCCGGCCAGTTGAGGTCAGTCCCCAGCCCTGGCTCCGTCGGGATCTGTATCCGGCCCTCCACGACGCGCACCGGATTGGTCACGATCTCCCGTTCCCAGGGCACGTTGAACTCATCAAAGAGCTCCTGAACGAGGGTGTTGGGTGTGCAGGCACAGATCTGCACGCAGACCGCGGTCGAGACCGGCCCTTGCGCTTGGTGCGGCGCGACCACCGCGTAGTGGGCATCGGCCATCATGCAGACGGCGCGCGCCTTGAGGATGCCGCCGAGATTGCTCGGGTCGGGCTGAAGGATATGCACGGCATTGTGTTTGAGCAGCTCGGCGAACTGATGCGTCGTGGTGAAGCTTTCGCCGCAGGCGACCGGGATATCGATGCGCTTTGCCACCTCGGCGGTAGCGTCGATCTTGGTATGGTCGGTCGGCTCCTCGAACCAGGTCGGCTCGTATTCCTCGAGCAGCTCGCCGACGACAATCGCCTCGGCCACGCTGAACCGGCGGTGCCCCTCAATCATGATCTGGACGCTATCGCCAACCGCCTCCCGCACGGCCTCCACGATCTTGATCGAGAGCCGCCGGTCGTCCGGGTCCATCGTCCTCCAAGCCGCGCCGAAGGGATCAAACTTAAGCGCTTTGTAGCCACGCTCGATCACGGCCTGTGCCCGCTCCGCGAACGACTCTGGCGTGCGCGGCCCGGCGTACCAACCGTTGGCGTAGGCGGGAATGCTCTCGTGGTAGCGGCCGCCGAGGAGGTCGTAGACCGGCCGGCCGGTCACCTTGCCGATGATGTCCCAGCAGGCGATTTCGATCGCGGCGACAGCATTCATGTGAATCTGCGCGCCCTCGGAGTAGACGTCGCGCGTCATCCGCTGGTAGATCGTCTCGACCTGAAAGGGATCCATCCCTTCGTAGCGCGGCGCGAGCTCGTGGATCGCCGCCTCGACCGTCTTGGCGAAGGCGTTGAGCGATCCCTCGCCGATGCCATAGAGCCCTGGCTGGTCCGTATCCAGCCGAATGAAGAGCCAATTCTTCCAGGGATTCCCGACGATATACGTCGTCGCACGAGTAATGCGCACAGTTTGCCTCCTCAGATGTCCTCGCTTGTTCACAGAGGTCGTGTTTGGCCGGGTCACCGGTCTCCACCGATCATACCCCCGATGCCCGTTTCCCGTGGCGCGCAGTGATGACTCCTGCTCTTGACAGATTAGATCACCAGATCTATTGTGCGGCATGCCGCTCGCGTTCCATGGGCAGTCCCGAAATCTCTAACGGTATGTCCAGTAATCGGCTGGCAAAGGCGGCACCGCCGACACCGCCAGTAGCGACGGGAGGAGACATGCAGCCGATCCGCACCGTGTACATTGTGAATCACAGCCACACCGACATCGGCTTCACCGATTATCAGGACTTGTGCTTCCGCCAGCACGCCGAATTTATCGACCAAGCACTCGACCTAATTGAAGCGACGCAAGATTATCCGCCGGAGGCACGCTACCGGTGGGTTTGCGAAGTAACTGGGATGACCGAGAAGTACTTCGCCAAAGCCTCCTCCGCCCAGATCGAGCGATTCAAGAAATGGCACGATGCGGGTTTCATCGACGTCGCAGGCATGCAGTACAACCACACCCCGCTCCAAAATGTCGAGCAGATGATCCGATCCCTTTACCCGGTGCGTCGCTTGCGCGAAACATACGGCCTGAAGATTTCGACGGCGATGCAGTGCGATGTCAACGGTGTGAGTTGGCTCTATGCCGATCTGCTGCCCACACTTGGCATCGACCTGCTGACCATGGCAGTGAATCCCCTCCGGGGTTACGTGCCAAAGCCCATGCCGCGTGCCTTCTGGTGGGAAGGCCCGGCCGGAGGACGCATCCTCGCCTGGAACGGCTTTCACTACCTCTGGGGCCGGTCGATCGCCAAACTCGGCGACTGGCGGTTCGTCGACCGCTCCCTGCCCCAGATCGTGGCTCGACTGGAAGCCGACCCCAGCTATCCGTACGACTTCATTTACGCGCAATCCACGCATCCCATACGCGTGGACAATGGTCCACCCGACCCCCGCATGCCCGACTTCGTCCGCGATTGGAACGCGCAAGGCCGCACGCCGCGCATCGAATTCACCACACCATCCGCCTTTAACAAGCTTCTTCGCGAGCAGCACGGTGACGATCTGGAAACGCTTCGCGGCGACTGGCTCGACTGGTGGGCAGATGGCGTCGCCTCCAGCGCCTACGAAACCGGAGTTAGCCGGGCAACGCACGAGCACCTGCTCATGGCAGAGGCGGTAGCTGCTTGGCTGCAGTCGCAAGGAACGACACTGTGGCCTATGGAACGAATGGCCCATGCCTATGAGGAAGCGACGCTCTATGACGAGCACACCTGGGGCGCGTTCGCCAGCATCGACGCGCCCACATCGCTGTGGACACGAGGCCAGTGGAATCGAAAGGCAAACTTCGTCTACACGGCATCCGCAGAGGCGCTGGACATGATGGCGCGCGCCTCACGGGCGTTGGCCGAGACGATGGCGAAGCCCGGGATCGAGGGGCGCTTCAACTTAGGCGATCTCGAGCCTCGAGAAGCCTATCCCGATTCCGGAGCGGACTCCGTGCTCGTGATCAACACGCTGCCCTGGACGCGCACAGTTACGGTCGAAGAGCCAGAACAACACGGCTGGGCGGCGCCAGTCGGCGTTCTCGAGAGCTTTTTCCCACGCAATGTGCCCTGGGGCGGCGTGCGGCCACCCACGGAATTCCGCCGCATCACCGGCGACGTCCCAGGCTTCGGTTTTGCGTTCCTCCCGCTTTCCGCTCAACCCACCGGTGATGATCTCTCCGTCGCACCCACCATGATCGAAAATGCGCACTACCGGCTTCGGATCGACCCAGCCACCGGTGCGCTTGCGGAGCTTTTCGACAAGGATCTCGGGCACGATTTCGCTAGCCGCTACCAGGGCTGGGGAATCGGACAGTATGTCTACGAACGGGTCGAGTCGCCAGAGGGGAGACAGGCACTCTTTTGGGGCGACTTCTCGATGGAAGATTTCGGCTATGGACGGACCGATACGCCATGGCAGCGTTCTTCCGTCTCTGACGTCGTTGTCGAGGAACCAGTCAATGCTCACGGCAGAGCCGAGATCGCGGTCACGGTGAAGGCCCCGGGCATCCGAAGCGCTCGTTGCACCTATGCGCTGGAGAGCCACCACAAGGCGATCGAGATCAACTGGGTGCTGGACAAGGAGCACGAGCTTGGGATCGAGGCGGTCTTCATCGCCTTCCCATTCAACCTCGGAACACCCCAATTCCGTGCCGATATCAACGGCATCCCATTCACTCCAGAGCGCGACCAGTTGAACGGCACCGTCCGCGACTGGTATCCGATCGGACGGTGGGTAGATATCAGCGATGGCCGGCGCGGCGTCACTCTGACACCCCTCGATGCTCCGCTGGTTCACCTGGGAGGGATTACCACAGGTAAGTGGGCGCGGAAATTCGATCCGGAGAGAGCAACCATCATGTCCTGGGCGCTCCACAATCATTGGATGGTGAACTTCAAGGCGAGCCAAGGTGGAGAGATTCCCTTGCGTTACCGGCTAACGACTCACGCCGGCCCATGCGACGAAGCGGCCGCTTCCCGCTTCGGTGCCGAGCAGACGACACCGCTGATCACGCTCCGCGACTATCTACGAACCGGACCGATGACGGGGCAGTTTCTGGAGATACCAGACAATGCGCCGGTCCTGGTGACCGCAAAGCCGGCGGAGGACGGCGACGGCGTGATCATCCGCGTCCAAAACGTGGCACAGACGCCACAGCACGTACCACTCCGGCTCCACGCAGCGGTGCCACGGTCCGCTGCCTTGACGTCGCCTGTCGAAATCGACGGCGAGAGATTGTCCGTTATGCACAACCTGGTCACGGTGCCAGTGGGGCCCCTCGCAGTGCAGTCGGTCCGCATTCGGTTTTAGCCGCAGCATACCGGGGCGCATTACGATCGGCGCCCTGGTCGCTCTAGGCTGTCGCCCTCAATCCTCGGACGAAGACGCGCTGGACTGCAAAGAAGAGCACAAAGGTCGGGAGCGAGACGATCAGCGCTCCGGCGAGCGCGACCGGCGGGCCGGTTCGGGAGAACTGCCCCTGCAGCGCCGCCAGCGCCGCCATGATCGGGCGCACGTTCGCATCGCGGGAGAGCGTAAGGCCAAATAGGAGGTCGTTCCAGATCCAGGTAAATTGCAAAATGAACACCGTGGCGAAAGCATTGAGCGAGAGGGGAACGAAGATGTGGCGGAAGACAGTCAGCGCGGTCGCCCCGTCGAGCCGAGCCGCTTCAGCAAGATCAGGCTGAACCGACAGGAAATGATTGCGGATGACGAAGGTTGCGAAGGGAATCGCGATCGCGGTATAGAAGAGAAGAAGCCCTCCGTGGGTGTTGTAGAGCTTCCACTTGACGAACAGAGTATACAGCGGCGAAAGATACATCTGGAACGGGAAGATCGTTCCAGCGTAAATCACCATGAACCAGAAGAAGCCGTGTTTGACGCGCAGTGAGACGATCGCAAAAGCGGCGAGCGCGGCAAGGAGCACGGCCAGCAATGCGCCTGCGATCGCGTAGAATGCCGTGCTCCCGACTGCCTGGCCGAGTTTTGCCGCCTCCCAGGCAGCCGAGATGTTGTCTGCCAGCGCGAACTCGGCTGGCGCGCGCCACCGCTCCTTCAGTGCATACTCCTGCGGTGAGGCGGCGGCGTTGACCAGCACGAGGTACAACGGCAGAATCCAGGCAGCAGCGAATGCCAGCAGGACGAGATGACGCACCATCTGTCCCGCAATGCGGTCGGCGCCTCCAAGTTTGTGCAACGGCCAGGTCAGCCCTAGCCGCAGCACCTCGAACGCCAATCCGATTAATCGCGAGGGCGCATGCACGGCCCAGCGTAGTGGATGCAGCACAATCCCGAGCGCGGAGCTGTCCGGCCATGATGCATCGGCCCCTCCCCCCGGTTCTCGCTCGAGCGTGCGGCGCAGGTAGAGCCATGAGACCGCAACAACGATGGCGCTCAGCACAACCGCGATGGCCGCGCCGTAGCCATGCCGGAAGAGCACAAATGTCTCTCGGTACATCGTCACTGCGAGCGTCTCGGAGGATCGGTACGGACCACCCTGGGTCATGATCCAGATGATGTCAAATGTCTTCAGACTGTTGACGAGGGAGATACCGACGGTCACGATCGTCATCGGACGTAGCAGCGGGAACGTCATGTCCTTGAAGAGGCGCCAACCTGCTGCGCCATCGAGCCGCGCGGCCTCGATCGGGTCCTTGGGAATTACCTGAAGGCCGATTAAGAACAGGAGGACGCTGACACCGACCGATTGCCATGTGGAAGCGATGATCATCGCCCAGGTATTCATCGGCGGCCGCAACAGCCACGACCGTGTCCATCCTTCAAGGCCGAGCGCCGCCAGCACCCCATTGAGCGCGCCGTCACGAGTCAAGATGAACTGCCAAATGGTAGCGATCGCCGTGCCGGAGAGCGCGTAGGGGAGGAGGAACGGCAGCCGGTACGCAGCACCGCCTCGCAAATCGAAGCTGAGGACTGCGATCAGGAGACCAAGCCCGACCGGGAGTACCAGCGTCCCAATGACCCAATAGCCGGTGTTGATCACCGACCGCTCGAGGTTCGGGTCTTCGAAGAGTGTTCGGTAATTGGCAAGTCCGACCCAACGTGGTGAGCCGAGTCCTTTGAACTCCGTGAAGCTGAGGTAGGCGGTGCGCACGAACGGCCACAGGAGCAGCACGCCGACGAGGATGAGCGCCGGCGCGAGAAAGAGATATGGCGTCACGCGGGTAACGGCGCGGTGGATTTTTCCGATCTCACGCACGTCGACCCGCTGGGGGACCGCCGGCGCGCGTTCGCTCATCTGCGCCATGACGTCGCCTTTCCGAAAGGCGATCCCGGTCAGCGCCACAAGCGAGCGATTGCCTTAGCCACGCTCCTTCCGGCGCTGACGGTTGTGCGGCAGTCCCGATTACCCGGAGCGCTTCGCCCACTCCTGATCCGCAAGGTTCTGAATCTGCTCGAGGATGCGCGTGTAGTCCCCGGGATTGAGCATGAACTCCGCAAGGTAGTCGACGGCGCCCTCGACGATCGGCACCGGTGAGGCCTCCCAGTAGCGCTGGTAGAGGCGGTACTGTTCACCGGAGAGCGTGGCAAGGAGATTGTTGAGGACCGGATTATCACTCTTCGCCTTCGGGTTGGCTGGAGCATCACCGAGCTTGTTGCACCACGTGGTCTGCGGTTCAGGCGTGACCCACCAGGCAGCCATCTTCTTGGCCGCGTCGATTTTGCTGCTATGGCTGGCTATAGCTAGGGCGCCGGTCTCGACGATCGCGACCTTGTCCGTGATCGCCGGGTTGACGTTCGGCATGATGAAGAGATCGTAATCTTCGCCCGGGACTAATCCAGCGGTGAGGAAGTTGCTCTGATACCACGTGCCGATCGGGATCATCGCCACCTGGCCCTGGGCAAACATCCCGGGGATATCGTTGAAGAGACTGACGTCGAAGGAATTGAAGTATTCCGCCTCAATCAAGCCCTTCCAGGTTTCCATCGCCTGGACACAGGTCGGGTCAGTGTACTTGGCCTTGCCGGAGGTTAGCGCCTCATAGAATGCCGGATCCGTCCGAAGCACCAGCTCCTCAAACCAGATGAAGCTTGGCCAGCGATCGACCTGCGTAGCGGCAAAGGGAATCACACCCGCCGCTTTGAGCTTGTCTGCCGCGGCGACCATCTCCTCCCACGTTGTCGGAGGCGTTAGCTGATTGGCATCGAACACTTTCTTGTTATAGAAGACCACCCAGTAGGAGACGTGGGACGGCATAGCGTATTGCTTGCCATCGAACGTGAATGCGGCGCCGAGCGATTCCGGCAAGTTGCCGTCAGCAATTGCTTGCTGCCAAAGATCTGAGACGTCTTGCAAGACGCCTTCCTTGTACAGATCCTCGATTCGATATCCAGACCACCAAGTAAAGAAATCGGGAGCGTCGCTCGTCGGCAGGGCTGGAAGTACCGCCGCCTGATAGGATGTTGTGTCCGGGAACGACGTCGGCTCCCAATTGACACCGATCGCCTCCTGCGCCATGTTACCCATTTCAATGAAGAAGTCTTGCCATGGCGCCTTGTCGTGATAGAACTTGAGCACAGTTTCTTGGGCATAGGTGCGGTTGCCGCGAGATTTGATACCGGCAAGAGCAAGGCCGGTTGCGGCGCCACCGCGAAGGAACAAGCGGCGATCGGTGCGCCGAGCACCGAGGAAGGAGCCTATCTGAATCATCCGACCGTACCCGTCTAGCATGAGTCCGTTCCTCCTGCCGCAACGCAGCGCTGAAATTGGGGCGAACACCGATTCCACTGAGATCAGGATGCCACTGAGCCGTGGTGAACTATCAACCTCCGGCGGGGACGGACAAGTCGATCATGAGGCCGCGTCGTTTGCTCACCTCCTTTCTCGGCCGCCGTATCCCCCTCCTGATGCGGGTAACAGTAGCCGGTAAGACATCTTCCAGTCACGGCGCGCAATACGAGACCGCTACTGAGGAGCGCAGACGAACGTGCCGAAGTGATCTAGTCACTTACTCAGTGTGCCGATCATAAAAGGCCATGCCTCGTCTGTCAATCCCTGCTGTCTGTGTGGCGACGCGATCGCCTTGACATCAGCCGAGGCCAGGCGTAGAGTGGTACCCAGGAGGTCTAGTGACTAGATGAATCTGATCGATGAAGAATCGCGCCCGAGCGAGCGTGCGATCGCTCCAGCTCCAGCTCCCCGGCCCAATCTCTCGGATTATCTTGCACGAGAAATCCTGAAATTGATCCGCGAGCGAAATCTGCGCCCAGGCGACCGCCTGCCCTCGGCAAAGGCCTTGGCTCACCACTTCGCCGTAGCGACTCCAACCCTGCGCGAGGCATTGCGTCGCCTCCAGGCAACCGGCGTTATTGACCTGCGCCACGGCTCGGGCATCTATGTTCGCCAAAGCCAGGAGCGGCTGATGCTGCCCAATCCGGGCTACGGAGCGCTCGAAACGCACACCGCCCTTCAGATTCTCGACGCCCGGCTTCTCATTGAGCCATATTTGGCCGCGCTCGCCGCTGAGCACGCGAGCGAGGCCGAAATCGTCGAGCTTGCTAGTATCGTCGCGCAGGCGGATCGAATCCTGGCTCGCGGAGATGATAGCTATTATCAAGTCAACAACCGGTTTCATTCCGCCATTGCCCGCGCCTCGGGCAACCTCGTCCTCGCGCAAGTCGTTGAATCATTGACTGAACTCTATTCCGTTGAATTGGACATGGTCGATCCGACCGGATCTCTCGAGGAAATCCGCGGGCGGGACCACGAAGGACATCATGCGATTCTCCAAGCAATCCAACGCCGCGACGGCGTAAGTGCTGGCGAGGCGATGCGCCAGCACCTTGAGTCCGCGCGACTCAGCGTTGCCGCTCGCCTCTCGAGCGAAGTTTCGGTCACCAAAGCTCGCGCAGGCTTTCGACCTGGACCACGCCCCTAGTCAGCGGCAAGGTCGATCGCGACCGCGACGTAGTCCCCCGGCGCGAGGCGAACGATTCCCTCACCATCGCGGATGCTCACCTCGCGCATCTCCCGCTCCAGAAACGTGCCGATCCACATTCGCGCCACCGGCAGACTTGGGAATCGGACGCGCGCGTCGACTGTCTCCGGCGCAAGCGAGTGGAGGAAGGCAACGAGGTCATATCCCCGCCGCGACGGCGCGATAGTCGCGACCTCAACCAATGGCTCCGAGACGGTGCAAAAACTCCCACGCGCTGGAAACTTGTTCGCGCGGTCGCTCGCACGCGAGGGAAGACACAAGCCGACGAGCGGTCTGCTCAGCGCCGCTCCCGTCCGCATTCCGAGCTCGCGCCGGCTGAGTGCGCGGTCGCTGCTCACCGCATAGTAAAAGGTCATCTCTCCGCCCTGGGCAGGAGGGAAATTCGTATCCCAAAGATTGTTGAGAGCCCAGGAATAGACGCTCGAGCGGCGTCCGCGCTCTGCAGGTATTGTCGGCGGGAACGGCGCGTAGGGGAGGGCAATTGTGCCGAGCTCGACGAGGGGCGCCTCCAGCGTCGCCCAGGCGGCTGCCGCGCGCTTGTCGCCCAGCGCTAGCCAATGGCCAACGGCGAACATGTGCCGGGCTGAGCCCGGGATATGCGGTGCCTCAAGCGAGGTGACACCACCGGTGATCTCGTACTCTGGATCCGGATCATCGATCGAGAACGGGAATGCAAAGTAGACGCTCTCCTTCTCCATCGTTGCCAACTTCTGTAGCCGGTTGACGATCTCTACTCGTTTGACGTCACGTGGAACCGTGATCATTGTCTCCAGCCAGGCAGCCCCAGGCGCGACGAGCCGGAGCGTCACCCGCTCGGCAATCACATCGGTCGCCCGCGACACGAGCGACGCGTGCCCTGCTGTCGCGCGCGACCCGAAGAGAGAGGTATCGACCGCTTGGATGCGGCCGGAGAGGTGATTAAATCCAGCGGCGCTTGTGTAGCGATCGTAGATGTACTCGTTGAATCCAAACGGCGCGTTAGCATCGACGAGATCGAGGCCCGTATCACGATCGATAATGGATGTGATGTATCCATCGCGCGGGTCGAGGACGACTCGGTAGAAGCGGGAATTAAGCGTGAACGGATCGCTCACCGGTGGCTGGGGGTTCACTTCATCTCGCGCCTGGCCCGCGACTACATCATAGCGGGCATAGCCGAGTGGAGGGACTTCGGCCACGAAGGTGAGCCACTGGCCCTTGGCCCGAAACTTAGCGTGCTGTTGTGGCTCGATCGCGAATGGCACATCACGCTCTGATGCACCCTCTTTGAGCGCGAAGCGCGCACCAGGAGGGACACGCTCGGCCGGCAGAAAGACCCGGACCAGATCGGTGCGTGCCCAAGCGCTCGGATTGACGACCAGAATGGCGGCCAACACGCCTGCCGGTGAGAGAAAGCAATCGGCAAGGCGACGGATGCCGGTATCGACCAGGGCCTCGGCACGCTCATAGGCAGAGAGGGCGAACGCGGCCTTTCGCTGCCACTGCAACGCCCCCGACCCCATCTGCTCTAATCGTTCTTCCCAGGGATTCGCCGCTCCCCAGGTGTGCTCGTCGAAGAGCGCCGCGTCCTCGTATGCCTGATCCACCTCGACGGCCGCCGCAGACGAGCGATCGCCGGAGAGCACGTCTGCCAACGCATGCAGCGTTCGGCCGGTTGCCATCGCACGTTGCGCCCGCCGGTTCAGGCCAAGCGGCAGCGCTCCGGAGCCGACGCCATCCACCCACCAATCGGTCCAGTCTCCCTCGAACGCATCTAGGCGATCGCCGTAGCGCCGTTCGACCTCCTCGAAGAACTCGCGGTTTGTGGCCATTCGCAGACGCGGGAAGGCCCAGCGCGCGTTCCAATCACGGACGGTCTCAGCAACGGTCAGGCTCGGCGGCGCGTTGTCGGCGATCATGCTCTGCACTCGCAGGTGCAGAATATCGTAATGATATGGGCACTTGGTGAGCGCCACACCTTCGGGCAGCCCTCGCCAGCCGAACGCATGTTGCCCAAATGGCCAGGGACGCTCAGCCAGCGCCAGGAGGTAATCTGGCAACAAGCCGCGTGCCATCGGCTCCCCCTCGGCCAATCCAACGAGGTTGCCTTCCATGTAGGCGACGCCATGAGGTGTGTCAGTCTGCCAAACGAGGAGCCGGCCACCGTTGGGCGCCCGCCACCAGAATGGCCGGGTCAGTTCCTGTCCGCCGGTGAGGAAGGGGACCGACCTTCCTGCGTAGTTGTGAGCGACGGCGAGGTAGCGGATGCCAGCACCGAGGAGGAGCGTCAGCAGGCCTTGCGTTGCGCCAGGTACGTCCGTCTGTATCGCCGAGACGATTTCCAGGCCAAAACGATCGCGCAGATCGTCCGCGAAATGGAAGCCCCAGGCGAGCTCATCGAGTGAGTACACCTCAGTGTGCATATTGAATGGCAGGGCCGTGACCTCGATTCTCCCCTCCTGCGCCCGCTTGACGAACTCATCCCGTGCCGATCTCGGGCGCGCCGCGAGCCAGCACTCAAGCGGGTAGGTCGCTTCTACGTTCCATCGGAAGGTGGCATCCTCCGGCCAGCCATCAGTCGCTTGGATCAGTTCGAGCGCGGCGTCGAGATAGCAGAGTTGCTGTTCCATCACTATCGCCTGCGGGTCGGTGTAGCCGTAATCAAAGTGGGAATGGTGGACGAGAAAAACGGTCCACTTGCGCTGCGGCCCTACGTCAATCTCTGCCGTCGTCTCCAACTGTTCTGACGCGGTCATCGCGACGCGGAAGCGTGACGCCGCTGTCACCTCCGGGACGAAGAGATGGACGACTGTCTCCCCCACCGGCAGATCGAGCACCTGGCGATCAAGGAGTTGCTCCCCCGCACTGACCGAGACCGATGCGCCTGGCAGCGCAACAGGTGTGCAGATCCAGACGCGCACCGCCTGCTCTAACGCGCCTGCAGCGTTTCGGCGAAAGAGCGGCACGGCAGCGGCCCGAGCTAGGATCTCGCCAAGGGTCAGCTCAACACCGCCTCGCAGCTCACGGCGCGCCTCCTGCGGATCCCAATGGGTGTGTGGCGGCAACCGACGTGGCATGGCGCGATTATGTCCTCTCTACTCATTCGGCCCTAGAGAAGTGGCGCCCCCTCGACGCCTGCATCGATGACGGTAATGTACCAGCGGCCCAGATTGGCGGTGAACAGTTCCGTTCCCCGGAAGGCGATATTCGTCGGGTGGCACATCGTGTGCGCCTCGGGATCATCAATGAACAGCGCGAGGTTGCCATCCGGGCTAGCGCGGAAGATGCGCGACGGCTC
>JBHOQQ010000005.1:0-5611 GCA_042408955.1 Thermomicrobiales bacterium
GAGCCGGGCTACCGGTTTATCCAAACCGACCTTGGCAATGTCGGCCAGGTGGCCGGGGCCATGACCGGCTGCTCCGCGGTGATTCATCTCGGTGCTATTCCGCAACCCTATGGCCATGCCGATGAGGTTGTCTTCCTCAACAACGTAGGTGCCACCTTTGCCACGCTCCAAGCGGCGATGCTGCTCGGGGTGCGGAAGGCGGTCATTGCCTCCAGCCTCTCGGCATTGGGGACGGCTTGGGCGCCGGAACCCTTTGCGCCGCTCTACGCGCCGGTGGATGAGGCGCACCCGCTGATCGTCAAGGATTGCTACGGGCTCTCGAAAGAAGTGGACGAGCGGACCGGGGAGATGTTCCACCGGCGGACGGGGATGCAAGTTGTCGCTCTGCGCTTCCACTGGGTTGCCTACCAGGATGAAGCGCGGGAGATGGCCGAAAAACTCAAGGACAATCCCCGGTTCAATAACTGGTGGCGATTGCTGTGGGGCTACGTGGACGTGCGAGACGCGGCTTCGATCTGCCGGCTGGGCATCGAGGCCGATGGCCTGGGCTTCGAGCCGTTCAATGTGACGGCCGCCGATACGCTGAGCGAGACGCCAACCGAGGAGTTGATCCGGGAGCATGCGCCGACCGTCGAGATCCGCCAGCCGATACCCGGCATGGCATCGGCATTCTCGATCGAAAAAGCCCGGCGCCTGCTCGGCTGGGAGCCGAAGCATTCCTGGCGATCGTCCTAGCTGGCGCCTCACCCGATTGGTGGTTGGGCGCGGGAGCTGCCTCGAAGAGTGCAGTCATCACGCCGGGCTGAGGCCCCCGCTTTCCCGCCCGGCACAGGCACCCTTCGTTAAGGAGTCAGCTGAAGCCGGATGCGGGGCCTTGCGTGGTGCCGACTGTAATCTCCGGCAGGCGGCGTTGCCATGCTCAGCTCAGGGTGGTGAGCCTCGCGCGTGACGCAACACGTGGCGCGATATCTTATGGCCCAGCCGTGATGGTGACCGTCAACGTCGCGGTGTATGTACCCGCCAGGCTCATCGCCGGGACTGTCAGCGCCACATCAAGGGCCTGCGTGTAGGTACCCTGGCCATAGCCCGCGTCAGCGCGGAGGACGGTGCGTGGCGTTTCCAAGGATGCGGGGAAAGCGAGATCGCTCGGAACCGTTGGGCCATGGACCGGGTCAACAGCCTGACCATTGATCGCGATCGGCGTCGCGGCGCTCGTCAATCGGAAATTCGTCGCCGGGATTGCTGTGCCGGGGTAGGGGCCGGAATAGACGAAATCTGACGACAGCACGGTCACATGCCAGCCAGCACCCGGATCGGCTTGATTGTCTTCAGCGGTCAGCGTCAGCGTTCCGACGGTCGCCTGATCGATATGCGAGTAGGTCACGGCTGGTAGCGTCAGATCGGCAATGCTCGCAGAGTAACCAGTCAGACCTGTTGCCGAAAAGCTGGCGTCGCTAGGTGTCACGAGGTCACGTCTCGGCGCTGCCTCCTCAGTCGGTGCCCGGTTTGATCTCTGGCCATCCGCTTCGACTGGAGTAGGGGTAACTTCGCTTAGGGGATGCGCAGCGCACGGGGGACGTGGGCGGAGGCGAGCGAGGAACCAGCCTTGCTGGCCGTTTCCCGCCAACTGGTTGGCCGCCTCTTGGCCCTGGATGCCGTCAATGCGCGCTAGTATCGCGGTCGGAGCTAGACCACGTGTATCAGGTGGGAGCCTCCATGTCAAACGCGCTGTCGGACTGGCAGAAAGCGGGAGGGGCGATGCGAGTCCTGGCAACACCGGCACCTCGTCTGCTCGCGGAACCACCAGCACATCCGCAAGCACCACGGGTCTGGCCGCGCGGAGAGTGAGCGTTCCAGTATAGCCGCCGTCCACCGTACAAGCGCCATCTGCCCGAATGCTGATCGCAATGGGAGCTGAGCGCTCTTCTTCATTGGTGCTTGACTTCGGCCTCGGGGCCACTGTTCGGGGCGGCGCTGTTGGCGCGGGTTTCGTCGGCCGTCGAGGCGGATGCTGGGACATGTCACCAGTTTCAGTCGCCGAGCGAGTGGGACGCGCGGCGGGCTTCGATGGCTTTGGCGGGGGAGTGTTCGGCGTTGGTTTCGCCAGAATCTCGACAACCTCCTCTGTCGGCATCGGTATCGTCTGGGTGGACGCAGAAATGTCCTCTACGGCTGCTGGCCCCTCTTCCGCGGGCTCCGGTTTTACAGGCGGTGTTGCACCAGCAGCATCGGCAACACCGCCTGCCGGGTCAGATGCCACGGCGTGGCCTGTCGAAGACGGGACTGCAAGCAGAAGCAGCAGCATGGCGAGGAGCGTAAGCGCGCTCGTCCAGCGGGAAGGGGATGGAGAAGACAGGCAACGATGATTGTGGTGCCAACGTGCGCCCATCGCCTTTCCGGTGCGGTGGTCGGCCGAGATCGCGTGCCGCCCTTCTCGCCATCTGTAGGCATGCCAATTACTTGACGATGACCGGAGATGACGCCTCCGCTGCGGCAAGCATTGTCGCTCGGCTTGTCTCAGGTTCGATCACTTCTATCGTCACGGTGAACGCGTAGGTGCCCGGTACCCACCCTGTGAGTGGCACATAGCGCTGGCGGAACTCGGCCGCGCCGCTTGGGAAAGAAAGCGATGAGCCAAGCACGACATCTTCGAGTGGCTGTCCATCGCGCGTGACGTGCAAGGCGAGCTGTGCGTTGGTAACCGGCATTCCGAGATTATCAATCCCGATGGTCAGATTGACGAACTGGAGGATATTGCTGCCTGAAGCGCGCTGCTCTTCGATCGTGAACGACGTGATTTCAAATCCTTGCGGAGTGCCAATCGGCGTGCCACTTTCATCCATCGCGGCAACCGTCAAAGGCACCGGCTCACTCTTGACCTTGAGCTTGTGCTTCTTGTCCTGAAGAACGACCGACACCGTATATTCTCCAGGCGCTAACGCCTTGACCAGCATCACCTCGATAGCGGTGTCTGTCCCGGCGTACACAGAATCTAGCGAAATCGGATACTGGGCGATTTCCTCGCCGTTCTTGTAGAGGAAGATCTTGCCCGACGGCCGAACCCGGACATTGCCGCTGTTCCGAATGTCAATAAGTAGCCGTGCGTAGGCAGGCAGAACTTCGTATCGTGCATCAAGAATCTCCAGCCGCGCCCGTCGTGGGCCAGGCACATCGATCGCAACAGCAATTGCTTGCCGAATGATCTGATTGAATTGCACATTACCTTCACCGTTGCCGATGGGAACAGGATCGGCGTTTTCGATGACGAGGCTGGTCAGGTACTCGCCAGGTGCCGTGTCTGGTGGTACGACAACGGACGAGGCGCGCTGCACACGCTGGCCGGGCTCCAAATTCAGCTCGGTGGACGCGTAATCGAGCCAGGTGGTTGCGCCGCTTACTGGATCAGTTGCGCTCTTGACGCCGAACCCGCCGTTCATCAGGGTGTAAACATCCGCGGCGTAGGTGCGGACTCTGATTGGCTGCTTCCCGAAATTCGCGAGTTCGACCGTCAGTTCCTTTGATTCACCCGCATTCAGAGTGATGGAGAAATAGCTCCCATCAGTGCCGACCGGCCGGATGCCAAGCTGCGGGAGCTCGGCATTGGACTGTGCACTACCGGGAAAGGCGGTGACAAGCCGGGCCAGAACGATGAGTGTGATGATGAGCCATCGTTTCACGGTGAACGATTCCTCCAAGCCAAGAAGACCATGTCCGGATGACGGGCTGTTGCTGTCTAGGGTGCTCTGGCACACTGCTGGTGCGTTATGACGTACCCGTTCTCATACCTTTTGTGATGTGCCGAATTGCCAAGGAGGGCTGCCCGGCCTAACATGACCGCCGGGCAGCCCCTGCGTCGACTGACGGATCAGATTACGCGCCGGGGCCAGAGGAAATGGTCACCGTTAGGGTTGATACGTAAGTACCCGCGAGCGTCGTCCCCGGAATCGTGAGCTGGACATTGATGGGCAGCGTGTAATTGCCTTTGCCATAGCCCGCCTCAGCGAGGAAGACCTTCCGGGCCACGTCCAGCGTTCCAGTAACGCCAGTTTTGGGACCACCCGGCGGCGTGCCAGCCGTATCAATCGCCTGGCCCGCGTTCACCGTGATGGTGCCAAAGCCGGTGATCGCGAAGTTACTAGCGGCAATTGACTTCGTGCCATCCACGAAGTTACCTGCCTGCACGGTCACGTTCCAGCCTTGGTCGGATCCTGTGGAATCATCCGCAGTCAGGCTCAGCAGGCCTGTATTCGTTTGGTCGGTATGAGCATAGTTGACCGCGGTAAGCGTTGCATCGGCGATGCTGGCAGTTCGAGTGCCTCCGTTGATCTGCTGGGTGACGGTATCGACCGCGAGCGCCGGAATTGCGATGGCGAAGCTGAGCGCCACCCCAGTGGCAAGCGTCATCATACGTTTCAGGAGAGCCATTGTGTCAACCTCCTCCTCTTCTTTGCCGCATCTAGGCGAGCGAACGCCTTGTCGGCGTCGTGCCGGAAATGTTTCCCGACGACGTGGCGCCCCTGCCTGGTTGCCGCGGTCGGTCTCGTGGTTCCCTCGAACGGTCCCGGGCCGGCCACGGGATCGTTGCGCTCGGCTCTACATAATCACTGGTGTGTGACGCCTCAGCAATAGCACAGAGGGTTGATTTACCGCCATACGGTCGGACTCGCTGGTCAACCGCCGGGGCTAGGACGGTAGGATGCCAGCGTGAGCAGGGGTTACTGCGGCGAACACGAAGGTCCCGGCGCGAATTCCCACCAGCGGGCCTGAGACACTGGTACCGGGAAATCTGGAGCTCCGGATAATCGCATTGGGTGCACGGGCACCGCCAAGCGGGGTGGCCCGGATGGGGATCGCCATGCCACTCCGCATCAGACCTGCCGATCGGGCTCTGGCTGGCACCTCCGCGATGCTGGCGTCAACGTGGCCGCGGCACGCCTTGCAGCCCTCAGCGCGGTCGTGGCCAAAGCGCGATGAGTTTCGCCATGCGGTGGCTACACGGTATCTTCCGGCGCCAAGAGAGGCCGAAACACGCGGGTAATCTCCCCCTGATCCGGGTCAACGCGACGCAGGCCGGCAGCATCCTGCGGGAGCTGTGCCTGCTGGCACTCGATCTCCCCGATGCAGAACTTCTGACGACTGGCGAGCTGTTCGTCCGGAGCCACATCGGTGGCGCGAAACCGCGCACGCCGCTGGAGCAGGAGGTCGCGCGGCAGCTACGCAAGGCAGCTGCCAACCATGAAGGAACGATCTACGCGCTCGGTGAGCGCTCGGCCGAGGGACGCGCCGCCGTCTGGGCCGTCACCTCCCGCAATGGGCAGTGGGCGGTGGCGGTGCGCTGGCGCGATCTGGCCGAGCGCGAGGCGCCGCCAGCCCCGCCTTCCGAGGCCAGCGAGTAGCTGGCGGCGCCAGGATGCTTGCGGCGGGCGATTAGGTCGTAGCCCGGCTCAGCTTCCAGAAGTTATAGGTGCCAATGTTGATCGGGTTGAAGAAGAAGCCCTGGATATCCTTGCGCAGGACGGTGATCCAGGTCGGCTGGATGTAGTAGATCGCCGGCGGATCGTCGCGGGAGATGATTTGCTGAATCTCTGAGACGGCCTGCTGGTACTCCTCA
>JBHOQQ010000007.1:0-2292 GCA_042408955.1 Thermomicrobiales bacterium
GGGGAACCGAACCGTCCGAGCGGTGTGTTCTTCAGGAGCATGTCCTTGATCTCTTCCGGCAAGACGTCGGTCATCCGCGTTTGAATGAAGCCGGGCGCAACCGCGTTGACGGTGATGTTGCGTGAACCGACCTCTTTCGCGAGCGCCTTCGTGAAGCCGATGAGGCCGGCTTTCGCGGCAGCGTAATTTGCCTGCCCAGCGTTACCAACTTGCCCAACCACAGACGAAACATTCACGATTCTGCCAGAACGTTGCCGGATCATTGGGCGGATGGCAGCCTTGGAGCACAAGAACGCGCCTTTCAAATTGGTTGTAAGCACCGCGTCCCAATCGTCCTCGCTCATGCGCATCAGCAGCGTATCGCGCGTGATCCCCGCGTTGTTGACCAGTGCATCCAACCGCCCGAGCCGCTGCATCGCAGTCTCGATCAGCATACCCGCTCCATCCGCGGTTGAGACATCGGCTGCAAGAATCTCGATCCGGCGGCCAAAGGCGGCGAGAGTCTCGCGTGCGTGCTCAGCAGTCTCAGCGTCTCCCCGGTACGAAATCACAAGATCATAGCCATCGCGTGCCAACCGCTTGGCGATTGCCAATCCGATGCCGCGCGTGCCACCCGTGATGACGGCCACCTTGCCGTTGGCCGGCGCCGTTGCTTCCGCAGTCACCCTCACCTCCCGTTGGGCGATCCAGATGTGCTGAGCCCGGTAGCCGCGTCAACTTGGCGGCGCATTCGCGCCTGCCGGCATGAGGGATCACGGCAAACGCCAGCAGTTCCCCACCGCACGACCCCGGCGGCCCAGGTCAGCCCTCCTCCAAAGGCAACAAAAACGAGGTTATCCCCCTCCTTGAACTGCCCGGATGCCTCCGCTTCACAGAGCGCAATGGGAATCGAGGCAGCGGAGGTATTGCCATACCGATCGATGTTGACCCAAACCTTTTCGCGTGGAAGATTCAGGCGGCGCGCGGCGGCGTCAATGATCCGTACGTTCGCCTGATGCGGAATCAGCATGTCAATATCGGCGAAGCTGAGCCCGGCCTTTTCGACCGCCTCGGCGGCCGCATCACCCATCATGCGGACGGCAAACTTGAAGACTTCATTGCCGTTCATGAGCAGATACGGGCGATATTCCGGGAAAATCCCCGCAGATTCTGGAACGAACGCGCCCCAGCCGGGAATGTAGAGGTGCTTATAGCCGGCGCCGTCGGCTCCCAGCACGGTCGAGAGGAGTCCCCGAGGCTCCTCGGTCGCTTCGATCACGACCGCTCCTGCGCCATCGCCGAAGAGGATGCACGTCGTGCGGTCGGTATAGTCCACGAAGCGTGTGAGGGTATCAGCGCCAATCACGAGAATGCGGTCGTAGGTGCCAGTTTGGATGAATTGCGTGCCGACGGAGAGCGCATAGACGAAGCCCGAGCAGGCGGCGCCAAGATCGAACGCGCCGGCGTTGCCGCCAAGCTCCGCCTGCACGAGACATGCTTGCGAGACGAGGAATTGGTCTGGCGTGCACGTGCCGACGATGATGAGGTCGATGTCGTCCGCGGTCAGGCCAGCGCGCTCCAGCGCCTGACGCGCGGCGGTCACCGACAGGGAGGTTGTGGAGTCGTTGGGGCCGACGACGCGGCGCTCCTTGATCCCCGTCCGGGTCACGATCCATTCGTCGCTCGTCTCGACCATCCGCTCGAAGTCAGCGTTGGTCAGGACGCGATCGGGGACCGCCATGCCCCAACCGGTGATCGCCGCGTATCGCATCGCTCTTCTATTTTCCCCATGCATCGTTTGCCGCGCCCCCAGCGCACACTATCACCGGCTTGAGCGTGGGACAGGTCTCCGGAATACCGGCGCTGCATCAACCGGCTCCAGCGGCCGGGTGATGCGTGCAGTGTGACGCGAAACGGGGCAAGAGCGCAACCGGCTCTCACCCCGTTGATAACGCGCGTGGTGATACGACGGACGATGGGCGCTTAGGCCTGCCGGCGCTGGCGCTCCTCAATCACGATGACCTGCCGGCCACGGTAATAGCCGCAGTTCGGGCAGACGTGGTGAGCGCGCTTGAGCTCGTGGCAATGCTTGCATTCCACGAGCGTTGGCGGCGTCAGGAAGATGTGGCGCCGGCGATTGCCTTGCCGGCGGCGGCTGACTCGTTGCTTCGGAAGGGCACCCATCGTGTGTTCTCCTCTCTGCGCCGCGCAGGCTCCGCGCCAGCGTGGCTAATCGTCCGTTGCCTGTTGCTCCTCGCCCGCGAATTCCTCAAGCAGATGAGAGAGCGCGGCAAAGCGGGCATCTGCCGGCTC
>JBHOQQ010000010.1:0-44826 GCA_042408955.1 Thermomicrobiales bacterium
ATGGCAGTACGCATCGGGATTGACACCGGCGGTACGTTTACCGACCTCATTGGGATCGATGAGGAAACGAACCAGCTCATCATCGCTAAGACGCCTTCGACACCCCGCCGGCCTGTCGAGGCGGTGATGAGCGCCATCGAACGCTCTGGGGTGCCGGGTGAGGCGATCGCTTCCCTCAGCATCGGCACCACCGTCGCCACCAATGCGCTGCTCACCCGGCGCGGCGCCAACGTGTTCTTTATCACCACCCAGGGCTTCGAGGACATCCCTTATATCCAGCGGATGAACCGCAAGCACCACTTCTCCCTGAAGTGGCGCAAGCCCAAGCCGCTCGTCGAGCGGCGCAGTTGCTTCGGCGTGCGGGAGCGGCTCGATTTCCACGGGCGAGTCCTGATCCCGCTGACAGATGCCGCCATCGAGGAGGTGGCACAAAGGATCGAAGACCGCCTGCCAGAGTATCCAGACGGCAGCGTGGCGATCGCGATCTGCCTGCTGTTCTCCTATGTCAATCCTGAACATGAGCTCAAGCTGCGCGACGCGCTGCGCTCCCGGTTCCCGGATATTCCGGTCTCCCTCTCGCACGAGGTCGCGCCGATCTGGCGAGAGTACGAACGCGGCAGCACCGTCATCGCCGATAGCTACGTCAAGCCGATCATGGCCGAGTACATTCGCGGCATCCGGGAGGCGCTGGCCACGAAGGGATTGCGCATACCGTGGGTGCTGATGAAATCCAACGGCGGCAAGACGACGGCAGACGCGGCGGAGGCCGAGCCGATCAAGCTGCTCCTCTCCGGCCTGGCCGGCGGGATCATCGCCGGGCAGTACTTCGGGCAGAGCGTCGGGTTGAACAACCTGGTCACCCTCGATATGGGCGGGACAAGCTGCGATGTCGGTCTCGTCCGGAACGGCGCCATCGGCTACTCCACGGCATTCGAGATCGAGTTCGGGTTGCCAGTGGCAACGCCGACGATCGATCTGACGACGATCGGCGCAGGCGGCGGCAGCATCGCCTGGATTGATAAGGGCGGCTTGTTGCGCGTCGGCCCGCAGAGCGCAGGCGCCGACCCCGGCCCGATCTGTTATGACGCGGGCGGGACCGAAGTGACGGTTACCGACGCGAACCTCGTTCTCGGCCGCCTCAACCCGGACTATTTCCTCGGCGGGAGCATCCCGCTCAACCGCGAGAAGGCTGAGGCGGCGCTGACGGCTCTCGGGGAGCAGCTGGGCCTCGATTGCTACGAGGCGGCCCAGGCGGTGATCGACATCGCCAACGAGAATATGGCCAACGCCATTCGCCTACTTTCGATCGACCGGGGTCTGGACCCGCGGGAATTCGCCCTGGTCGCCTTCGGCGGTGCTGGCCCGCTCCACGCTGGCGACATCGCGGCCAAGATGGGCATGCGTTACATTGTCGTTCCTGTTTATCCAGGATTGACCTCAGCGTTCGGTGCCCTAATCGCCCAGCCCAAGGTCAACAAGGTCTGGAGCAAGCATTTCCGCTCGGATGCTTGCTCCTGTGAGACCGTTGATGCGCACTTCAAGGAGATGATCGCCAGCGTGGTTGCCGAGCTTCGGGCAGAGGGCTTCACCGGCGAGCCGCGCCTCACCCGCTCGATCTCGATGCGTTACTGGGGCCAGAACTACGAGCAGGATGTTCCTCTGCCCGGAGGCGACATTACGCCTGAGCTCTTGCAGCGCGCATTCGAGACGTTCCACCGGCTCCACGAGCAGTTTTACGGATATCACATCAGCGGCGAGACGATCGAGCTGATCCGGTTCAATGTCGAGGCGACGGGAGAGACACCAGTGCCATCACTGCCACCACGCGCGGTGAATGGGCGCGCGATTGACGCAAACCAAACGTCGCGCCTGGTGTTTTTCCAGGGTCAGGGGCTGATGCCATGTCCAATCGTGCGGCGCGATCACCTACCGGCTGGCTTTGAGGCGATCGGGCCGATGATCATCGAAGAGGTCGTGTCCACGACATTGGTGCATCCCGGCCAGCGGGTGCACGTCCACGATACAGGTGTGCTAACAATCACGGTCTAGTGTCGTCCAGATCACGGTGGGAGACGGGATGCGGCGTCAGGAGCACGAGGGATGGTGACACGAGATTTGGAGCGCATCGATAGCGTCACGCTCAGCGTGATCAACAACGCCTTTGTCAACGTTTGCCGGGAGATGGGGACGGCGATGATGCGCACCAGCTACTCGCCGATCTTCAACGAGGGACTCGACTTCTCCTGCATGCTGTTCAACACGCGCGGCGATCTCATCGGCCAGGCGGAGTTCTGCCCGACCATGCTCGGCTCCTGCCAATTCGCCATGAAGTGGATGCTGGACGAGCTTGGATTGGAAGCCTTCGGGCCGGGCGATGTCTACATCCATAATGATCCGTACCGGGGCCAGAACCACATGCCGGAGCACCTGGTGGTGAAGGCCGTGTACTGGGAGGGGAAACCCTGGGGCTTCGTCGGCAATGTCGCCCACGTGGGAGAGATCGGTGGGATGGCTCCTGGGTCGTTCGCCGCCGATTCAACCGAGGTCTACCAGGAAGGGCTGCGCCTGCCACCGGTCAAGATCATTGACCGCGGGGAGTACGTCAAGGACGTCTGGAAGATCATCCTCGCCAACCACCGCACGCCCCGGACAAGCTGGGGCGACTACCACGCCATGATCGGATCGCTTCACGTCGCCGAGCAGCGCGTGCTGGAGCTCCTGGAGAAGTATGGTGGCGAGTTTCTGACAGCGGCAGCCGATCAGCTCCTCGACTATTCCGAGCGGTTCATGCGGGCCGAGATCGCGGAAATGCCCGATGGCGTCTACTACGCCCAAGACTGCATGGAGGATGATGGCGTCACGAACCGGCCGTATTGGATGCGCCTCAAGTTGACGATCAAGGGCGACGAAGCTATCTGCGACTGGCTCGATTCCGACGATCAGGCGCGGGGTCCGATCAACGCGACGTTTGTCGTGACCGCCGCCTCGTGCTACTCGGCCTTTCTCCACGTTGTTTCGGACGAGATCCCGATCAATTCCGGCTGCTACCGCCCAATCCGCATCGTCACCCGGCCGGGCAGCCTGGTCAATGTCAAGCATCCGGGACCGTCGGTCGGTGGAAACACCGAGACGCACCCGCACATCCAGAACGTCGTCATGCGCGCTCTTGCCGGCGCCGTTCCCGAGCGCGTCTCCGCGGCGGAAGGCGCCTCATCGTGCAACTTCCTCTTCGGCGGCGTCCATCCGGAATACGGCGAGTACTACACGAACTACCACATCGAGGGGAGCGGCTGGGGCGGCACCGTGGATCACGACGGCAATGATGTCCTCTGCCCGAACAACGGCAACTGCCGCAACACACCCGTCGAAATCCTGGAGACGAAATATCCCTTCATTGTTGAGCGCTATGCGCTTCGCAACGACTCTGAAGGACCCGGAAAGTATCGCGGAGGCTTGGCCTCAACGCGCATCTTCCGGGTTACAGCGCCGGAGATTACGGTCAACGCGCTGTTCGACCGGACGAAGACCCAAGCGCCCGGCATCTTCGGCGGCGGGCCAGGAGCCAGCAGTGGTATTTTCATCAGACGGAAAGGTGATTCGGAATTCCGTCGCTTCTCCGAGGTCTTCGGCACCGTCTCCGATTCAAAATTCACCCGTGTGGTCGTCACGGAGGGCGACGAGATCATGCTCAATTCGGCGGGTGGTGGCGGCTACGGCGATCCGCGGGAGCGCCCGCGTGAGCTGATCGAGGAGGATGTCCGGCAGGGATTTATCTCGCGAGAGGCAGCGGAGCGGGACTACGGCTATCACGGGGAGGGAGTCAGGGGTCAGGGAAGCTTCGAGCGACGAGCTTCGAGCTATGAGCCGATAGCTGATAGCCGGTAGGTGGTAGGGGAGACACCCCTGGCCTCCCCTACAAAACATGACAGGACGCGATGATTTGTGCCCCTACCGGCGATCGGCTACTGGCTTATCCCTGACGGCTGATTGCTGACGGCGGAAAGCTCACATCTCGAAGCTCGATGCTTCCCTAGCCCCTAACCTCTAACCCCCATCTGACCCCTGACTCCCGACTCCTGACCCCTCCCTAACCCTCAGCCCCAGAAAGGAGCGACCATGGGACGCTGGATACGGAATGACGCCCAGTGGTACGAGCAGCGCATGCTTCACTGCGCTTGCTGCGGACGATTGATCGCCATGAATCTCTATGTCACGGAAGTTGGAGGTAAGGAACGCATTTTCTGCGGGGACGATTGCGCCCGCCTCTACGAGGCGTACGTGTTGCCCGAGCGCGGCGAGGACTACCGCCCACCTGCGGATGTCCATGACAGGTACGACCGGCTGATGGTCAAATAACGCGCAGCGCGGTCGGCCGGAGCCTTGCCCGCTTTCGTCTGCCAGCGCGGCGGCGGGAAAGGGTATCAGCACTGGTGGTAAGGAGCGCAACGCCGTGATCGTTGATTGTCACACCCATGTCGGGCTGGCCAATGTCCACGTCGGCGGGGAGATCATGGCCGACCTCATGCGCGTCTGGGGGAAGCCGCTCTGGCACGTGCCGCTTGAGGAGCACTGGCGCGCGATGCAGGCGGTCGATCGTGCCATCGTGCTGGCGTTTGATGCTCCGGACATCGGTGTCGTCGTGCCGAACGAGTACGTTGCTGAGTACGTTGCGCAGCATCCGGAGAAGCTCATCGGGTTTGCCAGCGTCGATCCCAAACGGCCACACGCCCCGTACATCCTGGAAGATGCTGTCAAACGCCTGGGTTTACGTGGACTCAAGATCGCCCCGATCTACCAGCACTTCGATCCCTGGTCGAGCGAGGCGCTAACGTTGCTTGAGGCGGCCAACGCGCTGCGCATCCCAGTGCTCTGGCACCAGGGTACGACGTTCGTTCGGGATGCGCCGCTCATTCATGCCCGTCCAGTGCTGCTCGACGAGATTGCCCGGCGCTTCCCCGATCTGCGCATGTGGGTGGCGCACCTTGGTCATCCCTGGTGCGACGAACTCGTCGCGGTCGTGCGCAAGCATCCCAACCTCTACACCGACATGTCGGCGGTGCACCCGCGCCCGTTGCAGTTCTACCTGGCGATGGTGAGCGCAGTGGAGTACGGCATCGCGGACAAGATCCTCTTCGGGACCGATTACCCGTTCACGACCGTTGAGGCATCGCTGAATGGGCTGCGCACCATCAACCGCGTGGCCGAGGGGACCGGCTTGCCGCGCGTGCCAGAAGAGGTGATCGAGGGCATCATCCACCGCGATACCCTCGCTCTCCTCGGCCTCTCGCCGTGATGATTCATGGCTCCTGGTGCCTGCCGGTATTGGTGCCGCGACAGGCCACACCACGCCCTGAATCACCTGGGCTAGTCGTGCACCTCGACGCGCATGCCGATGTAGGCGAAGTCAAAGATCTCTTTCGCCGCGGCCGGCTCCGTGGCCACGCACCCACCCGTCGGGCCATCACCCCACGGCAGCACATTGCCGTTTTCGTCCATGGTCCACGAGTGGAACCCGTTGACCCGGCTGGGATCGAACCCTACCCAATATTTGATGTAGGCATTCGCCCATGGGGTATAGCTGAGCGGCCCATATTTGCTGTAGACGTAGTACGTGCCAACAGCAGTCGAGTAGAACCCGTCGGGAGACGGATCGAATCCTAGCGAGGCTCGATACGATGCGATCGGCTCATCTCCGGCGTAGAGTGTAACTGTCCGGCTGCTCCGGTCCACATCGATCCAGTGCTCTGGGCCACTCGCGGCCGGTCCATCCCAACTGAGATAGCCACTCCATACCCACGCGTTGATGCCGTGGGCAAACACCGGCACAAAGCCGTTCACCTCGCCGCCAGTGACGAGCACCTCCTCACCTTGGTACAGAAGGTCGAGCACCGCCGTGCCGGTGCTGGCGCCAGCACGCATGTTGAGGGCATCGGTATTGACCCAGGCGGAAACGCCCATGCCGCCGACACCGCCGCCATCGCCAAAGCCGAGGTAGGCGCCGTATGCCCAGCCAACCTGGCCGTAATAGCTCACTTGGTACCAGCCATCGCCGGTGGGGCCATCCAAGATGGTGACCGGCTCGCCTTGCCACATCTGATTGATGATCGTGGCCCAGGTGCCAGGCCCATCCCGAAGATTGAGAACGTCAGTATTGACAAACGCCGAGCTTTCGCCGTGAGCCTCTTGCGCGGTGAGCGCCGCAAACGCGAATACAACGATCAGCGCCAGCGCGCCGTACCGGCCGAACCGGATGATCCCGCTCCGCTGCCCGCCTTCGCCAGCCTTCGCGGGCAAGCCAGAGCAAGCTCCGGGAAGCCGAAGCAGCATCCCTTCCCCCTTCCCTCACATCTTCTCTTTACTTACCGGGGCGCATGGGGTTGCGGGACCCCATGAAGCCAGCGCCGGCGGCGCTGCACCACCACCGTACCGGCTCATCTTCCACAGGGAAATGCCCCGTTCGTCCTCGCAGTGTACCTACCTATTCTGGGGATTTGTCAAGCTGTCATCTGGCATTTGGCCAAAGTCAGGCAATCTTCGTGACTTTACTGTCACAGGGTTTCGGTAGTCAGCACCGAATTTCCATCATATTGGTGAGATTTTGGTGACAACAAGTCGCCAGCGCATTGCCCCGAGAGCCCTTCGTGTGACACGCGTCACAGCGGATGGTGAGATGGTTGGGCATGCATGCCGAATGGAGCAGGGAACCACATCGTCGCCAACGTTACCAATGGATGACGACCCGCGTTCCAATCTCGACAAAGTCGAAGATGACGGCCGCTGCCGATGGCTCCGTGGCCACGCAGCCGGCCGTTGGCCCCCATCCGCCGTCGATCACGTTCCCGTAGGCGTCCATTGTCCAGGAGTGAAACCCATTGAACCGGCTAGGATCAAACCCTGCCCAGTACATGATGTAGGCGTTGGCGTACGGGGTATAGGTGAGACCGGCGATCTTCTCGTAAACAAAATATGTTCCCGTTGCCGTGGCGTAGAATCCTTCGCCTTGGTCGCGGCTCAGCGATGCTACGAACGTGTCAACCACCGTTTCGCCGATCATCAGCCGCACTTCGCCAGTCGAGCGGTTGACATCCACCCATCGCTCCGCGTAGGGATCGGTCGCTGGCCCAGGGCTAGCTGCCAGCCCTGGACGAGCGACGAAGCCCGCCAAATCCCCATACCGGACGAAGAGGTAATCTCCATGCTGAGGACCAGTGATCGTCAGGACAACGCCGTGCCGAAGCCAGGTGATTACTCCAGATGTCTCCGACGGCTGCGCAAGCAGAGGCAGATCCCACATGACGCGCACAAACCGATCGAAGGCGATCTGGTCCGTGTGCAACCAGCCGGGACGGGCCTCTGGCAGCGCGATAGGATCAACTTTGTACCAGCCCTCCCCTGTCGGCCCTTCGAGCAGAGCGATCGTTGTCCCTGGCGCGAGGGTCGTGACGATCTTCCGGCCCGCAGGCCGGCTCATAAGAGAGACCTCGCCGCCCCACGCGATGGTTGCCAGGGCGGCGACATCCTCGGCGCTCGCATGTCCCGGTGGCACGGAGACCGCGGTCATCACGATCGCGGTCATCAACGCCAGCCCAGTTAGCCATCCCCTCCACGGTGCGCGCATGCGCGGTCCCTCCCCTTGCTCGTGCCTCTGCCACCGAGTGGTCCTCACGACGGCCTGGCCGTATCTTCCAGCACATGCGCGGACAACGGAAAGCGCCCAATCGTCTCGTGCGCTCCAGCCGGCTCGGACTACCGCCGGCGGGCATCTCGTCCCCGCCCTGCCCGGGCTCTGGAGGACACAGTGCGCGCCGCCCCCATCCCTTGGCTAGGCTCCTGAACGGCACGCATCGAGATGCCGAGTGCCTCGGCAAGCTCGGCGACCGTCCGGCAGACGACATCCGGATGTGCCGCCAGTAAGGTCTCGTGATCGGGGCTTCCCCACAGCACCGCGATGGTTGTCAGTCCCACAGCACGCCCGGCAAGGACATCGGCCGCGGAGTCGCCGACGAATGCGCCAGGTGCGCCCGGCGGATGATCGAGATCGCGGAGAGCGAGCAACACCGCCTCTGGATCAGGCTTCTGGCGATGGACGTCGTCCCCGGCATAGATCACCTCAAATTCCCCGCGAACGCCAAGCAGATCGAGCGTGAGGATCGCCGTCTGACGACTCTTGCCGGTGACGACGCCGAGCCGCATCCCGGCGGTGCGGCAGGCGCGGAGGAGCGCTGGCATGCCTGGGAAGATCGCCACCAGCCGGTGATGCTCTCGCTCATAGACTTCCAGATAACGCGCGATTGCAGCCTCTGCCGCCTGATCTCCCACGAGCGACCGAATGATGGCGTTGTCCGGTGGTCCAAAGAGTGCCCGCACCTCGGCATCATCCAGCCGGCGGCCGAGCACCGGTGTGAGTGCCGCGTCAAAGGCTTCGTAAATCAGGGGCAAGGTGTCCGCGATGGTGCCATCTAGATCGAAGAGCACCGTGTGGAAGCGCGCCATGCGTCAGCGCCCCTGAAAGACCGGCGCGCGCTTCTCGCGCAACGCCGCCATGCCTTCCAGGAAATCACCGGTCCCAGCAGCAATCTCCTGAAGCTCAGCTTCGTAGAGCAGGTGCGCATCGAGATCCGCCAGCATCGCCCGGTTGAGTGCCCGCTTCGTCAGCCCGACCGCTTTCGCCGGCAGCTTCACCAGGCGCTCTGCCACGGCGAGCGTCTCCGCCATCAGGTGCTCTGCCGGGACCACCTGCCCAACCAGACCGGCGTCCAACGCCTCCTGGGCGGAGAGGCGCTCGCCGCGCAACAGAAGATGCGTCGCCTTCCCCAAGCCGGCAATTGCCGGAAGCAGGGCCGTTGTTCCCACGGCGGGAATCAGGCCAATGCTGTATGGTGCGATGACAAACGTCGCCTGCTCGCTGGCGGTGCGGAGATCGCAGGCGAGCGCGATGCCAAGGCCCGCTCCGGCCGCAACTCCGTTGATTGCCGCAATGACGGGCTTCTCGATCGCCCGCAAGCGAAGAATCAGCGGGCGGTAGCGCTCCCGCACCTGCCGCCCGACTGCCGCCGGTCCGCTCTCGGCGAAGTCCCTGGCCAGTTCACGCACATCCTGGCCAGCACAAAAGGCACGTCCCGCACCGGTGACGATGATCACCCGGACAGCTTCGTCGCGCTCAGCCTCCCGAAGCGCATCGAGCAGCGCCGTGGCAAGCTCTGCATTCATGGCGTTGAGCGCGTCTGGCCGGTTTAAGGTCACGATCATGACTGTATTGTGCCGAACGATCGTCAGGCACTGTTGATCCATCACCATGTCACCGTCCTAAAAAGCGTGGAGGGCGCTTGGCGAGAAACGCGGCGATGCCCTCCCGCGCGTCGTCCGTAGCGAAGCACAGCGTGAAATTTCTGCGCTCATAATCCAGGCCAGCCTCAAGCGGCAATTCGAACGCTTTGAGGATTGCGTCCTTCGCCAGTTGAACTGCAAGTGGCGGCCGCGACGCAATCCCCTCCGCCAGGCGAACCGCCTCAGTCAGAACCAGCTCCGTGGGCACCACACGGCTGACCAGACCCGCGGCAAGCGCTTCGTGCGCCGACAGGTGCCGGCCGGTGAGCACGATGTCCATCGCTCGTGCCTTCCCAACCGCCCTGGCGAGCCGCTGTGTGCCGCCTGCCCCTGGAATCAGGCCGAGGAGGATTTCGGGCTGGCCAAACTGGGCGTTCTCTGCTGCCACAACAATATCGCAGACCATCGCAAGCTCGTTCCCGCCACCGAGCGCATACCCCGCCACCGCGGCGATGAGCGGTTTTCGAATGCTGCGAAGGCGCTTCCACAAGGACTCACGCGCCAGCGTAGCCACATCAACGGCCGACAAGCCGGCCATCTCGGCGATGTCGGCGCCGGCGGCGAAGGCGCGCTCATCACCAGTCACAACGATGGCGCGAACCGAAGCGTCTTGGTCCAAGCGTTCAAGGGCAGCAACCAGATCGGCGAGGAGGGCTCCGTTGAGGGCATTGCGGACCCGCGGCCGGTGCAAGCGGACGACCGCCACGGCATCTTGCTGGGAGACAATGAGATGATCTGCATCCACCGAAGCTCCTTTCATCCCTTGGCCGTCCATGTGCGCTCTTGGCGCAGTGAGATGCGCGCCGGAGTATCGAATGGCCACTAACCTCTGGTACAGTATCACCATCGCCCGGTGTGGCTCCCCGCGTGACGGGCTGGACGCGACCGAGACACGGTGATGGTCACGATAGCAAACGACACGGCGTCAGGTGATCGGGCAGTGTTGCACCCTGTTGGCATGGGTCAGGGCGGCAACCACGCTGACGTCCAAGCGCGGCGTGTCGTTGCCGGCCACTACGAGTTGGATTTGGAAGCGCCCTTGGGCTCTGGCGGGATGGCCCTCGTTTTTCGGGGCCGCGACCTGCGCATGCGACGCGTCGTCGCGCTCAAGACGCTCCGGCCTGAGTACCGGCGTGATCCGGAGACACGCGCGCGGTTCCGGCGAGAGGCACGAACGATGGCCTTCCTGCGCCATCCCCATGTCGCCCGGGTCTTCGATCTCTACGAAGATGAAGACGCCCCGTGGGTCGTGCTGGAATACGTCCCTGGGCAATCGCTGAAAGAGCTTGTCCGCGAGCGCGGTCCGCTTCCCTTGCCCGAAATCGCTGGCATCCTTGAACAGGTCGCCGATGCGCTCGGTCATCTTCATGACCGTGGCCTGGTGCATCTGGATGTCAAGCCACAGAACCTGATTCTGACGCCCGAGGGCATTGTCAAGCTGATCGATTTCGGGCTTGCCCAGCAAGCAGGAGGGCCACAGGAAACGGTCGGCGGTCTCACCTTCGGTACCGCGGCGTATCTCTCGCCAGAGCAGGCTTGCGGCGAGGTGGTCGATGCCTCGACTGATGTCTATGCCCTCGGCTGTGTGATCTACGAGCTCCTAACTGGCCAGCCGCCCTTCGGAGGGGATGCGGCGCCCGACAAGCACCATGTCATCCGCGCGCGCCTTGACCGCGACCCCGAACCGCCATCTGTCACCCGGCCTGATTTGCGATTGCCATCATGGGTCGATCGCGTGGTGCTGAAGGCTCTCGCGCGGCACCCACACGATCGCTATCAGGATGTTCGAGATTTTTCGCGCGATTTTCGGGCTGGCGTCGATGGCGCCACCAGCATGAGCGAAGCCACCACGACTCAGCTTGCGCTGGCGACAGCTCCCGGAGCGTTTCCGTTGCCGGAGTCATCGTCCGTCGCCGACTTGGCCGGCTACGCCACCGGCGCTGCCTACCGGGCGGTTGGCCGCCGGCTCCGTCGCGCATCGGCTCTCCGCCGGTTCCTCTGGCGTTGCGTGGCTGTGCTCCTCGTGGCAAACATTGTGCTTGCCGGTCTCCTCTTCACAACGCATGGCTCGGTCCCAGGGCTCGTTCAGGGACAGGCGACACTGACGCCCGGGTCACTCGCTCGGGTTACCACGCCGGAGGGGCTCAATATCCGGTCTGCGCCTGGGTATGACGCACCGGCGGTTCGGGTGGTGGCGGCCGGGTGGACCTTGTCCATCATCGGGCCGGCCCAACAGCGCGACGGTGAGCTCTGGTGGCCAGTCTCGACGGTGATTGCAGGCGAGCGCGTCGAAGGTTTCGTCTGGGCAGGTGGCATCGAACCGGCCGCCAATGAGGGGGACGCCTGGATGATCGACATGCTCAAGCGCGTCCTCGATCTGGCTTGACCTTGACCGGTAGCAGCAAGATGGAGGGTGACGAACGCAGTGGAGCCACCTGAGGGCTTACCCTCTGCCGCGAAGACAGGCCTCCGGCGCATCGCGGTGATCGGCGCTGGCACGATGGGCGCTCAAATCGCGCAGCAGGCTGCCCTGCATGGCTTCCCCGTCCGCCTGCACGATCAATCGCCCGAGCAGCTAGAACGTGCCTTCGCTACAAACCGCCGGCATCTTGAGCGGCGCGTCGCCAAAGGCGCGCTGAGCGCCGAGGAATGTGATGCCGCGCTTGCCCGCGTGCAGGCGGCCGTCACTCTCGATGCAGCCGTGGCTGATGCCGATTTGGTGATCGAGGCAATCGTTGAGGACCTTGAGGCGAAGCGACGCATCTTTCAGAAGCTCGATCGTCTCGCCCCACCTCATGCCATCCTGGCGACGAATTCGTCGACGATGACGGTGTCAGAGATCGCCGGCAGCTTGGCGGGAAGGCACCGCGCCTTGGCGATGCACTTCTTTAATCCGGCTCTCGTGATGCGGCTGGTGGAAATCGCCCCCGGACCGTTTACCGTGCCTCGTGCGATCGATGCCGCGGCCAGCTTTTGCCGTGCGATCGACCGTGAGCCAGTAATTCTCCAGCGAGAGATTCCTGGCCTGATCGTCAACCGCATTCTATGGGCGCTGCGACGTGAGGCAATGGCGCTCGCCGACCAGGGCGTCGCGTCACCGCACGACATCGACAAGGCCGTAAAGCTTGGCCTGAACCATCCGATGGGACCATTCGAGCTTGCGGACTTCAACGGACTTGACGTGATCCTGGCGGCCGCTCGGCACCGGTATGCGCAAACCGGCGCCGAGGAAGACCGGCCGCCCAAGCTTCTGGAGCAACTTGTCGCGGTTGGCCACCTTGGCCGGAAAACCGGCAAGGGCTTTTACGACTACCCACAGGATGAAACGCCGTGACGTCGAGCACCGACTTTTTCCTGGCAGACCGGCTCCTAACGGACGACGAGCGGAATTTGCGCGACCACGTGCGCGCCTTTGCCGAGGAGCATCTTCGCCCGGTAGCTCGTGATGCCTGGGAGCGAGGGGAGTTTCCTGGCCACCTGTTGCCACGCCTCGCTGAGCTAGGAATTGCTGGCGGTCTCTTCGATGAGCGCGGACGCCAGCGTATCAGCAGTGTCGGCTTCGGGCTCGCGATGCAAGAGTTGGCGCGGGTCGACTCGTCGTTTGCTACATTCGTGACCGTTCAGGCTGGTCTGGTGCCAGTCACGCTGATGACGTGCGGCTCTCCCGAGCAGCGCGAGCGCTGGCTCCCCCGGCTAGCTCGGTGCGAAACGATCGGGGCATTCGCGCTGACTGAGCCAGAGCACGGCAGCGACGCGGCCGCGCTCAGCACCACGGCCCGGCGGGAAGGCAATGTTTACATCCTTGACGGTGCCAAGCGCTGGATCGGAAACGTCTCAATTGGCCATCTCGTCATTGTCTGGGCCAGGGCCGAGGATGGCGTGGCCGGGTTCCTGATTGAGTTGCCCGCGGATGGGCTTCGTGCCACACCGATTGCCGGCAAGCTCGCACAGCGCAGCGTGCCCCAAGTCGAGCTTGTGCTCGACGGCTGCCGGGTACCGGCTGAGAACCGCTTGCCAACCGGTGGGTTCCGCGCCGTCAGCAACGTGCTCGCGCAGACACGCTACAACGTGGCCTGGCATGCCCTTGGCGAGGCGATCGCGTGCTATGAGGCGGCGTTGAGCTATGCCAAGCAGCGCCAGCAATTCGGCAAGCCGATTGCCGCATTCCAGCTTGTGCAAGCGAAGCTCGTCCACATGCTTGGGGAGATTACCAAGAACCAACTGCTGCTGGTGCAGCTTGGCCGCTTGAAAGACGCGGGCGCGATGACGCCGGGCATGTCGGCACTGGGGAAACGGAGCGCGACGGCGATGGCGCGCTCCGTCGCCATGGCCGCCCGCGACGTGCTAGGCGGCAATGGTATCCTCCACGATTTTGATGTGATGCGCCACCTCTGTGATCTCGAGGCTGTCTACACCTACGAGGGCACCTACGACATCAATACGCTCATTGTCGGGCGGGAGATCACGGGACTCTCCGCGTTTTCCTGACCACCCTCGGAGACACGGGCATGGTGCCAGAAGGGTCGGTCCAGGACTTAGTACAGTTGGATGCGCTGCTTAGCGCGGAGGAACGCGCGGTTCGCGACCGGGTCCGCGCGTTTGCCGAGCGATATCTCCGCCCGCTCGCCGCCGATGCCTGGGAGCGCGAAGCGTTTCCGGCTCATCTCCTGCCCGAGCTTGGCCGGCTGGGGATCGTCGGAGGCAGCACCGGACACCCAAGCTGCCCTCGCCTCACGAGCACTGCCTATGGACTGGCTGCCCAGGAGATCGCGCGGGGAGATTCCTCCTTTTCAACCTTTTTCGGCGTCCACAGCGGCCTGGCGATGGGCACGATCGCCGCATGTGGCTCTGAGGTGCAGCAACAGCGCTGGCTCCCGAGGATGGCTAGGTGCGAGATCATCGGCGCGTTTGCACTGACCGAGCCAGGCCATGGCAGCGACGCCGCTCATCTCCAAACCCGTGCCGTCTGGTCGGGAGCTCATTATGTGCTGGATGGGTGCAAGCGCTGGATCGGCAACGGCGACTTCGCCGATCTGGTCATTGTCTGGGCCCGCGCGGACGATGGCATCGCTGGCTTTGTCGTTGAGCCACCTACGCCAGGCTTTACGGCGACCAGAATCGCGGGAAAGCTATCAAAGCGGGGCGTGTGGCAAGCGGAGATCCGGCTGGACGGCTGCCGGGTGCCTGCCGAGAACCGCCTCCCTCGTGGCGGATTCCGGGCCGTGGCCGAGATTCTCAGCCAGACGAGGCATAACGTCGCCTGGACCGCGGTTGGCGAAGCGATCGCGTGTTACGAAGCCGCGCTCAGCCACGTCCAGCGCCGTCAGCAGTTTGGCAAGCCGATTGGGGCCTTCCAGCTTGTGCAGGACAGGCTCGTTGAGATGCTCACCGACATTGCGCACGCGCATCTGTTGTGCCTCCAGTTGAGCCGGCTCAAGGACGCCGGTCTGATTACGGCTGGCATGACCGCCTATGCCAAGCTCAACAACGCTGCGATGGCCCAGCGCGTGGCCCGCGCGGCCCGGGAATTGCTCGGGGGCAACGGCATCCTGAACACGCACGACGTCATGCGCCACCTCTGCGATTTGGAATCGGTGGTGACCTACGAAGGCACTGCCGAAATCAACACCCTCATTGTCGGGCGAGAGATCACTGGGGTGTCTGCCTTCGTGTAAGGCACGCGACGGTAGCCGGTCTCCCAAGCATGCGCAGACTGGTTACCCTCCCCAGGGCGTGCCGCGTCCGGTGCAGAACCAGCATGCCAGGCTCAGCGTACAAAAGGCTGCGAGGACTTGCGCTGAGGAGACTGTCCTCATGGTTCAGAGAGTTTGCTGCCTGGTCGTACTTCTTGTCGCAATCAGCCTTGGCTCACGGGTAAGCAGCGCCCGCGCACTCCAAGCTGACCGCGTAGCAGGTTTTGACGTCGTTGCGACGCATGATTTGGACGGCCGGGGCATGAATGCCGGCCTAGCAATTGCCGGGAATTGCGGGTACGCCGGTAGCCGTAGCGGTACCCAGGACGTGCTCATCCTCGATCTATCCGATCCACGCCACCCGAGCATCGCCGGGACAATCTCGCATCGACCAGGCAGCACCCCGCGCGAGCTACGAGCATCGGCCGCGCTGCACCTTTTGGTCATCATGCATTACCGGCTCGATCCCGCAACGGCCGCGCCGAACCGGCTCGACCTCTATGACATCGCGGACTGCTGGCATCCTGTGCTGCAGGGAAGCTTTGACTTTGGTGACGCGCATCCGCACGAGTTTTTCCTCTGGCGTGACCCGTCGCCCGACCGCCCACGCCGGGCGCTTGTCTTCGTGGCCATGTGGGGGCATGCACCCAACCTGCGCGTCATTGATGTAACCAGACCAACCTCGCCCGTCGAGATCGCAACATGGGATGCCGGGACGTTTACTAGACGTCCCTCGCGCTTGCACTCATTGACCGTCGCTCCCGATGGCCGGCGCGCCTATCTTGCCGATTGGGACCTTGGCTTCATGATTCTTGACACCTCTTCACTCGCAGATGGACAGGGTGATCTCACTCCCCGGCTTCTGACACCGCCTGACGCATGGATTCAGTTGCCAGGAGGGAATCTGCACAGCGCGGTGATTGCACCTAACCAGGAGTTTGTCGTCACGACGCAAGAGATATACGGTCCAGGGCTGTGCCCCTACGGCGCCGCTCACATCATTGATGTCCGGCACCCGCGTGCTCCGCGCGTGCTTGCTCGCTATGGCATCCCGGAAAATGACCCGCAAACCTGCCCCGAGACAGCCCGCCGTGACGGCGCATTCACGGCGCACAATCCCCTAGTGTTGGAAACTGTTGCCTTTGTCAGTTGGTATGCCGGTGGGTTGCAGGCAATCGATGTGCGCGATCCCGCGCGCCCGCGGGCCGCCGGTGCGTACGTCCCCACGCCGCTGCCCGCGGTCGCCGCCGACGATCTGACTCTAGGCAGCTATCCGGTGCGTGTCTGGAGCCCGCCGATTGTGCGTGATGGCCTGATCTATGTCGTCGACATTCGCAACGGTCTGGCCATCCTGCGGTATACGGGGCCTGGCGCAGCGAGCGTCAGGCGCATCAGCTTCGCTGAAGCGAATGCAACCTGAGACACGCGTTACAGGCTATCGCTCAATCCATCGCGGAACGCGCGCATCATCGCGCCGCCGATTCGCTCCAGGCCAACTCCAGGCGATTCGAGCAGCATGACCGCTAGTCCCTCGCGCTCTCTGAGCAACGCCAGCAGCAGGTGCAAGGTGCTGACCACATTGTGACTGCGCTTCTTCGCCTCCTGAGCGGCCGACTCAAGGACGCGGCTAAGACGCGGCGTTGGGGAGGGCTCCTGGCTATCTGCCGGCAGCGGCTCGCCACGGCCCGCAATGAATGCCACCGAATTCCTCAACTGATCGGCGGTGATTCCTAACGACGAGAGCACGCGCGCGGCGGCGCCTTGCTCTTCGCGAGCCAAAGCGATGAGCAGGTGCTCGGTGCCCAAATGCGCGTGACCAAGACTCCGGGCTTCCTCCTTCGCGTAATTCAGGACGTTGCGAGCGCAGGCGGTAAAGTTTTCGGTCACGGATCTTGCCCTTGTCTGCCCCGGGATTGTAGCGCGGACGACCGCCGAGCACGCCTCCACTCAGCGGCGCAAAGCATTGATGAGCGAAGAAAAGCGCAAAGCTGCGTTACTCGCCGATCGGAGCACGGTGTCCGGATCGTGGGTCCCCTCAACATCGCTTGATGATACGCGGCGAGTTGCCAACCTGCCACTCACGCTTGACCCTCGTGCATACAATGCAGACACACGATGCCGGCCATCGTGGCGATGGCCGGCATGTAGCATAGGCAACTCAACCGCGAGGCATTGGTTAGTCGTATTGTCCGGCCCGCAGCTTTGTCAGCGCCTCCTGAGCAGCGTTGTGTCCGGGAGCACCCATGACACAGCCACCGGGCCAGGCGCCCGAGCCGCAAAGATAGAGCCCGCGGACTGGACCTTCATAGCTGGAGCTACCCGGTACCGGCCGCATGTCGAACGCCTGCTCGGGAACGAGCTCTCCCTGGAAGATGTGACCACCGGTGAGTCCGAAGCGCTCCTCGATGTCCGGAGGCGTGAGCACTTGCCGGGCAATGATTGCGCTGGGCAGATTCGGCGCATACTCGGCGAACCGGCGAATCGCGTGATCCGCAATCTCCTCCCGCCGTTCTTCCCAGGAACCTTCTGCCAGATGGTATGGGAAGTATTGCGTAAAGATGGACAACGTGTGGCCGCGTCCTCCTGGCACAACCGATGAGTCGACCGCCGATTGCGTATGGATGCTGAAGAAGGGGTACTCGGACGGGCGGCCGTTGCGCGCATCCTCATAGGCACGCTGGAAGTAGTCGATACTCGGACCGATGAAGACACCGCCGGTCTGAGCACGGCGCTGATCATCGCCGGCAGCGGTATAGCGGGGAAGCTCAGCGATCGCCAGATTGATTTTCATGACTGGCGACGTAATCTGGATGGCCTCGATGTCCCGCACGAAGTCGTTCGGCAAAACGGAGCGATCGACGAGACGGAGATAGGTCCGCTGCGGATCAGCGTTGGAGAGGATAACCTTTGCCTGGAATTCCTCTCCGTCCACGGTGACCACTCCGGTCGCTCGCCCGTCCTCCACGCAGATGCGCGCCACCTCGGCGCTGGTCCGGATCGTGGCGCCATATCGCCGGGCAGCGTTGGCCAAGGCGCGAGAGACCGCTCCCATCGCTCCCTTCACGTACGCCCACTGGCCGCGCTTCCCCGTAACCAAGCCCATCGAGTGGTAGAGCTTGACGTAGGCGGTCCCCGCGTCGCGTGGCCCGCGAAACGTGCCGATCAGACCGAACGCGCAGGCCACAGCTTGCATCTGCTCGCTTTCGAAGAAGTATTCCGCAACATCAGCGGCGGACCCAAGAATCATCTTCTGGAAGATGCGGGCCTCCTCGGTGGTGCGGAAGTTGGCGGCGAACTCCGCGAAGCTCGGCGGGTTGCGCAGAATATACCGGTCCATCACCTCCGAGGCCTTTTCGACGAACGCATCGTAATGCGGGTAGGCAGCGGCATCCTTCTTCGAGAATTTCGCAATCTCCTCTAAGAAGCGATCCTGCTCTTCCCAGGCGGTGAGAGACCGCCCATCCGGGAATGGCATAAAAAAGCGAGGATTGCGGCCGATAAGCTGAATCTCGTCGCCACAGCCAAGCTCGTCAATGATCTTGCGCGGCATGAGCGAGAGCACGTAGGAGCCTTCGGAGAGCAGGAATCCCGGATGGATTTCCTGCGTGAAGGCCGCTCCACCTACCTCATGGTAACGCTCCAGGACGCAGACAGAATAGCCAGCCTTCGCCAAATAGGCCGCTGCCACGAGTCCATTGTGCCCGCCACCGATCACAAGTGCATCGAACCGGTTCGCTTTCACGGTAACGATCCCTCGCGTTCTGCAATCGCGGCTCCCGCCGCGCGCTCATAGCCTGTGCGAGACGGCAGGGTATCCGGACTCAGAAATGGATGCAACGGTGAGCACACAGCGCGCTACGTGCTAGGATGAAACAGAGCGTTCCGACCGGAGCCGTTCGCTATCGCAAAGGATACTGGCGATGATCCTGGCAGCTTTACCAACCGTGCTGACGCCTGAAGACCTGGAAGCAATGGGAGAGGAGGGGCTGCAGTATGAGATTCTCTATGGCGTGCCGCGCGAGGTCGAGGGCATGAGCGAGCGGCACGGTGCTATTGCGGGCCGACTGCATGTCTACATGGGGAGTTACGTCTTAGACCACGAGCTTGGCGAAATCTTCTCCTCCGACACGCGTTTCGTCTTCCCCACCACCCCGCCATCGGTCTTGGCGCCTGATATCGCGTTCATCAGCGCTACGCGTTTGGCTGCCACGCGTCTTGCGGAAGGCTTTTCCCGCCGCGTTCCCGACTTGGTCGTTGAAGTGGCATCCCCATCGAATTCGGAAGCCAAAATACTGCAGAAGATCTCTATCTACCTTGCGAACGGAGTGCGCTCGGTTTGGCTCGTGCGGCCGGGGCCACGCACCGTGACAATCTTCCGGCCAGACGGACCAGAGGTGATCCTGGCGGGCGATCAGGAGCTTGATGGCGGTGACATCCTGCCAGGATTTCGGCTGCCACTTGCCAGGTTGTTCCGCCTGCTCGACGAAGCGGCTTCATAATTGCCAACCGGTAGACTGGGAGTCATTGGAGGAATTCGGTGCGAACACACGCGGATGCCGTGATCATTGGCGCGGGGATTATGGGCTGTGCCACTGCGCACGCTCTTGCTGAGCGGGGCTTACGCGACGTCGTCGTCGTCGAAAAGGATGCCATCGGCCGGGGTGCGACAGCCGATGCCGCTGGCGGCATCCGCCAGCAATTTTCCACGGAGACGAACATTCGCCTGGCGACCTACAGCGTGCGGGTATGGGAGACGTTTCAGGAGCGGTTCGGCCAGGAGATTAGCTTCAGGCAGCAAGGATACCTCTTTCTTCTGACCGATCCGGCTGAGGAGCCTGTGTTTCGCGCCAACCTCGCGCTGCAGAATCGCCTCGGCGTGCCCTCTCGCTGGGTGACGCCGGACGATATCCGCGCGATCAATCCGCACGTCACGCTCGACGATGTCTACGGCGGCACCTTCTGCCCGGAGGACGGCTGGGCGGATACCTATGCAGCGACAATCGGTTTCGCCCAGGCGGCCCGGCGGCTGGGTGTCGAGTTCGTTGAAGAGACGCCAGTGACCGGCATCAGCGTCGAGGCGGGCCGCGTCACCAAGGTGGAAACCCCGTCAGGAGCGATAGCCACGCCCCTCGTCATCATCTGCGCGGGACCCTATACGCGCCTCGTTGGCCGGATGGCTGGCGTGGATATCCCGGTCGATCCTTACCGGCGAATGAGCTTCATCACGGAGCCGTTCGACCGGCTGCCACCCACGCTGCCGATGACGATCGAGTTTGCGACAGGGCTGTATTTCCACCCGGAGAGCGGCGGCTTCTTGTTTGGCATGGCAAATCGCAATGAGCCAAGCTCCTTCAACAAGACCGTTGATGAGTCGTGGATGGTGACCACCGTCGAGGCGCTCGTCAATCGTTGCCCGGCGTTCGCCGACGCGAATGTGATGCGAGGGTGGGCTGGATTCTACGAGATCACACCCGACGACAATCCGGTCTTGGGAGTCGTGGAAGAAATTGAGGGGCTGGCGGTTGCCGCTGGCTTCAGCGGTCACGGGTTCATGCAAGGACCGGCAATTGGCGTCTGCATGGCGGAGCTTATTCTGGAAGGAGCGGCCCACACAGTAGACATCTCCCCCTTCCGCCCATCCCGCTTCTGTGAAGGCGCCTTAGCGCAGGAACACAACGTGATTTAGACCAGCGCTCAGGACTGACGACCCAGGAAGCGCCGTCCGCCAGGTCATCGTGCTCGGCGGGCTGGCGGGTTGTGTGCTGGCGGATCAGGTTCCTGTCGTTGCGAGGACAGGGAGGCATCGCTCTCCGTGCAGTACCGCTGTGCACCGTGCGCGCTTGCACTGTCAATCCGAGGCAAAGGCGAGGAATCTCTGATGAAGAGCGGTCAGCCATCCGCCGTCAGCCGCCAGGCCTCGGTGCGCCGCAGCACGAATGGGTGCGTGAGAACCCGAACCCGTTGCGTAGGGTCCCTGAATCGCACCCCACGGACGGCTGATCGCTGAGGCCTGAGCCTTCGCGGAGAGATCCCTCGCTTCGCCAGGGATGACGGAGGACTGACGGCGCCGCATCATCGCCGCAATGTTCACGGTGCTGTTCACGATTCAATGGGAACGAACGCGCCGGGTGGTATCGACGCTCCGGCGAGGACGTTAACCGGAGCATGGTGCGGTACCAGCGGTCTGGCTCGCGGACCGACCCGGAGACTGTGCGTGCTTGCGCGCCTTATTGCGCTCATCCTGGGAAAGCAGGCGCTTGCGCAGCCGCAACGCCTTCGGCGTCACTTCCAGTAATTCATCGTCCGCCAGGAAATCCAAGCACTGCTCCAGGCTCATGACGACCGGCGGCGTCAGCCGCTCCTGGATCTCCTGCGTGCTGGACCGCATGTTCGTCAGCTTCTTGGCGCGGCAGACGTTGACCGCGAGGTCGCCGGGCCGTGGCTGCTGGCCGACGATCATCCCCTCATAGACGTCGGTGCCTGGCTCGATAAACGTGACACCCCGTTCCTGGGCGTTCGCCAGCCCGTGAGCCAGCGCAACGCCAGTCTCAGAGGCGACGATTGCCCCAGTGCGCTGGTTGGGAATCGGCCCAAGCCACGGCTCATACCCGATCAGCCGGGAAGCCATGACACCGTTGCCTCGCGTCGCGGTCAGGAACGCGTTGCGCAACCCGATCAGGCCGCGGGTCGGGATGGCAAATTCCAGCCGCACATTGCCGCGCCCATCGTTCACGACGTTGGTCATGCGCGCCCGGCGGCTGCCAACCAGGTCGGTCACGACGCCAACGTACGGCTCCCCGATGTCAATGACCAGGTGTTCCACCGGCTCGACGGTCTGGCCGTCTACCTGCCTCGTGATTGCCTCCGGACGTGACACCTGGAACTCATAGCCCTCGCGGCGCATCGTCTCGATCAGGATCGAGAGGTGAAGCTCACCCCGCCCAGAGACGACGAAGACATCCGGCTGGCTCGTCGGCTCGACACGCAACGAGAGGTTGGTCTCTAACTCTCGGTAGAGGCGCTCCCGCAACTGGCGGGAGGTGCAGAACTGTCCCTCGCGTCCGGCGAACGGCGAAGTATTGACGCCAAAGGTAAGCTTGAGTGTTGGCTCGTCAATCGCGATTGGTCCCAGCGGCTCCGGGACGTCAGGATCGGCCAGGGTGGCACCGATTCGGGCGTCCGAGAATCCAGCCAATGCCACGATCTCGCCTGCGACCGCTTCCTCAACCTCGCGCCGTTGCAGGCCGTCGAACGTGGCGAGCCACGTGATCCGCTGGCGGACGATCTCGCCATCGGGCGGGAGATGGGCCAGCACCTGACCAGTGCGCACCGTGCCGCGGTGGATCCGCCCAATGGCAATCCGGCCACGATGGGGATCGTAGTCCAGTGAGGCGACTAGCATCTGCACCGGACCGTCAGGATCGACGGCTGGTGCGGGAATGTGCTCGACGATCATGTCGAAGAGCGGCCGCAGATCCGGCTCTAGGGAGTCTGGAGCCAGACCAGCGCGCCCCTCACGGGCAATGGTGTAGAGCACCGGGAAGTCAAGCTGGTCGGCATCGGTCGCGAGTTCCAGGAACACATCCTGTGTCAGCGACAAAACCTCAGCCGGACGGGCGTTGGCCCGGTCCACCTTGTTGATGACGACGATCGGCCGCAGTCCGAGCTGCAGCGCCCGTTGGAGAACGGTCCGAGTCTGGGGCATCGGGCCCTCGACGGCATCGACCAAGAGGAGGCAGCCATCGGCCATGTTCAGGACGCGCTCGACTTCGCCGCCGAAGTCAGCATGACCAGGCGTGTCAATAATGTTGATCTTCACGCCCCGGTAGGTGACGGCGGTGTTCTTGGCGAGGATCGTGATCCCTCGCTCACGCTCAAGCTCGTTGGCGTCGAGGATCAGCTCCCCGGCCGCGTTCGGATCGCGAAAGATATTCGACTGTTTGAGCAGGCCGTCCACGAGGGTCGTCTTGCCGTGGTCGACATGCGCGATGATGGCGACGTTACGGAGGCTCGCTTGGCGAATATGACGATGGGTGTTCGAAGCGGTTGCAAGCATCGGAAGCGTTTCTCAAATGAGCCATTGCTGCGAAGGCACAAAAAGACCCGAGCTCGGCGCCCGGGCCGCGACACTGTTCATAATACCATCTTGCCGGTCCGGCAAGACGACTCCCAGAGGAGCGTGACGGCGGCGCCAGACCGGCTGACATTGAGCGGGATGGGAATACTGGTGAGCGTTATCGCCGAAGCGCGTGAGATCAAGCGGCCGCTGATCATCGCGCACCGCGCCCACACGCCGGAAACGATTGAGAATTCCCTTGCTGGAGTCCAAGCTGCTGTCGCCGCCGGGGCCGATCTCATCGAGATGGATATCCGGCTGAGCCTGGACCGCGTGCCGGTGCTGCATCACGACGCGGTGCTCGGCCGCGTCTCGCGCGGGCGCGGGCCGGTGCGCGCCTTGCCTGCCGCGGCGCTCCGGCGGGTGCCACTGCGCGGCAGCGAGGGACACACCATTCCCACCCTTGCCCAAGTTCTGGCCATCGTGCCGCCCAGCGCCGGCTTGGCGCTGGAGATCAAGGCGCGCGGTGCGTTGCGCCAAGTGCTGCGCGTGCTGCGCGAGCACAACCGCGCCGGGCAGGTCTGGCTCTGGCTGAGTCGGGAGGAAGATGTCGAGCTCGCCCGTCAGATCGCGCCGGATATCCCAATGACCTTGCTGGAGATGCCCTGGAGCGGCAATGTGCTCGCGTACCTCGACCGGGCGCACCGTGCCGGCGCCAGGGCCGTCAGCATCGACTGGTCTGCTGTCGCTTCGGACACAGTCCGCCAGGCGCACGACCGAGGCTTGCTCGTCTTTTCGGTGAATCACGATCCACGCCGGTTGCCGGAAGCGATCGCCGCGCATCTGGACGGGGTGATTACCGGCGACCCAGCGGCCGCCCGCCGCGTGCTGCACGCTGGATGATGCCGGCCCGCATCCTCTGGACTACGCCCAGCGAGCCGCAACGAGGCTGGGTCAGGCGGTGCGCCGTCGCAGGGTGGCAGCACCGAGGATGAGGGCGACGACCATCGCCCCGAGCACAATGCCCAGGTCGCGCCACATTGTTCCGGTCGGTGCCGGGTGGCTGCCGATCTCCATCAGTGCTTCCACCGCGTACGTCACCGGTAGCACCGCGCTGATGGCTTCTAACCAGCCAGCCATCTGCTCACGAGGCACAAACAGACCGCTGAGCAGAACCTGCGGCATCACCACTGCTGGCATGAACTGCGCGGCTTGGAACTCGGTGCGGGCGAACGCACTGCACAACAAGCCGATGGCGACCCCAAGCAGCGCGTTGGCGACAGCGATGAGCAAAACCCACCCCATGCTGCCCGCAGGGCGAAGGTCAAGGAGCCAGTAGGCGAGCACGGCGGTGACCGACGCCTGGGCGGCAGCCGCCAGCCCGAACGCCAGCCCATAGCCGAAGAGCAGGTCCAGCTTGCTCATCGGCGTAGTGAAGAGTCGCTCCAATGTCCCTGAGACGCGCTCGCGCAACACTGCGATGCTGGTGATGAGGAACATGCTGGTAAACGGGAAGATGCCGAGCATGATCAGCCCGACCCGGTTGAACGTCTGCCCTTGCCCTTCGAACATCTCCGAAAGGATCGTAAGCAGGGCAAACGGCATCACCAGGACCAACAAAACCGTCCGCCGGTCATGGCGAAGCTGGCGCAAGATGCGCTCGGTGGTGCTGCCGAGAATGCGAATCGACATCACAATGCCACCTCCACCCGTTCGCGGATCAGCCGTAGGAACGCTTCATCGAGATCGTCGGTGCCCGTCGCGGCTTTGAAGGCAGACGGCGTGTCGTCGGCGATGATCGAGCCGTCGCGCATGAGCAGCAGCCGGTCGCAGCGGTTGGCCTCGTCCATCACGTGGCTGGAGACGAGGACGGTGGCACCGTCGCTGGCAAGCTGGTGAAAGCGCCGCCAGAGTTCCTCGCGCAGGAGCGGATCCTGCCCGACGGTCGGCTCGTCGAGCACAAGCACGTCCGGCTGGCTGACCAGCGTACAGGCCAGGGAGGAGCGGGCACGCTGACCACCAGAGAGGGTCATCACCAGTTGGCCTGCCTGATCCGCCAACCCAACGTCGCGAATCGTCCGCTCAACCTGGGCAGCGCCAAGTCCGTAGAGTGAGGCGAAATAGCGGACGTTCTCCCAGACGGTGAGGTCGGGGTAGATGCTCGGCGATTGGGTGAGGTAGCCGACCCTGCGGCGCAGCGCGGCTGAGCCGGCGGGCTGGCCAAGCACGGTGATCCGGCCGGCCTTCACGATTTGCACGCCGACGATGGCGCGCATCAGCGTGGTCTTGCCGCTGCCGCTCGGGCCGAGTAGTCCGGTGACCGTGCCGCCGGCAATGCTCGTGCTGACACCGTGCAGGACTTCCTGGCCCCCACGCTCAACGACAAGGTCAACGATCTCAATCGTAACCGCCATCGTGGTCCCTCCCCTGCGAGTGGATTAGCCAAACGCGGCTGGCAGGTAATTCAATCCAAACAGGGCGTCGACTTGCCTGGCGGACCTCCGGCACCCGCTGCCGGCGGCTCACTGGTAAGCAGGCCGCGCAAGAAGATACGGCTCAACTCGGTGGCCATGGCCTCGTCGTCGGTATCCCGCAGGTCCACATGGGCGAGCAGGTACTTGCGGATGACGTAGCCCATGAGCGAGCCGAGGAAGATCTGGGCGGCGAGCCAGGGATCGGCGGCACGCTCAGCGCCACCGGCGATGCGCCGCGCGATATAGTCAGCCACGATGCGCACGACCGGGCGAATGGCGACTTCCTCTAGTTTGGCCGCGATGGCGGGGAAGCGAATCGACTCGCTGAGGACCATCCGCATCACGTGCTGTGTTTCCTCGCGCGCGGCGGCCGCGAGCATCCGCTGGGCAACCGTCGGGAAGAAGACCTCTGGCGGCATAGCGTCAAGCGCATCGGCGGGAAGCTGAATGGCTTGGCCAGGTCCAAGGTGCTCGAAGGCAGCGACGAACAGTTCTTCCTTGCTCGTGAAGTACCAGTAGATGAGCGCGGGACTGATGCCGGCCGCGGCGGCGATCTCGCGATTGGTCGCACCGCGGAAGCCCTTGGCGGCAAAGACCGGCGCCGCCGCGCGGGCGATCCGGCGGCGCTGCTCCTGATATTCCTGGTCGTCTCGCTCGCGTGGCATAGCCCGTACTCGTTGATTGATCAGTCAATCAATTATCATCTCCACTGATGCCTGCCGTCAACCGCTGGCCACCGCCTCTCCTCCGATTCTCGCCTTGCTGTGGGACAGGGAATCGCCGGCCAATCCGGTCACGACTCAGCGCGATGTCGGTGCTTGCCTGAGCCGTTCGAGCCCGATGGTGCTCACTGATGTGAGGGAGAGGATGGCAGGAGAATACGTACCTGATGCCCTGGGGTCATGATGAAAACCAGGCTCAGGCCGGCATCCTGGTGGAGCGTGCACGATCATCTCGAAAAGCGCCGGGCGGCGCGTGCACTCGTGCTCGCCTGCGCGGCGTCCCGGCTCTTTGCCGGTGCGGTCGTTTCGAGCGAGGCGAGCAGGCGCGCCGCGACGCCGGCAATCTCATCGACCGCCGCGGCGAAGGCGGCCTCGTTGGCCCGCGATGGTTGCCTAAAGCCGGTGATCTTGCGCACAAATTGCAGCGCCGCCGCGCGAACCTCTTCGTCGGTCGGCGGTGGCTCGATGTTGAAGAGCGTTCTGATATTCCGGCACATGGGGCGGTTATCCCTTCACGTCGTGACAGGTCCGTCAGTCCATGGGAAGTGATGAGCACTTGATGAGCGCTGGTCCAGCAGCGTCCCGGGACGGCCAGCGTCTTGCGCCGTTGAGTTTCCAGCATCAAAGCCACACCGCCGGCCGCGTGACGGACGAGTCTCGATGATTCCTGGACGCCGGCACCACCTGCCGGCGATACTGCTACGCTCCGCGCGAGATCGCCCACGTGAGGAAGAGCCGGAAGCTTGCGGCACAGATGCCAGCGGGATTTGGAGTCTGGGCAAATTTCGGGCAAGACGATCCCGGTAAAGGCCGCTCCCGTCAGTCGGGGATGTCCGAATACTCGTGGATCGGGCCGAACACCCCGTTGGTCCGATACGCGGCCGCGTGGCCCCGCGGGCATCCCCAAAACTGACGCCGAATCGTTGCCCCAGACGGTGTGCGCGACCAGTGCGACGAGAGGATCACCAGGCGCTTGTGGCATCGTGGGCATGCAGGAGGACGGTCTTCTTCGGGCAGGGGCTCCACTGATGAGCGCTTTTGCGCTTGCCGTCTCCGGTCAATGCCGCGCACGCTCACCGGCAGGATTTTGCTCACGGGGTTTACCCACTCCACGGTCTCGTCCGGCAACCAATGCGGTCTCCGGCCCGGTCCAACAGCCTGCGACACCGATCGCTCGTCTCAATCGTCCCTCCGCCGGCTATGGGAGGTAGCAACCAGGGATCGGCGCCTGCAATAGCATCCGATCCCAGAGGATGGCGCGCAACAGCCCGAGCCGGCCACTTCGTCCTAACCCAACCGAGCCCTCCAGTACCGCCCCCAGGCTTCTGGTCTTGGTCAATATCAACGCGTACGTATGCCCCGTATCTTGGTAGGACGAAGCTCCCTCAACATCTGGATGGGCGACCCTTGGGCCGCCCATCCAGACGTGATCTTGCTGCTGTGGGTCTAGGCTGGCGTCGCCGCTGGGCTCGCCTCGACCTCCGGAATCTCGCTGCAGTCGGCGACGTACAGATAGCGCTTGATCTCCGGATCGTCAACGTTGTCCCGCGTGACAACGGAGTAGCCGGTGGTGACGACCTTCTCCTTTGGCGGCTCTTTCGTGTTCAGATATTCGACCGCCATCTTGACCGCCGTGTAGCCGATGTCATATGGATGCTGAGCGATCAGCACATCAACGATGCCGTTGCGCAGATCAGCAACCTGCTTCGGTCCCGCGTCGAAGCCGACGATCTTGACTTGCCCTTGCTTGCCCGCCTCACGGACGGCCGTTGCCGCGCCCTCCGCGCCAAAGAGGTTCGTCCCGAAGATACCAGCCAAGTCCGGATGCTGCTGGAGCTTAGCGGCCGTCTGGGCGGCGGCCGTCGTCGGATCATCGTTGTTGTAATCGAATCCGACGTACTCGATGTCCGGGTAGTTCTTGATCTCTTCCTCGAAGCCTTGCTGGCGCTGGTCGGTAGTCGAAATACCGGCCTTCACGTTGGTGACGTAGACCTTGCCCTTGCCGCCAATGAGCTCGGCCAGAGCACGTGCAGCGATCCGGCCACCCTCGACGTTGTCCGAGGCGATATTCGCTAGCGCGATGTCCGCCTCGATCTTGGTGTCGACGGTGAAGACAGCGATGCCAGCATTGATCGCATCCCGAATCGGCGCGATCATTGCGACCCGGTCGTTCGGCGCGATGAGGATAGCGTCCGGCTTGGACTGGACGACCGCGTTCAGCAGCGGAGTCTGAAGCGTCGCATCGAACGCGTCGGGTGCCTGGACCGTCAGTTCGGCGCCAAACTCATCAGCCGCCTTCTGTGCACCGCACGCCATCGAAATGTAGAATTCGTCCGCCTTCACACCCTGAATGAGCGTGATTTTCCACTTCTTTTCCTGTGCTGAAACCCGCCCCGCGCCATAGCATCCACACGCCGCCAGGCCAGCCGTGGCCGCTCCCGCCTTTACAAATCCACGCCGAGTGAGCCGAATGCGGAACATCCCCCATCCTCCTTACACGAGGCACCTGCCAGCGACACCTACCTTCGCCAACCGCGTTTGGGGTCACTCTACCGTCGTGCAGGACCGCTCCCTGCTCGCCTCATCTCGTTGTCCCAGTGCGAAATGCCGTGGCTCCAACGGCCGGTTGGTTCAGACGGAGGATATATAGCAATTCGCGAGAGAATCCGCAATCCTTCGCTGGCGCTAGGTCGCGCTGATCACATGCGCTCCTCTGCCGCTCTGCGCCGCTGATCAACATAGACAGCCACGATGAGGATGGCGCCGATCAATACTTGCTGCCAGAACGGCTGAATGCCACCGATGACCAGGCCGTTACGCAACACCGCGGGAATGAATGTCCCGATCACCGAACCGATGACCGTGCCGGTGCCGCCAAAGAGGCTCGTGCCGCCGATGACGACCGCCGAGATGGCATTCAGGTTGTCGGTCGCATGCGTGCTGACCGAGGCCGTGGCGAACCGGGCCACGTCCATCGCACCGGCGATGCCGGCCAGCAGACCGCTCAGCGCATAGACCTTCAGGAGGTGCCGGTCAACGTCGATTCCTGCTCTTCGCGCGGCCGCCGCATTCGAGCCAATCGCAAAGGTGTACCGGCCAAAGCGCGTGTAGTTGAGCGCGATAAACGCCGCGATAACGATGACCGCCGTGACGATCACCAGCACCGGCATGAAGTCGAAGAGCCGGCGCGCCCCAATCTTCGTCTGTACGTCATAGGGTACGTAGGGCACGCTCGCGCCCTTCGAGATGATCGAGGCGGCACCGAGCGCCATCCCTAACGTCCCTAGCGTCACGATAAAGGGAGGCAGCCGCAATTTCGTGATGATCAGGCCATTGACCAGGCCCCAGCCCAGTCCACAGAGCACCGCCACTGCCAAGCCGACCGGAATCCCGACGTCTTGATTGGGGAACTGATAACTGCGGACCTGCTCCGGTGTTCCGGAGAGCCGGACCATGACTTTGGCGCCAACAATCGCTGAGAAGACGAGGACGGAACTGATCGAAAGGTCGATCCCAGCGGTGATGATGACGAAGGTGGCTCCGACCGCAAGCAGCGTCAATTGCGACGCATCGAGCGCGATGTTGCGAAAGTTGACCGGGTCGAAGAACTTCTCTCCTTCGCGGATCGTAAAGATGACGATCAGCAGGATCAGAAAGAGGAATACCCAGGCCGATTGAAAATTCAATGAGCGAAGCAGGTCGCGGCGCGTGCGTCCTATCGCAGCAGTCGTCGTTCGCGCGTCTGCCATCTTAGGCGACCTCCGTCGCCGGTCCAACCTTGACGGATCCGGTCATCAGTGCCACCGCGTCGTCAATCGTGTCTCTCTTGGGATCCAACTCGGCGATTACCTCACCAAGCCGCATCACCACGATGCGATCAGCTACTTCAAACACATGCGGCATGTTGTGACTAATGAACACCACCGGAATTCCGGCTTCGCGTACCTGGCGCATTAACTCCAAAACCATCCCCGCTTGGGCGACTCCGAGCGCGGCAGTCGGCTCGTCCATGATGACGACTTTGCTCGCCCACATCACTGCCCGCGCCACCGCCACGCCCTGCCGCTGACCGCCCGATAGGGTGCTCATCCGCCGAAGCGGATCCGGAATGCGGACGCGCAAGCGCTGAAGCTGAGCGACCGTCTCTTCCCGCATCCGCTTGCGATCGAGAAAGCCGAGCCAGCCAAGCAGCCCCGGCAAACGAAGCTCGCGACCCAGGTAAATGTTGGCAACAGCATCGAGGTGCGGCGCAATCGCCAGGTCCTGGTACACCGTCTCGATGCCCATGGCCCTCGCGTCGTGTGGCGAGGCGAAATGCACCGGCTCGCCCTGAAACAAGATCTGCCCGCCATCCGGCGGAAAAACGCCAGTCAGCACGTTGATCAGTGTCGATTTCCCGGCGCCATTATCGCCAATCAGGGCCACGATCTCCGCCGGATAGACGCTCATGCTTACCTTCTTCAGCGCCTGAACCGGCCCGAACCATTTATCGATCTCCCGTGCTTCCAGCACAGGCTGGTCCTCGCTCACTTCCGCTACCTCATCGCTCTGCTACGACGTCACCGCCCAAGCGTTGTCTGGCGCCGCGACGTGTCCGCATGCTCTGGCTGTGCCTGCGCTTAGCATAGCAGCACGACACGCCGGCCTGCCTCACCCAGGGACACTACCGAGCACCCCTGCCCCTGGTGTTCAGTGCTCCCTTTGTTTGGCACGCTTCTTGCTTCCGTACCGACTGCGGCCTGGCATGACCAGGCCCCGCCATTGCAGGAGAAGGACGATGGCATCGTTGTTTGCGCGCATTGCTACCCGCGTCGCGATCTGGACCGGGCATTACCTCGCATTTCTGGCCGCATCGCTCATCATCCTGACGTGGGTCATAACTGGCCCCATCTTCTCGTTTTCCGACACCTGGCAATTGGTAATCAATACCGGAACCACCATTGTCACCTTTTTGATGGTCTTCCTCATTCAAAACACGCAAAACCGCGACTCGCTTGCCGTCCATCTCAAGCTCGACGAGATCATTCGCTCGATCGAAACCGCGGACAACGCGATCATGCGTGCCGAGGATGGAACCGATGAGGAGCTGGCCAAGCTCAAGCACAAATACCAGGAGCTCTCCGAAGCGCACGAGGCGCTCAAGGCCCGCCTCCGGGCAGCTTCCGACCACGCGCCAGCCGATCACAAGCCAGCAGCCTGACCGCGCGGCCAATGGCAATGCCCACAGCCAGCTCCCACGCGAGAGTCAGGCTGAAACCAGGGCGGTGCCGGATCTCACCGCCTGTTGCCTGTTAGTAGGTTGCCCGTCCCCCGGACAGATCGAACACTGCTCCGGTCGAGAAGGTCACCTCGTCCGAGCACAAGAAGCAGGCCATGGCCGCCACCTCGTGCGGCTGCCCGACGCGCCCCATCGGAATGCGGCTGGTCATGTAGCGGATGTGCTCTTCGCTGACTTGCTGGAGGATCTCCGTCTCAATCACCGCCGGAGTGATCGCATTGACGATGATCCCCTTCGTGGCAACTTCCTTCGCCAGCGCCTTGGTCAGGCCGATCACGCCCGCCTTCGCCGCGGAATATGGCACGGCGTTGGGATTGCCCTCCTTACCCGCGATCGAGGCGATATTGACGATCCGGCCGTATCCGCGCTCCAGCATGAGGGGAACGACCGCCCGGCACCCGAGGAAGACGCCGGTTAGGTCAATATCAATCACCTGTTGCCATTCCGCGACGCAAAGCTCCCACGCGGGCGCGGAACGACCGGCAATACCAGCGTTGTTCACAAGGATGTCGATCTTGCCCCACTCGTCTTTTGCCCGCTGCACCGCGGCGTCCCACGACTCCGGTGAGGTGACGTCGAGCCGCTGGGCGATCGCCGCGCTGCCGATCTGCGCGGCGGTGGTCTCGGCCGTGGTGATGTCGATGTCGGCGATCATCACCCGACCGCCTTCCTTGGCCAGCCGCTCGGCAATCGCCCGGCCGATCCCTCGCGCTGCTCCTGTCACAATCGCCGTCTTTCCCTCGAACCGCACGTCCCTGACTCCCTTCTCCTTCTGAAGCCTTGCAAACTCCCTGGTCAACCATTACCGCCTGGCACCATACCAGACATGCTGGAGCATCGCTCGCACCACCGGCGCAGGTGAACCGGAACGCTCCCCAATGATGCCCGTTTCGTTCGTCGCATCAGTCCGGCAGCAACTGAACACCCGAAGGGGACACTACTCACGATGCACAAGTGTCATCGGAGTCACCGTTACCTCAGCGGCATTCAAGATCGCACTAACCGGCTTTTGGCGCAAGCCCGGGCCAGCAGCAACGAAGACCGGTAGCACCTGACCGGCACACATTTCGTCAGAGGGCTTGCGGTCTCCTCATTCCTTCTTCACAATCTGCCATGTCTGACGTTCAGATCGCGCACAACGCAACAAGGAGTCCGCATGCAGCGCGTAGCGTTCCGTCTCTGGGTCAAACCCGACCGGCTGGCGGAGTACAAGGACATCCACCAGCACGTTTGGCCTGAGCTTCTCCGCGATATGCATAACGCGGGAATCCGTAACTACACGATCTTTGCCGATGGCAACGAGTTGTTCGGCTATCTTGAGTGCGATGATTGGTCCATCACCGCTCAAGCGCTATCGCACAGCGACGCGAACCGGCGCTGGCAAGAGTGGATGAGGGAGTTCCTGCTCACCCCGGTCGATCCTGACAATCCCCAGCCGCTCCGGCTCATGGAAGAGGTTTTCCGCATGGACTAGCAATTTCCGGCGCGGTCACGATGCGCGGCGAATGCAGCATGAGCCCGCCGAGCCGCGGCCAAGCCACCGAGCGTACAGGAGAAGGCCATGCGCTTTGATCTGACAGGCAAGATTGCGTTAGTCACTGGCGGCTCCCGCGGCATCGGCCGCGCCATTTGCCTAGGTCTCGCCGAGGCTGGCGCCGATGTCGCCGTCAATTACCACGTGCCGCCACAACCGGAGTTCGGACATGACAACCGCGCGGATGCCGAGCACGTCGCTGCCGAGATCCGCGCCAAAGGCCGCCGCGCCTTGACGGTGCAGGCCGATGTCTCTAACAAATCACAGGTCGAGGCGATGATCGCGACGACGGTCAGGGAGTTAGGCGGCCTTGATATCCTCGTCAACAACGCCGGAATCTGTCCGTTTCACGATTTTCTCACCATGCCCGAGGAGCTATGGGATCGTGTCCAAGCCGTGAATCTGAAAGGCGCATTTCTCTGCTCGCAGGCGGCAGCCAAGGTCATGATCGAGCAGGGACGTGGCGGGCGCATCATCTCCATCAGCTCGATCAGCGCACTCGTCGGCGGAGCGTTACAGACTCACTACACGCCAACCAAAGCGGGCATCCACTCCCTGATGCAGTCCCTGGCGATCGTCCTGGGGCCGCACGGAATCACCTGCAACTCGGTGATGCCCGGCGCCATCTTGACCGATATCAACAAGGACGATCTGGCTGATCTGGAGAAGCGTGCCTACTTCGAGCGGCGCGTCCCGGTCGGCCGCCTCGGCGAACCGGACGACATCGCCGGCCCGGTCGTCTTCCTCGCCTCAGATGCCGCGCGTTATGTCAATGGCGCGGGCGTCCTGGTCGATGGCGGGTTGTTCGTCAATCTGCAATAAGCTGGCGTGATAGCAGGCAGCCAACCGGTCAGTCCTACGTTTAGCCGATCTGTGGAGGAGGTGAGTACTACGGACAGGCGCGCGGAAATCGTTGATGTGCGGGCATACGTGCCGGTGACCGGGCGCGAGGGCGGCGACTACCATGCCCAGCAATCGGGGCACTGGATCGTTGACTCACTGATTGCCAATCCCATGTCGGTCTATCCGTCCTACAAAGCAAGCCGGACGAGCTGGGGCATCGATGCGCTCGGCGGGTTGATCGTCGAGATTGAGACGCGCTCTGGCGCTACCGGGGTGGGCATCAGCCAGGGCGGCGTGCCCGGCTGCGTCATCGTTGAGCGCCATCTGAGCCGGTTTCTGCTTGGCTCCGATCCTCGTGATATCGAGCGGATTTGGGACCAGATGTGGCGCAGCACGCTTCCTTATGGGCGCAAGGGATTGGCACTCTGCGCAATCAGCGCCGTGGACCTCGCGCTCTGGGATCTCTGTGGCAAGCTCCGCGACGAGCCGGTCTATCTGCTGCTCGGCGGCGCAACGAAGGATCGCATCCCGTGCTATGTGACGGGGCCGCGGCCTGCCCGGTACAAGGAGCTCGGCTTTTTCGGCGGCAAACTGCCGCTCCCACATGGTCCGGCCGACGGGCACGAGGGCTTGATGAAGAACGTGGAGCTTGTTGCCCAAGCCCGTGAGGAGGTCGGCCCCGATTTTGACCTGATGCTCGATTGCTACATGGCGCTGGACGTGCCGTACACCATTGCGCTCGCTGAAGCGGTCCGTCCTTACCGCGTGCGCTGGATTGAGGAACCGCTCGTTCCGGACGACTACGACGGCCACGCGCGCATCAAAGCGGCCTGCCCCTGGCAGTGTTTCACCACCGGCGAGCATGAGTACACCCGCTACGGCTTTCGTGAGCTCGTCAGCCGCTGCTGCGTAGATATCCTGCAACCGGACCTGACTTGGGTGGGAGGGATCACGGAAGCCAGGAAGATTGTGGCAATGGCTGCGGCGTACGACATTCCAGTCGTTCCGCACGGCAGCGGCGTCTTCAGCTCCCACTTCCAGATGGCCTTCACCAACACACCGTTCCAGGAAACGCTGGCCATGAGCCCAGACGGGATGGAGATCACCTCAGTGTTTGGCAACGTCTTCCATGGCGATCCGCTCCCGGAACGGGGATTCGTACGGCCTCCGGACCGGCCGGGCTGGGGAATCGAGCTCGATCGCGCGCAGGTGCGCCGGGGCCTCCCCGCCGAAGCGTGAAGTCGTCAGGCAAGCACACCCCGGCCGGTGCACGTGTCGGTCTGTTACCACAAGGAGCTGGGTGCATGACGTATCACATCGACCTTGTGAAGCTGGGCCAATGGGATTGGGCACCTGGTTTTGAGATCTTCTGGATGGAGCCCAATGCTCCCGCTGAGCCCCTGGTACTAGTCTGCCTGGTCATCCGAGGCAACGACAAGACGGTAGTTGTCAACACCGGCCCGGATGTGGACATGCTCCCCGAGCTGAACGCGCGGTGGGCGAAGTTCGATCCGCGCCACCAGCTCCGCGTGGCCCCAGAGGAGCGATTGGAAGCCGCTCTGGGGCGTGGCGGTGTCGAGCTCGACCAAGTGGATTACGTTATTGTCACACCGTTCCAGCCGTACGCCATCGGGAATCTGACCGCTTTCCCGCGAGCGCAGTATTGCCTTTCCAAGCGCGGGTGGATCGAGTTCCACGCGCCGCGATGGCGCGAGCATCCACACGATTACCGGCCCTTTGTGATACCAGAAAAGATTCTGGTGCCGCTAGTGACCAGCCGCTGGCACCAGGTCCGGCTCCTTGAAGATGAGGAAGAGATCTTGCCAGGCCTATCTGTCTTTTGGGTGGGCACACATCACCGCAGTTCGCTGGCGGTGAAAATCCACACCGCCGAGGGCACGGTGATCGCCTCGGACGCCTTCTTCCGCTACGAGAACGTCACGGGGAACCGGCCGCTCGGGATCAATGAGAGCCTGGAAGAGTGCCTTGCGGCCTATGACCGGATTCGCCGGGAGGCTGATATCCTGATCCCACTCTACGACCCGCGCGTCTTCGAGCGCCATCCACGCGGCATCGGCTGATCCTTCGGTGGAGCCGGCCTGGCCGTTCAGACCAGGCTGGCACTGCTGTCACCAATCGGCGACCGATCCATCCTCGTGCCAGAGAGTCGGCATATCAACCGGTTGGTACGGATGGGCTGCACACACCTCAAGATTGAGATCGGTGCCAAGCCCTGGCTCGTTCGGCAGCTCGGCGTAGCCATCCTTGATCCGCACCGGGTGGAGCAGCAGCTCGTCCCGCCACGGCGGGTCGTCGCTGACCCACTCCTGGATGACGAAGTTCGGGATTGCCGCGTCAAGATGCAACGATGCCTTCATGTTGACCGGGCTCAGCGGGTTGTGAGGAGCCACGCCCGCGTAATAGACCTCGGCCATCGCCGCGATCTTTTTCCCCTCCAGAATCCCGCCGCAATGCGCCAGATCAGGTTGCAGCAGCGCGGCAGCCTGGCGTTCCAGCACGTCGCGGAATCCCCATTTGGTGAAGAGCCGCTCCCCAGTCGCGACCGGGACGCCACACTCTCTTGCGACCGTCGCCATGGCTGCTGGATTCTCCGGCAGGCAGGGTTCTTCATAGAACAAGACGCCGAATTCCTTGATCGCCTGCCCCATCAGGATGGCCATCGCCGGGCTGAGGCGGCCATGGCAATCCACCGCGATGTCCACATCCGGACCGACGGCAAGCCGTAGGGCCTCCATGATCTTGACGGCTTTGCGGATCGCCGCTGGCCCATCAACCGGCTTCGTCGGGCCGAACGGGACCAGCTTCATTGCCGTATAACCGTGCTCAACAAGCCGCAAACCACTCTCCGCGATCTCCTCGGGCGTCTCGCCACGCGGGCCGTTAGCATAGACACGGATCTTGTCCCGGCACGCGCCACCGAGCAACTGGTACACGGGTAGGCCGACGGATTTACCGAAGATATCCCAAAGCGCTTGCTCCACGCCTGAAATGGCGGAGTTCAACACCGGCCCGCCGCGCCAGAAGGCATGGCGATACATCGCCTGCCAGTGATGCTCAATGCGTAGGGGATCCTTGCCGATCAGGTAGCGCTTCAGCTCGTTGACGGCGGCAACGATCGTCTCCGCCTTACCCTCAAGCGTTGCCTCACCGGTGCCGATCAGCCCCTCATCGGTATGAATCCGCACGAACACCCAGTTGCGAAACCCACCAAAGACAACGATTGTTTCAACGTCTCGAATCTTCATCTCAACCTCCAGTTGGGGGTCAGGAGTCAGGGGTCGGGAGTCGGGGGTCAGGGGTCGGGGAACGAGGAGTACGCTGGAGCGCATTGCGCAACGCGGCCAATTGCTTGCCGAGTGGAATGGTTAGCGCTAGCACACTGTCGCGCTCGGCTGCCGAGATGTAACCGCAGCGACATGCCAGTTCAATCTGAGTCTCCAGTTCCGCGAGCGAGCCACGTGCTACGGAAATAGCCTGCAAATATTCTCGGCTGGATTCTCGCGTATGTCCTTCGGCGATATTCGACGGGACCGAAACCGCAGCACGCCGAATCTGGCTGGCAAGTCTGTAGAGCTCATGCTTGGGGAAATGCTCTGTTATCTGGTGAATCCGTTCTGCCAATTCCATGCCTTGCTGCCAGACACGCAGGTCTCGAGAGCTTTCGATAGCCACAGCCGCCTCCTGAAGGGAGCTAGGGGCCGAGGAGTCAGGGCGCTGAGGAAATTATTACGGCGATCGCATACCACCCCATGCCCCGACTCCCGACCCCTGACCCCTGACTCCCGACCCCCGACCCCCGGCCCCTATCCTTTGACGCTGCCTGCTGTCAGCCCCGCGATGAACTGGCGAGAAAGCAGGAGATAGGCGCCCACGATGGGCAAGACGGAGATGGTGACGCTGGCGAAGATGAGTCCCCACTCGGTGGAATAGGTGCCGCGGAAAGCCATGATTCCGACGGGCAGTGTCATGTCCTCCGGTTTGGTGATCAGGATGAACCCGAGAAAGAAATCGTTCCACATCCAGACCCCGTTGAGAATCACGACAGCCGCCAGCGCCGGGCGCGTGAGCGGCAGCATGATTCTCCAGAAGATCTGAAAATGACTTGCACCGTCAATACGAGCTGCATCCTCCAGGTCGCGCGGGAGCACCCCGAAGAATCCGGTAAGGACCAGCACGCCCAGTGGAATACCAAAGACCGAATAGACCACGATCAGCGACCACAGGCTGCCCAAGATGCCGACCTGCCGGAACATGATGAAGATCGGCAAGATGATGAGCTGGACCGGGACGACCAAGCCGCCCACGAAGAGCATGCGAATGCCAAGGCGGCCGCGGAACCGGAACCGCGCCAGCCCATACGATGCCAGGCAGGCGAGCACCGTGCTCACCAGAACGCCCACGACTGTGGCAATCACGCTGTTCCGCAGCGACGATTGGATGCTCGCTTCGTGCCATGCCTTGCGGTAGTTGAAGAGGTCGAACGCCTTCGGCAGGCTGTATGGCTTGTCGAAGAACTGATCAACCGTCTTGAACGAGCCAAGCACAACCATGACGATCGGGATAAGCACAAAGGCGCAGACCAGCAACATCGTGCCGTGCCACGCCACCGCGCTCCCGACCTGCCTCGCGCGCCGCCTAAATCCTCTGGAATGCCGGCCGATTTTCACGCCAGCCGGGCGGCGGCCTTGCCTCGGAACTCCACTCATCACCCATTGCCCTCATCCATCTGTACCCGCGCCTCGTGGCCCCGGTCCCCAATGCGTGCAGAAATTCATTCCCCCTTAGTGCAGCGCCTCCTCGCGGCGGCCGAGCACGCGGATCAACAGCGCCGACACGCCCGCCAGGAACACAAACAATGTCACCCCTTCGGCCATCGCGTAGCTCATGCGCGTGGCCGCGTTGAAGCTGCTCGTGCCAAACGCGTCGCCGTAGATCAGCACGCCGATGACGAGCGTCGCACCGTCCGGCGCTCCGGTGGCGCCACCGAGGACGTAGATGAGGTCGAACGCGCGGAAGATCAGAATGAAGGAGAGCGCCGTCACGATCGTGAAGGCGGGGGCGAGCATGGGAAACGTGACATCACGGAAGACTTGCCATCGCTTTGCGCCGTCAACCAAGGCCGCGTGGCGCAGGTCCTCCGGCACGTTCTGCAACCCGGCGAGGTAGAGCACCACCGCCATCCCGTTCCATTGCCAAAATTGCACGAGATAGACGGTCTTCATCGCGCAGCTCGGGTCTGCCTGCCACTCGTGCTGCAAGCGGCTCAGCCCAATGTCGCGCAGCACCGGATTGACAATGCCGATGATCGGGTCGAGCATCAGCACCCAGATGATGCCCGTGGCCACCGCCGACATGACGACTGGCAAGAAGATGATCGCCCGGTAGATATGCGTCATCGCCGAGCGCCGGTTCAACATCACCGCCAGACCAAGCGAGACCGTGTTTTGCAGCACAAAGATGACGGCAAAGAGCTTGGTGGAATTCCAGGCCGCCTTGCGGAACCGCTCATCCCGCGCCAGCTCTGTAAAGTTATCAAGCCAGACCGGCTTGCCGATTGGCCCAATGCCGGACCAGTCGAAGAGGCTGAGGTAGAAGGAACGGATGGTCGGATAGATGAAGAGGACACTGTAGGCCACGAGCGCTGGCAGGATGAACCAGAGAAACGGCCAGCGCTGCAAGACCGGACGTCCTGGCCGGTGCAATAGGGCATGGTCAGTGGCGCGTCCCTGTGCAGGCGCGAGAGCCCGGGAGGGTCGTGCGACTCCCGGGCTGCTCAGGTCCTGCCGCTCGAGGTCTGGCGCCTGCTCTGCGGACATCGTGCTCCTACAGATTCGGGTTCGGTGTGACGGCCGCCTGCATGGCCTCGGCGAATTGCTGCGCGGTGATGCGGCCGGTCCACAATCCGCCGTGGTTGTTTTGCACCGCCGTCACACTGCCACTCACCTCCGGCAAGTCGTACCAAACCGGCACGTCGGCTCCTTGCGCGGCTGCCACGGTTTGCGCGCGGATCGGATCGTTGGATTCGGTGACTTCTTTGTGCACAGGCAGCGCGATCTTATCGGAGACAAGTTGCTGAGCCTCCTTAGTCGCCAGCCAGGCCACAAACTTCGTCGCCGCCTCTTGCTTTTCCGGTGGTGAGAACCGGCTGACCGTGTAGAGCAACTCAAGGCCGGTCGTCGTCGCCTTCTTGCCTGCCTCCGGTCCCGGCCAGGCGACGAAGCTCAGGTCCGCCTCTGGATTCACCTGACGGTATCCAGTGAAATCGGCTGTACCAGCCACCATCATCGCTCCTTTGCCGTTGGCAAAGATGGCTTTGGCTGTCACATAGTCTGTCGCCTCAAAACCGGCGTTGTAGAAAGGCATCAAATCGATCAGAAGCTGCGCCGCGGCCACCACGTCAGGATCGGTCAGCTTACGCTCGCCCCGTCGCAGCGCCAGAAAGCCATCCGGCCCCAGCACACTGGACGCGAGCCCGATGTACATGAAATAGGGATGCACCCAATCCTTCGCGCCAAGCACGATCGGCGTTTCGCCCACGTCCTTCAGCGCTTGCGCCACCGTCCGCAACTCGTCCCACGTCGTTGGCGGGGTCAGGTTGTGCTTTGCGAAAATGGGATTTTGAATCGCCAGTCCGACTGTGTAGGCGGCAAGCGGGCAACCGTAGACCTTGCCCCCGACCTCGACTTGGGTTCGCGCGGTATCGGTGAGTCCGCTGATGTCTACCTTGCCGGTCAGATCGATGAACGGCAGATCGCCGCCCGCGTTCACACGGACGATGATGTTGCCTTCCAGGTCACCCAGGATGTCGGACGGCTGCCCGCCGGTGATGGCGGTCTGCAGCTTGGCGTTGTAATCCGGACCGGGAATCTCCGTCAGCTCCACCTTGACACCCGGTGTGGCTGCCTCAAATGCGTCAAGGATCTCCCGCATCGGATCCTTCCACTCCGGATGGTTCCCCCAGATCGTCACGGTGACGGCATCTTGAGCCGCTGCACCGCGCGAGCGCATCACCCACGGGCCACCGATCACCGCGGCAGCAGCGATGGCTCCCGCACGCTTCATGACCGTACGACGGGAAGACCGGGAATGGATGATCGCTTCAAACACGCGCGTCCCTCCTGCCACACAGGCGATTGCCGCCGATCCGGCGCACCGTCGGATGGTCGCAGATGCTAGCAACGCCGCCGGGTGGTGTCAATGAGTTTCACGCAATGTCGTGAGAGTTTCTCTTGGCCAGCACGGGCCGTTGGCATGCTCCTACAAGGGTCCGCGCCGCGGAGCGATCCGCCATGAGGTTGGATTGCACTTGCCTGTCATTGAGACGGAAGCGGCTGGCACGCACCCAAGGAATGCAGACTGGAGCAAACGACTCCTTGCTCCGCGCGGGTTAACCGGAAACGCGAGTGCCTCCGTGGCGTCGCCTCGGACTGATGGGGAATCGGGTGCGTCTCGGAGTGGCGGGGGTGCTGGCGCCGCATGCGTGTCAGAAGAGCAAAAGCCCTCGCACCGAGCGCCCCGTCGAGGTGACGCACGACGCGCACCGACCGCACCCGCCCCTGGTCAGAGCGCTCGCGCGTACCCGCCACCACCCGCCGTGTGGCACCCGCCGGGTGCCGGGTGGGGCGGTGCGTGCATACTCGTCGATGGGTTCCGTGACCCCGAGCGCGAGAAGCGAGGCGTGCGGGCGAGGCGAGCGTCGGGTCGGGTGTCGCGGGGTACACAATCAGGACCGGATGGGGTGGTCACGCATCAATGAGGACAGACACGGCGAACATCGTGCTCGCCGGGGATAATGCGCGTGCGCCGGTATCCGGCCCGGCGCATGGATCGCAGACGGGGAGCGTTGAACGCCGATGGTCTCCGAAATCACCCTGACTCCAGAGCAGCGACGCATCGCTTTGCAAGTCCTGCAAGGAGGGCAATCGCTGGACGAGCTATCAGCCGCCGGCGCCGGCACGCCTGAATCGCTGCGCGCCATTCTGCGTGCGTATCTTGTGGAAAAGGCCACGCTTGGGCCGCGCTCTGTGCAAACGCGCGTGCGCGGCACGGCTGAGATCGTGCGTGACACCCGCGGCGTGCCGCATATCCGGGCGGATGATCCTTACGATCTCTTTTTCGCCCTTGGCTACGCGCAAGCGCAGGACCGGCTCTGGCAATTGGATTATCTGCGGCGGCAGGCTCGCGGGCGGCTCAGTGAGGTCTTTGGTCCCTCCACGTTGGATGCGGATGTCCTGGCCCGCACGTTGAACATCAGTGGCATGGCGGACCGCATGGTGGATGGGCTGAGCGCGGACAGCAAATCGGCGGTCGAAGCCTTTGCCGCGGGCGTGAATGCGTGGCTGACTCTGCTGCCAGCGGGTCTGCCCGCGGAGTTCGAGGCACTGGAGTACGAGCCGGAACCGTGGCAGCCCGCCGATTGCCTGGCAATCGTCCGCCGCTGGTGGTGGTATCTCACTGGCCGGCTCCACGTGCTCACCACGCCGGAAGCCGTTCGCGCGACTGTGGGCGACGGCGAGCGGTACGCCGCGTTCTTTGCGCCAGATGCTCCCGTCACGTACATCGTCCCATCTGGATCCTACGATTCCGAACCGCGCTGGCCAGACCTACCGGCGGATCCTATTGAGCGGCAATTTGCCGGCGTGCCAGATCCGGTCGGCAGCAACAACTGGGCGGCAGCGCCAGCGATCACCCAAGATGGACATGCGCTGCTCGCTTCTGACCCGCATGTCTACTACACCGTCCCGGCCGAGTGGTATGAGATGCACCTGCACGGCGCGGGGTTTGATGTTGCTGGCGCGGGCTACCCCGCCATGCCTGGCGTGCTGATCGGCCGAAACCAGCACCTAGCGTGGGGCGTGACTAACAACATTTGCTCGCTGCGCGATCTGTATATCGAGGAGGTAAACCCAGCTAATCCGGACGAATATCGCGATGGCGATACCTGGACACGCTTTGCCACGCGTCACGAGACGATCGCCATTCGCGGCCAGGAGCCGGTGCAGTTGACCGTTCGCTACGCGCATGGCCGCCCGGTAGTCGATCACCTTGTGCCGGAGGAGGCGCTGCCGCGCAAGCTCTGGGGCGACGGCCGCGCGGATCACACCGTGCTCTCCCTGGCCTGGGCCGGATTCTGGCCGAGTGACGAGGTGCAGTGCTTGCTTGACCTTGGCCGTGCCGGGACGGTGAATGCGGGCCGGGAAGCCTTGCGGCGCTGGACCTGTCCGACGCTCAATTTCGTCCTTGCCGACACTTCTGGAGCCATCGCTTATCAGTGCACCGGGGCGATTCCGCTTCGCGGGCGGCAGTGGCGAGGATACCGGTGGGCGAACAACCCACAAGATGCCTGGCAGAGAACCATCCCATTCGATCGCCTGCCCCGGCTGGTGAATCCGGAGCGGGGCTGGGTTGCCAGCGCGAACAACCCCACTGCTCCGCCCGATTTCCCTTATCCCCTCTCCGGCACGTGGTCGCCGGAGGACCGGGCGCCGCGTGCTGAGCATCTGCTCGCCACCCGACAACCACACACCCTGGCCACCTTCGTGGCGATGCAGACCGATGTCTTCTCTGGCCGGGCGGCGCGTGGCGTGCCTGGATTGCTGCGGGCGCTGGGCGCACCGGCTGAAGGGCTTGCCGCGACTGCCGTTGATCACCTGCGGAGTTGGGACCATCGCCTCACGAAGACCAGCGTCGGCGGTGCGATCTTCTACGTCTTTTTCTGGCGCTGGCACCAGCGCGTGGTGCGGGAGCGGTTCTCGCCAGAGCGTGCTCCTCTGGTTCAGGACAGTGGCTGGGGACTGAGCAGCGACCTGCTGCACCGCAACGTCGCGGACTGGTTTGCCAGCGAAGATGCGCGCGAGACCGCGATCCGCGAGGCGTTCGGCGAGGCGCTGGCCTGGCTTGCGGAGAAGTTGGGGCCAGATCCGGCCGGATGGGAGTGGGGCCGCTTACACCGGCTGGGAGCGAGCCACCCGGCGGCGCGAACGCCCCTTCAGCGCGAGATGTTCGATATCGCTCCGCGCCCGCATCAGGGCGGGGCGGGCACGCTGGCGAATGCGTTCTATACCCCGCCAGGCACGTTCGACACCCGTCTGGGCGCCAACTACCGCTTCCTGGCAAAGCTGGGTCCGGGGATGGAGATGCTAGCTGTCTGCTGGCCCGGCGCCTCTGGCCAGCCTGGCAGCCCGCATTATGCGGACCAGGTTGAGCCGTATCTGGCGGACCAATACGCGCCGGTGCCCCTTGCCTGGGCCGATGTAGAGGCAGCGGCCGAGCATCGCATCGTGCTCACTCCGGCACAAAGCTCCGGGTAGGGTCCGTCGAGACAGGTCAACCTCGGTTTCCGGAGTCAGGCGGCAGGATCGGCCTCCGTGTTTGCTGACGACATTCTTCCTGCCCTGGCGCGGAGCCGGCGTTGACCTGGCCCGAAATCCCGCGCGCCAGATGTTGACACGGGTGGCAAGGTGTCAGTACAATTTCCTCTGCTGACCGGGTGCACGGACAGCGATGCGGAAGTGGCTCAGTGGTAGAGCATCTCCTTGCCAAGGAGAAGGTCGCGGGTTCGAATCCCGTCTTCCGCTCCAGCATTGAGGGGGAAGGTGGCGGGCCTGGCGGCCCGCTCATTCTTTCTGGGCGCATTGCTCAATGCTTTATGCTGGCACGGTGATGGAAGCTCGCGAACAGTGCGCCATGGCATTTGTGCGCGGAGCGGTTCCGGCGGCACAGAGCCACCTGACCTGCTGACACACCTGATCGGCCGGGCTAAGGGGCAGCGCGAAATGCGGACGTGGCGGAATGGCAGACGCTGCGGTCTTAAACACCGCTGGGGCAACCCGTGCGGGTTCGAATCCCGCCGTCCGCACCATGGCCGTTCGTGGCATC
>JBHOQQ010000019.1:0-27846 GCA_042408955.1 Thermomicrobiales bacterium
ACCATAGCGCAACGCAAGATCAAAGAGGGCTCGAACGCCGTAGTCCACCCGGCTGGAGACGCGCATTCAGCACCTCGTTCATGCTGCCAGTGCGGTAGCCTTCTAGGTCGAGCGCCACAAATCGGTATCCCGCTGCCTTGATTCCCGCGACGATCTCCTCGCTGCGGTCCAAGACGTCCGGGATTGCCTCGCGCGGAAATTCGAGCCGCGCCACGGCATCATGGTGGCGCACCCGAAAGCCGCGAAACCCCAGTCCGCGCAAGAACGACTCGGCGGCTGCGACTTGGCGCAGCTTTTCCACCGTGATCGGATCGCCGTATTGGAACCGAGACGACAAGCACGCCGCCGCTGGCTTGTCCCACGTCGGCAATCCCATCTCCTGAGACAACTCACGAATCTCCGCTTTGGTCAAGCCGACCTCCACCAGCGGACTTCGCACGCCCCACTGCCGCGCCGCCCGCATGCCAGGCCGAAAGTCGCCCAAGTCGTCGGCATTGGTGCCATCGATCACCACGTGCAGCCCGCGCTCACGCGCCACCTCGGCAAGCTTGCTATAGAGCTCGGTCTTGCAGAAGAAACAACGCTGGTGCGTGTTGCTCGCATAACGAGGATCGGTCAGCTCCATCGTCTGAACCATGATGTGTTCGGCACCAATCCGCCGCGCGAGCTCTTGCGCTTCCGCCATCTCCTCGGCCGCGTAGGTTTGCGAGAGCCCAGTAGCCGCGACCGCGCGTGGCCCGAGGGTCTCCACGGCGACTGCCAGCAGAAAGGTGCTATCCACACCTCCTGAAAAGGCAACAAGCACCGACTCCATTGCCGACAGCGTCGCCCGCAAGTGCTCGCGCTTGGCTGTCGTCATTGGATTCACGTGCGCACCCCCTCGCAATTCGGTATCAGGCCAGCCAGTGGCCGCGATGGTTTCATCCTAGCAGCGTCGTGATCGTGGTCGCAACCACATCATCAGTTCTTCAGCGCGAAATGGCGCCGGAGTGCTAAAATCCTCAAGCCGCGCCATGCGGCCAGGTGCATATGCACTTGTGCTCCCGTCGTTTGGGCCGGCACGTCGTTGTGGTTGGCAGGCGATGCTGCCGCCCACCAGTAGTTCCAAGGAAGGAGCGACGTCAATGGCGAGGAATCGGGTGGCAGAACTCAACGAACTCTACCTTCGCTTCTGCGAAGGGAAGATCAACCGCCGTGAGCTCTTGACGCGAGCCAGCACATTGGGGCTTTCAGCCGCGGCGCTTGCCTCATTCGCGCGCGTCGTGCCGCTGGTACCCCAACCGGTCGCGGCGCAAACCCCAACCGGCGGATTCAAGTCCATCACCTACCAGGAATACAAGGCCCGGCTCAACGAAAACTTTCCCTTCACTAAGGATCGAGGAGCACAGAGAGAAGGCGGCACCGTCATCTATGGTGAGGTATCTACCTCGAACATCACGACGACCAACGCGCTCTTGGGCAATAACAGCCCGACGAACGATCTCAACGCGCTCTGCTTCGAGTATCTCTACGGCACCGATCCCAAGGATGCTCAGTACGTCCCGAACCTCGCTGACCATTGGGAGATTGCCGAAGATGGCAAGACGTATACGTTTCACCTGCAGCGGAATGTGACCTGGCACGATGGCACGCCGTTTACGGCCAAGGATGTGATCGCGAGCTTCGATGCTCAGAAGGACGAGGCGACGGGGTCGTCCTACACTGCTAGCTTCAACGACGCGGTAGCCTCGTACCGGGCCATCGACGATTACACGGTCGAGGTCGTCGCGAACGATGTCTTCGCCCAAATCGTCTTTCTGGGCAACTTGCTGACGCCAATCATGCCAGCCCACATCTGGGAAAATGTCCCGCATGATCAGTGGAAGACGGATCCCGGCAGCACCGGGCAGGACCCATCGCGGGTCATCGGCACCGGTCCGTTTAAATTCGTCGAGATCAACGAGGGAGAAGGCACGACGACCTGGGTCCGCAATGAGAACTACTGGGACCCCGATTTCGTGCCAACCATCGAGCGCTTCATCTTCCAGGTCTGGCCAGACGAGACCGCGGCAGTTGAGGCGCTTCGCGCTGGAGAGATTGACTTCTACCAGGACATTCCTCCTTCGGATGTCGAATCGCTCCAGTCCGATCCCAACATCGAGGTCAAGATCTACGACACCTACCGCTTCCGCTGGTATGCCTATAACCTTGACCCGAGCAAGACTCCGCTCTTCCAGGACGTCCGCGTTCGCCGCGCGCTCTTCATCGCCCTCGACCGCCAGTCACTCGTCGATAACATCCAGCTTGGCTACGCCACAGTCGCCGTCGGAACCCAGCCGGTCTTGTCGATCGCCTATGATCCCGACCGGGTAACGGTCAAATACAACTACGACCCGGAGCAAGCCAAGCAACTTCTCGACGAGGCTGGGTGGAAAGACACCGACGGCGATGGCATCCGCGAGTTCCAAGGTGCCGAGGGTGTCGACTTCCCAACTCCCGAGGTTGGTACGAAGCTCTCCTTCGATCTCATGTTCGCCTCTGGCGTCGGACAGCTCGAACGCTTGGCCGCGGCCATGCAGGACTACTGGAAGGCGATCGGCGTGGACGCGCAGCCAAACCCGGTCGACTTTGACACGGTCATGGTTCCGGCATTGACCGAGACGTTCGACTTCCGCCTGATCATGCTCGGCTTCCAGTGGGATCCGACCGGCGATCAGAAGGCGATGTTCGGCACAGAGTACAAGGGCACTGGCTTCAACGCGATGGGGTACTCCAATCCCGAGTACGACAAGCTGGCTGCCCAGGCCGACCGCGAGCTCGATCCGGAGAAGCGCAAGGAGCTGCTCATCAAGGCGTCCGACATCGTCAACACCGATCTGCCCGTGGGCATTATCTGGTTCAACAAGGAAATCACGGCCTACGCCAAGCGTCTGCACAACTTCGAGCCGAACGCCACGGGTGGACTCCTGTGGTCGATGCCCTTCGTCTGGGTGGAATAACGCGCGTTGCACGCACCCGGGGAGGACGACCTACTCCTCCCCGGGCTCCTCACCGATGAGAACAGCGAAACGATCCCGCCTTCGCCTCAATGAGGCTCAAAAATGACTGCCTACATAGCTCGCCGCCTGTTGCAGATGATCCCGCTGCTCTTCGGGATCACGCTCGTGACCTTCGTGATCATCAACGCCGCGGGCAGCCCGCTGAACGATTTGGAATTCAGTCCCCGGGTGCGCCCAGAAGATATCGAGCGCCTGCGCAAGAATCTCGGCCTGGATGAGCCCCTCTACAAACGGTATTTTGTCTGGGTATCCCACCTTGCTCGCGGTGACCTCGGCTATTCGATGATTAACTTCAAGCCAGTGCATACGCGCATCCTTGAGGTTCTCCCAAACACCCTCTTGCTTTCCGGGCTTTCGGCAGTTCTCGCCTTCTTTCTCTCGCTGCCGATCGGCATCTACGCCGCAGTTCGCCGCAATTCGCTCTTCGATCGCCTGGCAACAGTGCTCGCAGTCGCCGGCTTCGCTGTGCCCACGGTCTGGCTCGGCCTCATGCTCATCTTGCTCTTCGCGGTGCAATTCCGCGAATGGGGCTGGCCCAGCCTGCCGGTGGGAGGGGTGCGGGATCTTCGGGGCGGAGGTGGATTGCTCGACCGCTTGGAGCACCTCATTCTCCCTGTTACCGCGCTGACCGTACCGCAATTGGCAGGGTGGATCGTTTACGTGCGCGCCCAAATGCTGGAAGTCATCCGTCAGGACTATATCCGCACTGCAACTGCAAAGGGCCTAAAGGATCGAGCGGTTCTCTATGGCCATGCCTTTCGCAATGCCGTTCTGCCGCTGATCACGCTTGTCGGACTGAGCATTCCGGATTTGTTCGCAGGCTCGGTGATCGTCGAGAACGTCTTTGCCTATCCAGGCATGGGAAGGTTAGTCATTACGGCCGTGGGCGATAAGGACCACACGCTGGTCATGGGGACAACGCTCTTCTTCGCGGTCCTCGTCATCGTCGGCAACTTACTCGCAGACATTCTGTATGCCGTGGCCGATCCGCGCATCCGGCTGGACTAACATTCGCCACCATCACGTCCGAGTATGCTCGGGATAAGGACCTTACGCATGGCAGAGAAATCGCAACCACTCTCACCAGGAGGCGTGATCGCTGGCACACGGGGCCGGCGTGCGACGAAGGTTGAATACGTTGATGAGCTAGGACGCGCCCTCCCACGATCCTCGCCGGGACTCTGGCGGCGCGCCTGGCGGCGGTACCGGCAAAACACGGTGGCCGTGATAGCGCTGGTGATCGTCGTGCTAATCGTGCTCTTTTCCTTGAGCGCTCCCCTTATCTCGCGGTATGTTACCGGCTATACCTATGCCGAAAATCACCTCTCCGAAAAACTCAAGCCGCCTTTCTCTGAGGGGTACATTCTGGGAAGCGATGGCAACGGGCGTGATGTGCTGACGCGACTTGCCTATGGGGGCCGGATTTCCCTTCTCGTTGCATCGCTCGCCGTCGTCGCCATTCTCGCCATCGGCGGCACGATCGGCGCAATCGCTGGGTACTTCGGCGGTATCCTCGACAGCCTGCTGATGCGGCTCGCGGATGTGCTCCTCTCCATCCCGACAATCGTCCTCCTCATCCTGGTAGCTTCGTTTTATCATCCCGGTCCAGCAATGCTCGCGGTATTCATCGCTTCGGTAAGCTGGGCTGGTGTCTCGCGCCTCATCAGAGGAGAAGTGCTCGCACTCCGGCACCGGGAATTCGTCGAGGCAGCGCGCGTGGTTGGCTCATCGAACGCGCGGATCCTTCTGCGGCATATCCTGCCCAACGTGATCCCCATCATCGTTGTCTGGTCCTCCTTGGTGGTGCCCAGCCTGATCCTGACCGAGGCCACGCTCAGCTATCTCGGCTTAGGCGTGCGGGTTCCGACACCATCCTGGGGCAACATGCTGCAGGACGCCAAGACGTTCCTCCGCCAGTCATGGACACTGATCTTCATCCCTGGCTTTATGATTTACATTACCGTCCTTGTCATCAATCTTGTCGCTACTGGCCTGCGAGACGCTTTGGATCCCCGGCTGAACCAATAGCCAGAGTCTTCGGATGGTGCCATGGCTCAGGTGATCGCCCGCCGCCTGTTGGTAATGATCCCGCTCTTGTTTGGTGTCACGTTCCTCACGTTTGGCATCGTCAACCTCGTTCCTGGCAGCCCAGTCGATTCCCTCAAGCTCAATCCAAGGACTCGCCCCGAGGACATCGAGCGCATCAAGCGGAATCTTGGACTCGACCGCCCCTGGCATGAGCGGTATTTTGCCTGGCTCTCCGGTGCCATCCGCGGCGATTTTGGGATCTCGCTGAGCAACAATACGCCGGTGCGCGACCGGCTATTGAGTGTTTTGCCGAATACGTTGGCCCTGACCGGATCGGCAATCGTGGTAGCCCTGCTAATCGCGGTTCCGCTCGGTGTGATCTCAGCGGTGAAGCACAATTCCGTCTTCGATCACGCCACGACGGTGCTCGCGACCGCCATTGCGTCCATTCCGTCGTTCTGGCTGGCGCTGCTCCTGATCATCCTTTTCGCCACGCAATTCCCTGCTTGGGGGCTACCCGGCCTTCCGGTGAACGGCATGCGCGACCTTCGCGGCGATTCAGGATTGCTCGATCGCATCGAGCATATGATCCTGCCGGTGACCTCGCTTGCGCTCGTCCAGGTCGCGGGTTGGACCCGGTTCATCCGCTCGTCCATGCTTGAGACGATCAGGCAAGACTACGTCCGCACCGCTCAGGCGAAAGGTCTGCCGCAGCGGACGGTGCTCTATGTGCACGCGTTCCGCAACGCCCTGATTCCAACCGTGACGCTAGTCGGGCTGGCCATCCCAGAACTTTTCGGCGGTGCATATCTCATCGAGCAGATCTTTGCTTGGAACGGTGCAGGACGTCTCACGTTTCAGGCCGCGCAGAGCAACGATTATCCCTTGATCATGGGCGCCACGCTCATGTTCGCCGTCCTCACCATGGCCGGCAACCTCCTTGCCGACGTGCTCTATGCCGTGCTCGACCCTCGCATTCGGTACGATTGAGCACACGAGCGCCTGGCTCGTGGCGATGTACCGCGGATCGGAGCGCATGAGAGGTAGCTGGTCGGGCATGCGAGAGACGGCTCCGGCGTTGCCGGCCTCGCATCGCTGGCGCGCGTCCCACGACTCCTCTACCCGCTTGCCAACTGCGCGCGGGTTTTACCGGCTTGCCTGGAGCCGCTACCGCCAAAACCCGGTCGCTGTCGCGGCCTTGGCGGTAGTTGTCGTCATTGCGCTCTTCGCCATCGGGGCCGACGTCATCTCTGCCATCACCGGTTTTGATTACAGGGAGAACCATCTTGATACCCGTCTGGCTCGGCCAGGAGAGCATGGCTACCTGCTTGGCAGCGACGGGAACGGCCGAGATATTCTGACCCGGCTTGCCTATGGCGGCCGGGTCTCCTTGACGGTCGCTGTGCTGGCGACGTTGTCCACCATGGTGCTTGGCGGGGCCATCGGGGTGGCCGCGGGCTTTTTCGGACGGTGGGCCGATGGCCTGGCCATGCGTGTGGCAGACGTGCTCCTGTCGATCCCCACCCTCTCCCTGCTTATACTTCTGTCCACCTTGTATCGTCCTGGCTATCTGCTGCTCGGCATCTTCATAGCCAGCGTTGGCTGGCCCGGGCTCGCTCGCCTGGTCCGTGGTGAAGTTCTCACGCTGCGCAAACGCGATTACATCGACGCGGCCCGCGTCATCGGCGCAACCAACCGGCGAATCATTGTCCGCCATCTTGTGCCCAATGTCGCTCCAGTCATGATTATTTGGGGATCGCAAGTCATTCCAGGATTCATCATCACCGAAGCGGCACTGAGCTTCTTGGGTCTTGGGGTGCGCATTCCGACGCCTTCGTGGGGCAACATGCTCTACGAGGCACAATCCGTATACCGGAGCCACCCCACGAACGTGATCTTCCCTGGGCTGTTGATCTTTCTCACCGCGCTGTCCATCAATCTGGTCGGCAACGGGCTCCGCGATGCCCTAGATCCGCGCCTGAAGGATGCCGCTCGGCCATGACCAGCCATGCTGCCGAACCTGGCCTGCCGGCCCGCCACCAACGCCTTGTGCGCTTTGTGCCACTGGTCGTCATGCTCGTCGTCCTCCTCACGGCGCTGCCGGTTTTCAGCGACCTGAGCGATCTCGCCTCGGCGTTCCGAGTCTTCGATTGGTGGCTCATCGTCCCGGTTTTGCTCCTCACCACCTGGAACTACGCTTGGCGCTTCGTGAAGTGGCAGATGTACCTGCGCGAGCTTGGCATCCAGCTTCCGTGGACGGTAAGCCTGCGGATTTTCCTTGCCGGCTTTTCGATGTCAGTAACGCCTGGAAAAGTCGGCGAATTACTGAAAGCTGTCTACCTGCGCCGGCTCAGTGGCGCCCCGATGAGCCAAACCAGTGCTGCCATTGCCGCCGAGCGCCTCACTGATGGTCTTGCCATGTTTGTGCTTGCCGGAGTAGGAGCGGTCGAGTTTGCTTATGGCCGGTCATTGCTGTTCTTGGGCGCGGTTCTTGCGCTTGGCGCGGTTGCCCTGTTACAGCGGCCCAGCCTGCTCAATCGCCAGGTTGAGCGTCTTGCCCGTCTCCCGGTTGTCGGCCGGGCGGCCGCGCACGGCACGATGTTTGTCACGGCCTCGGGCACGCTCTTCCGACCCGCCATCCTCCTCCGAGCCGTCGTGCTGGGCCTTATCTCCTGGACGGGAGAGTGCGTTGCGTTTTTCCTCATCCTGACCGGACTGGGATTGGAGGGCTCCACGCGCCTGCTCCTCATCGCGACATTCATTCTGGCGGTCACGTCAATCGCGGGCGGCGCTTCGATGCTCCCTGGCGGTCTCGGCGTGGCCGACGCGGGCATTGCCGCCCTCCTCGTCCTCCTGGTTGACCAGGATGCGGGTATGTCTAACGCCATCGCTGCCGCGGCAACACTATTGATTCGATTCTCCACGTTGTGGTTCGCGGTTGCAATCGGCGCGCTCGCAGTGGTAAGCCTGGAGCGGCATTGCCGTTCACGACGGCAACGCGCGGAGCCGGAGGAGTCAGTACAATCTGCGCCAGGAATGCACTACCGATCGGATGAAGGAAGGGAAGCCGCATCGAGCGGGATAGGGCCTGTACGGGACGGAGGGGAGCCGTGATTGCGTGTCCCAACTGTGGGTGGTCGAATGAGGAAGGGAGCCGGTTCTGCGAGAACTGCGGCGCTGATCTCCGATCCCTTGCCCAGCCGTCGCCACCCCAGCCGGTCGCCGGCCTCCCTTCCTCCCAACCCAGCCCTCCGCCCGCGGCGCCACCGCCATTCGTCCCGCCCGCCCCACCGCAGCGCCCACTTGGACCGAGTGAAATCCCCCCGACTTCACCCGAGTGGCGCATGTCTCCGTTACCGCCAGAAGAGGTGCCACCCAAGCGACGGCGCACCTGGCTTTGGGTGCTGCTCGGCCTCGTCGTCGCTTTGATCCTTTGCTGCGTCGGGTCCGTAATTTGGCTGGAATATACCGAGAGTGGAAGGAACTTCCAAACGGCCGTCGTCAGAGAGGCAACGGAGCAGGCTGGGCAGCAAAGCGGCCAGTGAGCCACCGCCGATGATGAGGGCGCTCCGTGATCGCAATCAAGCCGGGCGGCCAAATCAGGTGGTGGGTAGAGGCGCGGTTCGGACGCGTGTGCACGGCACCACACCAGCTACCCGGTACGGCGCCTTCGCTCTCATCCCGTCAAGCGATGGCCATTCTTGCTCGTGTCTCATCCCCTAAGGTGACCAGTTGCCAGACTCGTGGTCGGCAAACTCCGAGCCCGGTGCCCGAACCCTGAAGAGGCGCATGGCCGCTTCGACGAGCGCCCACGGATCAGCGCCGGCATCTGCACCAGATGCGTCGCCGCCGGCAATCACCGGCTCGGCTGACAACATTGGCCGGACGCTGGCCGTCTCGGTGCCGCTCTCTTCAGCCAGGAACGCAGCGTGTACCTGGCGCGCCAGCCTATCCACGTGTTTCGCCGCCGCGGTCAACTCGGCGGCGAGCTTCGCCAGTTTTTGCTGCAACGCTGCGCAGGATGCATCGGCCTCTGCAAGGATGGCACGCCGAGCCATGCGCTCTGCGGCAATACGTTGCTCACCCTCATCTACGGTTCGGGCAATCTCCCGGTCGGCAATCTCGGGCAACGCCCTGGCAAGGTCCATAAGTGTTTGATAGCGCTCGGCCTGCTCTACCAGCGTCGCCTGAAAGGCGGTGTGGAAGGTTGCCCACGCCGTATCGTACGCCTCCGCATGAGCGGCTGAGGAGACAGCCGGCGTCAGCGCTTGATGGTCGGCTTCGGTGCTGGTAGCAGGATTAGGCAACGCAGTTTCGGAGACTGGAACGAAATCGGTGGTCATGGGGTGCGCTCCTCCTGCCAGCAGCATCACGGTGCGCCCTCACCCTTCCGCACGCTCGGTAGGATACATAGTCTAGCCCGAATGTCCTAGCATCGATAGCTGCACGGACAGGCATCCGGTCAGGAGGTCAGAGCCAAGGATTTGCCGCTGCCAGCCTCACTGCCGTATACTTTACGGGCGATTACGTGGCCAGGGCGCTGCGTCCGCAGTGGTTTCTTGCCGATCGCCGTTGTGCGGCAAGCGCCATTGGTGGAGTTTGAGCTCGACAGCGCCCGTATGCGGCCAACCGCGGAGAGGTGGCCGAGTGGTTTATGGCGGCTGTCTTGAAAACAGTTGAGCGATGAGCTCCGGGGGTTCGAATCCCTCCCTCTCCGCCCGAGACCTATTGACAAGCGAATACTGCCTTGGGGAGGTGCCAGAGTGGTCGAATGGGGCCGCCTGCTAAGCGGTTGAAGGGGCTATAACCTCTTCCGAGGGTTCGAATCCCTCCCTTCCCGCCCGAGTACCGGCTGTACGTTACCGTTCCGGTACGTGCGCACGCGATCAGTCACCGCGGTAGCGTGCTCGGCAATCGACCCGCGACACCGTTGCGAATCCCCCTTGCTAGGGTGTATGCTTTCGTTGGTGCGCGCCTGTAGCTCAGGGGATAGAGCGTTGGGTTGCGGACCCAAAGGCCGGGGGTTCGAATCCCTCCAGGCGTACCAGAAGACGGCCCGGGCTTGCCTCCTGGGCCGTCTCGTTTTTTCCCTCACAAAGGACTTATCTCAGATACCTTCGCCGGGTCCACATCGACGAGATACATGGCATCCTGGTCATTCGGGTACCGAACCACGGCGCGGATGCGCATCACGTTTTCCAGCATCGGCACGGCATTGACGAGGCTCTGCCACCGCTCGGCACGCATGCCGAACAACTGCCTCTTGCTGGCATCCAACGCGCCGATGTCACCAATCACGGCTTTGCGCCGCACCGCACCGTCTCGGATATAGACATCCAGAAACACCCAGGCTTCGTTGAAGTCCCCGTCCATGACAAACTGGTCGTAGTCTTGCTGATGCGCGAGGAAATATTGAATCATGGAACGCGGTCCGTACTGCCATCCCCAGTAATCGGCAGAGACCAACGGATACTGGTGGTACGGTCCAGTCCAGAAGCGCCACCCCGAAATCACCACCGTCGCCAGCAACGCCACCGAAATCAAGCGAAACGTCCAGACGCGTCCCCGCCCCTCCACAACCTCGGCGGCAGGCTGGATTCCAAGCGTGGCATATCTACCGGTGAGGGGAGAAGATATCGTCAAGTGATGACTGGCGCGAACCTTCAGCATTGCCGCGAGGCCATGCATCCCCATGCCAGCGATGAATGGGATTGCGATGGCTCCGCCAGCGACAGCAAACACATAGGGAGGCCGACCATCGCTGGTAGTGATCAGGTCAGGCGCCGGATAGAGCGCGGCGAAGATGAAGAAGGGCGCAAAGAACCTCGCGAGCGGATGGCGCCTGCCGACGAGCATGCCAATGCATCCCAGCGCAAGCAGTGGGATAGCGGCTCTGCTCAACTCCCCCGCACCAAGGACCGAGTGGCGGGAAATGAAGCCACCAGGCATCCCAGACTCGCCCTTCACGAAGAGAAAGTCCCAACTGAAATACTTTGGATAGTTGCGGATCATCAAGAATAGGTGGTCACCAACCGGCATGCCCGCGGTGGCCATCCCTTTCAGGCGCATCCGCTCGAAGAACAACTCGTCGGTCACCATCCGATGCAACACGGGGATGAGCCAGAGCACAAAGACGCTCCCCATCACTGCCGCAACGGCGTACTCCCTCCAGCGACGGCGATTCCACACGATCTCAGCAATGACGAGCGACGCGAAAAAGAGCGGGGAGGCGATGAGGAAGCCAGAGTAACCGTAGGCACTCAAGCCGAGCGCGGCGCCAGCAGCTACAGCCCACCGGAGATGGCCACGGAGCCGGGCTTCCACGTAGAGCCAGTACGCCATGGCGAGAGCAAGGAGCGATGGCCCATGCGCGAAGTTGATCCGCGCGAGATGGATGACGACAGGAGACAGGGCAAACACCGTGGCCGGCAGCACAGCGAACGGGGTTGCCAACCGGCGCAGCGTGAGATACACCACGGCGACGGTCGCCAGCATCAACACTGCCGATGTCAGCCGGATTCCCTGGTCGGCTAGACCCAGCAGCGCCACAAACGGCGCGGTCGCAAAGACCGCCAGCGAGCCCAGCCGGTCGTGACCGAAGTGCTGGTAGAAGAACAGATTTGGCGTAAGAACAGGCTCACCCGTGAAAAGGCGAGTGGCCTGCAAGCCGATCATCGCCTCATCGCAGAACAACCCTGCAGGGCTCGCGCCAAGGTGATCCAGATACATGAACGCAACGAGCCCGGCAAGCGCGAGGATCGCAATTCCCGCGACCGCTGCCCTGACCCTCACCCCGGCCTGCGCGACGCTGAGCCGCTCACCGGCGCTCACCTCGCCGCTCGTCTCTCTCGCGCGTCCGCTCGCGGCGTCACCGGCGATGGCATTGATGAGTCTTGCTGCGAACGCGCTCCCATCCTTTGCTGGCTGGGCCACCGCAAGGCCAGCGGTCACCACCGTTGCGGCAAGCATCGCGCCACTAAGTCCCCAGCCCCAGAGCCCAACAAGCACCAGCACCCCAGCGAACAGGCACACGATGGGAGAAATCTCTGATTCTTGCGGTGCGTCCATGATCCGCGTGTTTCCCCGTGCAAATCCGCTGAGCGGCGAGGTCCCCTGCCGAATGGTCTACGGCTTCGAACCGGTAGTCAGGGCATCCTCCCTTTGCTACAATTTTGGCGGAGAGGTGTCCGAGTGGTTGATGGTGCCGATCTCGAAAATCGGTGAGGTGATGAGCCTCCGTGGGTTCGAATCCCACCCTCTCCGCCATTGACGGCTGGTAAGCACGCCACCGTCGTTGTCTGGAAGGGTCGCATAGTTGGCCTAGTGCGCGCGACTGGAAATCGCGTAGGCGGTAATCCCGCCTCGAGGGTTCGAATCCCTCCCCTTCCGCCCCTCGGATCAAGCTCAGCGCCGCGGCAATCCATCGCCTAGCGGTTGGCGAGGAGAGCCTCGATCTCCTCCCTTCGCGGCATGGATGGCTGCGCTCCCTCACGAGTGACGGCGATCGAGCCAGCAACCACTCCCGCTTCCGCGGCCTGCAGAATCTCAGCCCCAAATGCGAGACGAGCGGCCAGTGCTCCGCAGAAGGCATCGCCTGCGCCAGTCGTATCAACCACCTTCACCGATGGCGCCGCAAAATGCCAGGTCTGTCCATCGCGGGCCACGATCGCTCCGTCCGCGCCGAGGGTGACGATCGCCGCTCGCCCAGGTGCCTCCAAGAGCCTGGTCAGGGCCAGCGCTACTGCCGGCCAATTGTCGCGCTGCGCGTTCACGCCGAGCAGTTCGGCAGCTTCAGTCTCGTTCACGATCAGCACATCCGCCTGCCTTGCAAGGTGTGCGCCACTCGCTGGCTCTGGCGCCGCGTTGCAAACGATCGTCACACCGTCCTCACGCGCTACTTGGTACAACGCCAGGAGCGCATCAGGCGGGAGTTCCAGCGTCGTGAGAACCACGCTTGGCCGCGCTCGCCGCAACGTTTCGACGGCTTGATCAGCAGACACGGCCAGGGTGCTCCCGGGGACATAAGCTATCCGATTCTCCCCTGTTTGGTCGACAATGATCAGCGCGACACCCGACGCGACCCCGTCAACGACCGCGACGCCATCAGTGGAGATACCCTCCTCGCGAAGATCGGCCAAGCGACTACGGCCAAAGTCATCCCGGCCAACCGCTCCAAGCATCGTCGTGCGAGCCCCGGAGCGCGCGACGGCAACGGCTTGGTTCGCCCCCTTACCTCCCCCAAAGACGCCGAACCGGGAACCAGTCACCGTCTCTCCAGCAGCAGGCGCTCGCCGCACCCACGCCACCAAATCGGTATTGATCGCCCCAGCAACGAGGACACCACCGTGCTGTTCTGCCACCTCGACCCTCCCAGCAGCCAAGCAATTCAAGAGACCCTGCGCCAGGGTCGCCAGCGCATGACCGACCTGCGCAGCGCCTGCCAGGCCACACGGCCGCTTTCCGTATCCGCCTTAGAGAGCGGCCGCCGTCCATATTGCTCAGCGGCGTATAATTCCGCTACTCGTTGGACAGCCGCACGAGATACGGGAGCGCGTCGCGCTAGCTCCGCCGCGAATTCGTGCGGCGTCGTCGTTGGCCCTGCTTGCACACCCCAGAACCGGCCGATGCGCAGCGTCCGCGCGTAGAGTGCCGCCGCTGGCTTGAGGCCGCGCAGCCCCCATGCCCAAGCCAGCGCCAGAATTGCAGCGGCCGCAACCGTCAGCAATGTGACGAGTGCAGCAAGCCAGCGAGCCTGGCCGATGGTTCGCTCGTACAAGGATGGGCGGTCGGGCTCACTCGTCGCCGGATCTGCCACTGGCGGCGGCGTTGCCCCTGCCGTTGGCTCAGGTTCCGGCGTCGGGTCCGGCGCTGGAGTCGGTTCAGGAGTCGGCACCGGTACAAGCTGCTCGTCCCCGTAGTGAAATGTTGGCTGGGATGGCGTCGGCTCAAACGGAACCCAACCATAACCAGGGAAAAATACCTCTACCCACGTATGGGCCTGATTCGCTCGGGACACATAGCCTTGATAGCGCGGATCGAATGTCCCCTGATAATACCCACTGACGAGACGCGCCGGAACCCCAAGGGTCCGCGCGAGGACAACCATCGCCGTGGCGAAGTGCTCACAGCGCCCGACACGCACGTCGAAGAGGAACGCATCAACCTGGTCGGTGCCGGGCTCGGGCAGCCAGCCGTTGTTGACATCGTAAGCAAACGCCCCGGATCGCAAATACTCTTGCAAGGCAACCATCGCGTCAAACGGATTCGTGGCTCCCGCGCGCTCGATGATGCGTTGGGCGAGCGCGCGCGTTCTCGGAGTAACCGAGCCCGGCAATTGAAGGTAGCGCGAGATGATGTAATCGGGATAGTCCTGCCCAGCTGCTCGTAACTCTTCCGGCGTGGCAACGCTCGCGAGGCCTGTTGTGAGATAGCTCGTCCCATCGGCAGCGTTCGTGGCAAGCACCGCCTCAATGTCATCGTAATTTGGCAAACGGCCCGACACCATGAGCATCACACGGCCACCCACCAGGGAGAGGCGGGTCTCGACCGGATAATCCCGGCGCAGGCGCTCGCGAATCGCCTCGACCTGTCCCGCAAGCTGGGGATCGGTAATTACCGGCTCCGAGCCATCTGGAGCAGGTTGGAGCGTGGCCTGTTGTAACAAGGCAATCAGGCTATAGAGATCGACTGGCACCTGCCGGGGATCGAACTCGTTAACATCGATCACAAGCTCGTTGAATTGCCGCCACCCGACAATCGCCTGCGTGGCGACGCTCGCCCCGGCGTAGGTGTCGATGGTGAGCAACAGGCCGCGAGTCGGCTGGAGCAACTCGACCTGCGCGATTTCCTCGGCCCGCCCCCGTCGCACGGAGTCGGACAGCGCCACACGCTGTGCCGCCCGGTAGCCGACCGGTTTGGCCTGGGTCTTTGACGATTCACCAGGGAAGCGATACGTCTCATCTACGCCCGACCGCCAACCCTCGCCGTCATAAATGTCGTACCGCCGGGCAGCGAGATAGTGAGGCTGTTGCGCGCGCAAAATCGCGACCGGGTCGTCGGTGAGCGACAGCGGCCCACCAACCTGGAACGAGTCCGGAAAATCCGCATAGGTGCCCTGGCCGCGACCCGGCCCACGCTCGGCAAGCCAGTTATAGACATCCAAGGCTTCTTGCCAGGAGCGATCGGCCTGGTCGGCTACGTATTGCACAAGCCGCTCTGGCGCACGGGCAGGCAGGGTCAGCCCAGCGGTGACCGCGATAATCGCAAGCCACACCCCGGCAAAGAGAAATCGAGGGCCTAACCCTCGTGGAGCGGGGATCCGTGCGCGCTGCCAATCTTGCTGGCGCCGGTAGGCAAAATGACGCGCGTTGAGCGCCAGCGCGACGATCAGATAAAGAAACAGAGGTCTGGATGGCTGACTGCGATCGAGCGCCAGGCTTGCGAGAATGAGCGCGCCGGGGAGGATCGTCGCTGGACCGCCCCATGCCCTCCGGTAAAGCATCCACGCCGAGCTATACCCGAGGAGCCAGACCAGCACCCCCGTCAACATGACGAGTTGCTCGGTGGTCAGTGTCGAGCCATCGACAAGCGCGAGGAGCAGGCGATTGAGGCGCTCCTCCAGCCGAGCGACGATGAACCGCCAGCCACCGTTTAGCTCCTGCGCCCGTACGCTCGCAATGAGCAATGCAAAGCCGAAAGCCAGCGCGAGGGACAAGGCATGCGCCAGCGCATCCGCCCACCTGCTCTTGGCTACCACGAGCCCGAAAAGTGCTCCCCCCGTTGCAAGCGGCATCAACACCGCCCGGCGATCGTCCAAGCCAATGCCTGCCATGGAACCGGCCATCAGCACGATCAAGGTCAGATGAAGCAAGACGGTAATCCAGCCTTCGGCTGGCCCAAAGCCACGCGGGCGATCCTGCGGCGCTACGGCTCCCGCGGTGGGTGCTATCGCCCCCATGGTGCTCCTCCCGCGGCGGCCGCAACTCCTGATGCCGTCGTCAAACTCGCGGCGATGCTATCCCCGAACCGCACCCAATGCACCGGGATGCGCTCAAATAGCAGGCGCTGCACCACATGATCTGCCGAGGGCCCTGGTGCAAACGACGACGGATCGATGACAACGGCTCTGGAGCGAACACGCCGCTCGGTGAGCACGGCCAGCGCGGCAACCCACGACTCGTCAGTCGACGCGGTCACGACGATCACGCCGCTGTCACGCGTGAACCGACGTGCTTCTGCAACGAGAATCTCCGCCAAAGGCCGGTCTCCGTCTGCCTCAAGCACCGCCAGGGTTTCGAGCATCTTGACGAACTGGCGGTCCGAGCGTTCTGCTGGCATCACCTCGTGATGCGCCCCGCTTGCGATCAAGCCGACCGCCCGGCCCTGATCAAGGCAGCGCCGGGCAAGCGAGGCCACGATGGCAATCGCGTATTCGTCCGTGGCGTTCAGCCATGCCTCCACCGGCCAAGAACCACCCGGATCCGGCGCCAGCGGAGCCGGAGCATTCGTCACGTACCGATACTGCCGGTCAAGATCTAAGATCAGCCAGATGTCCGAGGTCGGATCAATGTCAAACTCTTTGACCATCAGCCGGCCCATGCGAGCCGTCGCTGACCAACTGATACGGCTGAACGCGTCGCCCGGGACATAGTCGCGAATAGTGGAGACGCTAGGCGTTACAAACGAAGTCCGGCGGTCCAGGATCTGCCCCCCACTGAGCGTTCCAGCCGGCAACACGAAGCCGGGCAACGGGACGACCGCCGGGTAGACGAGCACCTCAATCTGCACGGGGAAGTGCCGAGCCCGTGAGAAAAGGCCAAACGGATCCCCGCCGCGAATCACGAGCGGTCCGGTGCGATACCGTCCCCGCTTGGCGCAGGTCGTAACCACTGTCCAGGAGTGGGCCGATCTCCCCGCCACCTGAATGGCGCGACTTGCCGCGTGGCCAGGCAGCGTAGAGAGATCGCGCACCTCAAGCCAGAGCTTACCGAACCGGCTGCGATTCTCAACGACGATCTCCTCCTGCAACGTCTGTCCTACCTGGCGGCGATCCGCATCAACGCGACGCCCAATGGCCAGACCGCGGAGACTCGATTGCGTCCAGCCATACGCCAGGGCGACCAGTGCGGCGAGCGCAAGCGAAAGCTGGTCGAGCACCGGCCACTCATTGAATTGCGCGAAGATGAGCGCGCTAAGAATCAGCACGGCGATGCGAAATCCGGTCATCGCCTTCCCGCATTACCTCGCTGTCAGCTAGCCGCCCAGCCACTTCGGCCAGCCGGAACCGGCCTAGCACCTGGGACTGGCAACGTGCGGAGGATGTCGTAAATGATCGTCCGGCTATCCACGTTACGGACCCGGGCTGCTGGCGAGACGATCACGCGATGAGCCAGTGTCGGTTCGGCCAGCGCCTTGACATCATCAGGAACGACGAAATCCCGGCCTTGGATGGCAGCGTGGGCTCGGGCCGCATTATAGAGCGCAAGGGAGCCACGCGGGCTTGCTCCGAGTTGGACATCTTGATGGTTCCGCGTCGCCTCCACAATGGAGACGATATACTCGCTGATTAGCGGGTCAACCCGCACTTCTCGCACTGCGGCCTGGGCGGCGAGTAATTCCTCAAGTGCGACCACCTGGGTCAGCGTTTCGAGTGGATGCCCCCGGTGTTGCCGGGAAAGCATTTCGAGTTCCCCCGCCCGTCCAGGGTATCCCAGAGAAATCCGGACGAGAAATCGATCCAACTGAGCCTCCGGAAGCGGGAAGGTTCCCTCATACTCGATCGGGGTCTCCGTAGCGAGCACCACGAATGGCTCAGGCAAGCGATGCGTCATGCCATCCACGGTGATCTGAGCTTCTTCCATCGCCTCCAGCAGCGCGGATTGTGTCTTCGGCGTCGCACGGTTGATTTCATCGGCGAGGACCATATTGGCCACGATCGGGCCGGGCCGGAATTCGAACCGGCTTGTTTGCGGATTGAACACGTTGACCCCGGTCACATCGCTCGGCAGCAAGTCGGGAGTGAACTGGATCCGCTTAAATGTGGAGCCAATGCTCCGAGCGATCGCCTTGGCCAGGACCGTCTTGCCGACACCCGGCACATCCTCGATGAGCACGTGACCGCGGCAGAGCAGCGCCACCAGCACCAGCTCCACTTCGCGGCGCTTCCCAACAATCACACGCTCGACGTTCGTGCAGGCGCGGTTCGCTAGTTCTTGAACAGTGGCTGGTTGCATGCGCGAATCGGCTCCCTTGCGGGTGCCCGGGAGCCGCGTCATGGCGTACCCTCGGCACCACCTGACGGAAGCATCTCCGCGGGCGTCACGTTGGCTGTCGCCGGTGCTCTGGCGGCGTCCAACACCACGCAGAGAAACCTCGTTGCTCAGTATAGCAACCGCATCGTGTCGCCATTGTTGCAAGACGTCCGGCTCATGCGGCGAGGCCAGCAAGCGAGGAAAATCACGGTCGTCGCCACCATCGGCGCAACTGCCAGATTGCCGGTCTATACTCCTAGCGTCCTGTGTGAGGGCGAGCGGCGACGCCTTCTCCTCGTCGCCGCAGCCCGTGCGAGACACTCCCAAAGGAGAGAATGTTGAACACTTCCACCGCTCACGAGCACGCCGGCACGACGCTCAACCGGCACACGATTATGCTCATCGACGGCTATGGCCTTATCTTTCGCGCATATCATGCCATTACCGCTACGATGTCCACCTCCAAAGGAGAGATCACCAACGCGGTGTATGGCTTTGCCTCGATGCTACTCAATGTGCTCAATACTCATCATCCCGCGTACGCGATGGTGGCGCTGGAAAGCGGGCGATCGTTTCGTCACGACGAATTCGAAGCCTACAAGGCCCATCGTGTCGCGATGCCTGACGAATTACGCTCGCAAGTCGTCCGCATCCGCCAGTTGATCGACGCGCTGAACATCCCGATCGTCGAGCGGGAAGGCTACGAGGCGGACGACGTCATCGGCAGCCTAGCTCGCCGCTGCTCCCAGGAGTGTGGCCTTCACGTGATCATCGTGACCGGGGATACCGATCTTCTGCAGCTTGTGGACGATCACGTCGAGGTGATCCTGCCCGGTCCCCGCCGCTTTGAGGATTTTCGGAGATACGACCGCGAAGCCGTGATCGAGCGATACGGCTTCGGGCCAGAGTACATTCCGGATTTCAAGGCGCTCGTGGGTGATACATCCGACAACATTCCGGGTGTTCCGGGCATTGGAGAAAAAACTGCCACGTCATTGATTCAGCGATTCGGCCACCTGGAGCAGATCCTGGAACATATTTCAGAGGTAACGCCCGCGCGGGCGAAGGCAGCGCTGGAGTCGCATGCGGCCCAGGCGCTGGAGAGCAAGCGCCTGGCGACCATCGTCTGCGACCTCGATATTCCCTGCGATCTTGAGCACAGCTCGCTGGAAAACTACGACCGCGACCGCGTCGTCGCGCTATTCCGGGAGCTGGAGTTCCGGTCGCTGCTGAGCCGGCTGCCCGAGCCGCGAGCCAAGCCGGCCTCGTCGGCACGACGGCAACTCCCGGCCGCGCAGCGCACAACGGTGCTAACGCCTGACCAGCTTGCGCAGGTGACGAGTCGCGTTCGCACGGCTGGCGTCTACGCGATCGATGTCGAGACCACTTCGACCGAGCCGATACTCGCGCGTTTGATCGGCATCGCCCTCGCGGTCTCCACGACGGAGAGCTTCTATATCCCATTTGGCCATTCGGCCGGTGAGCAGCTCACGATCGACACGGTCCGGGACGCGCTCGTGCCGATTCTGACCGACCCAGCATTGAAGGCGTATGCACACCACGCGAAGTACGATCTCCTCGTGCTTCAGCGCCACGGCTTCTCCTGGACGAACCTCGTGTTCGATACCATGATCGCCGCGTATGTGCTCAATGAATCCTCGACACGCCTGAAAGATCTCGCCTTCACTCGCCTCGGCATGGAGATGACCGAGATCAAGGAGCTGATTGGCACCGGGCGCACTCAGCTCACCATGGACCTCGTCGATCTCCAGCAGGTCTCCCAATATGCTTGCGCCGATGTGGAAGCGACCTTTGCCCTGACCGAGCTCTATCAACGGCAAATCGCTGAGCAGGGGCAAGAGCGACTGTTTTCCGAGATCGAAATGCCGCTCATCCCCGTTCTCGTGGACATGGAGCGAGCGGGCATCGCCATCGACGTCGATTATCTCAAGCAGCTCTCTGAGGAAATCGCGGTGCGCATGCTGGCTCTTGAGCGCGAGATTTATCAGATGGCCGGCCATGAATTCAACATCAATTCGACCCGGCAGCTCGCTCAGGTGCTCTTTGAGGAGCTCAAGCTTCCTTCCGGCAAGCGCACCAAGACCGGCTACTCCGTAGACCAAGAGGTGCTTGAGGCGCTGCGCACGGAGCACGCCATCGTCGACCGGATCCTAGAATACCGGTCGCTTGGCAAGCTTCGCTCGACGTATGTTGAGGCGTTGCCGGCGCAAGTCAATCCAGAAACCGGCCGCGTCCACACCACCTTCAACCAGACTATCGCGGCGACCGGCCGCCTGTCCTCGACCAATCCGAACTTGCAGAATATTCCCATTCGGACGGAGATCGGTCGCCGCGTTCGCCGCGCCTTCATCGCCGACCACCGCCCTCAATACCGCTTGTTTGAAAACGCGGTCCTCCTCTCCGCGGACTATTCGCAGATCGAACTCCGGTTGCTCGCGCATCTTTCCCAGGAGCCGTTCCTCATCGAGGCGTTCCGATCCGGGCAAGACATCCACCGGGTAACGGCCGCGCTCGTGTTTGGCGTCTCGCCGGACGAAGTCACGCCCGAAATGCGGCGGATTGCCAAAACCGTCAATTTCGGGCTGCTCTATGGGATGCAAGCCTACGGTCTCTCCCGCGATACTGGCCTTCCCCGAGCAGAAGCCCAGCGGTTTATCGATCAGTACTGGGCGAGGCTCCCGAACGTTAAGCGGTATTTCGACGAGACCCTCCGCTTCGGGATAACTCATGGGTATGTGGAAACGCTGTTTGGACGGCGTCGCCTGATCCCTGACTTGCAATCCTCCAACGCCAGCCGCCGGGCTGCCGCAGAACGCACGGCCGTCAACATGCCGGTGCAAGGCACCGCGGCGGACATCATGAAGATCGCCATGATTCGCCTGTTTCACCGGTTGCAAGAAATCGGACTCCGGGCACGGATGCTGCTGCAAGTCCACGATGAACTTGTGCTTGAGCTTGACCGGCGCGATCTTCTACCGACGGCGCGGCTCGTCGCTGACACCATGGAGCATGCCGTTGATCTCACCGTGCCGCTTGCGACGGAGGTCAGTTACGGCCTCAACTGGGAGGAGATGGAGCCTGTTCCGCTCGAATGATTACGCGCATGCTGGCGGTGCGGGCCCGGCTTCCAATCCACGCTGGGCACAGGTCGTCCCGCCACTTACTTCCGTTTGGATACCTTGAGTCTTTGGGCTCAACTCTGTACAATCTGGGCAGAAAGGCGAGTGTTTCAGGTGCGTAGGGGAGGGATTGTTCCGTATGCCGACCTACACGTACCGGTGTAGCGCGTGTGGACATGAATTCGAGCAGTTTCAACGATTTAGTGACGATCCGCTGACCGAATGCCCTTCGTGCAACGGCCATGTTCGCCGGGTGCTCCATCCGGTTGGCATCGTGTTTAAGGGTACTGGCTGGTATATCACCGACAATCGTAAGCCGGAACCGTCCGAGGATGGAAGTACCGACAAAGCTGGGGCGAATGTATCGGGATCCAAGAAGAGCGGCCAAGCCGCGAAGTCTGACAAGGTTGCGGCCGCTGCCGATTAGGGTTTGGAGAGTTGTGCAATGCGCTGCCTGCGGCCAATGCGCGTGATCACGCTTGAGCGCCGCGGCGCCACTGCTGGAGGCTCTTGCTCCTGTTGCTAGGGGCGCTGGGCATCGCGAGGCGCCTGGCGCCCCTCATTCGCCGTTCGGTAGCTTGCCGGTAACTGGCCGACTTCGGGCCATGCATCTCCCGGCACACGGTGAAGGAGCAGGAGCATGTTCCTATCAGAAGACATTCAAGCGATACGCGAGCGAGACCCGGCTGCCAGGTCAACCCTGGAGATCATCCTCTGCTATCCGGGTCTGCATGCGCTCCTATTCCATCGTCTTGCCTCGTGGCTCTGGCATCACCGCCTACGGCTGGCAGGGCGGTGCGTCTCTCACCTCTCCCGGTTCCTTACCGGGATCGAAATCCACCCCGGCGCAACGATCGGCCGCCGTGTCTTCATTGACCCCGGCAAGGGCGTGGTGATTGGCGAAACCGCCGTCGTCGGCGACGACTGCACCTTGTATCAAGGTGTCACGCTCGGAGGCACGGGAAAGCAGCGCGGCAAGCGTCACCCCACGCTGGGCAATGGTGTCGTGGTTGGCGTCGGCGCGAAGATCCTAGGCGCGGTCACGATTGGCGACGGGGCAAAGATCGGCGCCGGAGCCGTAGTGCTCCGCGATGTTCCGCCCCACACCACGGCAGTCGGCGTTCCTGCCCGCGCCGTCGCGTGGACGGATCCCGAGTCTGGCGAGACGCGCCGGGTCGAGCACTTGCCCGATCCTCAACGCGACGCGCTCCTCGCGCTCATTCAGCGTGTCGAAGAGCTTGAGCAGCAGGTGCGAGACTTGCAGGCCGCCCATGCCTCACCCGATGCGCATGCGGCCGTAATCTAACACCCCTACTCCACCGTGCCTGGCACCGCGCCAGAGAGCGGCGCCGTCCACCCACGTGGAGCGAGACAAGCACAATTCAACCGAGAGATCGAACAGTTTTTGAGGCAATTTGAGGATACTAGCCGATGACTGAACCATTGTATATCTACAACACGCTAACGCGGCAAAAAGAGCGGTTCGAGACGATCGAGCCAGGCGTCGTCCGAATGTATGTTTGCGGCGTGACGCCGTATGCGAGCGCACACGTGGGCCATGCCATGTCGCTCGTGGTGTTTGACGTCATTCGCCGGTACCTGGAGCACCGTGGGTACCGAGTCCGCCACGTCCAAAATTTCACCGATATTGATGACAAGATCATCGCGCGGGCGCAGCAGGAGGGAGTGACACCTGCTGAGATCGTCGAGCCGCTGATTGCCGCCTGGCACGAGGAGTCGCGAGCGCTCAACGTGCTGCCAGCCACCATCTATCCCCGCGCCACCACCGAAATCCCGTTCATCATCAGCATGATCGAGGGATTGATCGAGAAGGGGTTCGCGTACGTCGTTGATGGGGATGTCTACTATCGTGTTCGCGCCTTTTCTGAATACGGCAAGCTCTCCCACCGCGAAATTGATGAACTCCTCGCGGGCGCGCGCATTGAAGTCGACGAGCGCAAAGAGGATCCGCTGGATTTTGCCCTCTGGAAAGCGGCGAAGCCGGGCGAGCCAAGCTGGCAAAGCCCTTGGGGGCCGGGCCGGCCAGGCTGGCACATTGAGTGCTCCGCCATGTGCACGCATCACCTGGGTGGCGCGGTCGACATTCACGGCGGCGGTGCTGACTTGATCTTTCCTCATCACGAGAATGAAATCGCTCAGTCCGAAGCCTATCTCGGCAAGAAGCCATTTGCCCGATATTGGATCCACAACGGCCTGCTCCAATTCGGCGGCGACAAGATGTCCAAATCCATCGGCAATATCGTGCGCATCCGCGACTTGATTGATCGGGGGCTGGCGCCGGCGTTCCGGCTGATGGTGCTTCAATCACACTACCGGGCGCCACTTACCTTCAGTGAAGAGGGCCTCGCAGCCGCGGACCGCGGGCTTGAGCGGCTGCGGTCTGCCGCGCGTCCAGAGACCACGGCGGCAATCGCGCGCGAAAGCACAAGTTCCGACCATCAGCAATTGGAGACGATCGCTGCCCTCACCGCTCGTTGGTTTCACCAGGCCATGGACGACGATTTCGATACTCCTGTTGCCGTTGCAGCGCTGTTTGATCTTGCGCGGGCGATCAACCGGGCCAGAACCGAAGGGTTGCCCGAGAGCACGATTGAGCCAGCCCGGCGAACGCTCGTTGAGCTTGGCGCGGTCCTTGGACTTCAGCTTGAAGCTGAGGAGCCGGTGAGCGCCGGCGACGCCGCTCCGTTCATCGACTTGCTCGTCCAAGTCCGAGATGCGCTGCGGTCTGCCAAGCAGTGGGCGCTCGCCGACATGATTCGTGACGAACTTGCTAAGCGGGGGATTACCGTTGCAGATGGACCGGCCGGCACAACGTGGCGGAAAGCCTAGCCCTCGACCCGCCGACCGCGTGCAGCCACAACACCAACAGGAGCTGCTCTACGGGCGCAACGCGGTGCTGGAGGCGCTTCGCGGCCGCCGTCGCGTAAAGCGCCTCCTCCTTGCCGAAGGGATTCATCAGGATGAGCGCATCCGGCAGATCATCGCTGCTGCCGAGAGGCGCGGGCTTCCCATCGCCCGAGTTCCACGGGCGGAGCTCGATCGTCTCTCCAAGCAGGCGAATCACCAGGGAGTGGCCGTTGAGGCCGGGCCCTATCCCTACGTTGACTTCGACGAGCTCACACGCACGCCCGGCACACTCCTGATCTTGGACCATCTGCAGGACCCGCAAAACTTTGGAACGCTGTTGCGCACCGCCGAGGCAACCGGGGTCGCCGGAGTCATCGTGCCCGAAGACCGCGCGGTGGGAGTGACGCCTGCTGTGGTCAATGCCTCCGCCGGTGCCGTCGAGCACTTGGCCATCGCGCGCGTAACGAACCTCCCTCGCGCCATCGAAGCACTGAAGCGCGCGGGTTGGTGGATCATCGCTCTGGACACCGGCCCCGATGCTCAGGATCTCTTCCGCGCCGATCTGCCAGCACCCGTTGCACTCGTGGTCGGCGCGGAAGGGGCCGGTATCTCCCGGCTGGTGTGCAAGCTCAGCGATCTTGTCGTTCAGATCCCGATGACTGGTAAGGTGGCGTCGCTCAATGCCGCGACTGCTGGTTCGATCGCCCTCTATGAGCTATTCCGGCGACAACGCCAGGCATCGTGATGCCGCCGGTAACCCCGTACTGCACCCATGAACGTAGCTTATGCACAAGCGTTGACTCGCCGTCACTTCCGATGGTAGGGTGTGCATCCCGATGCACCATCCCCGTGCAGTGGTTTCCCGGTGCACCCCGCGCAATGATCTGTGATTGCTTCGGCCCATGAACGCCGGCGGGGCACTGCTCCGTCCGGCAACGCATCGAGCGTCCGGAGGGAAGGGATGCATGCCACGCCTGCATCACAACGCATGAGCCGCTTCTGCAATCGCCGGGTCCTCATAAAAGCAGCGGCGGCATTCTCCGCCATGGCGGCAAGCCGCACCGCCTCGCGACTGACAGAAGCTAGCGCCCAAACGGCCCCAGAGACCCGCGCCGGCAAATGGATCGAAGAGGATCACGTGAGTGAATTCGCCACCGCGGACGCGGAGCGAACATTCACCGCGGAGTTTCCCTTCACCGCAATCGCTCCGCACTGGGGAGCCGAAGGCGACCCAACAGCGATCGTTGAAATCCGGGTGAGCGCCGATGGTCAGCGGTGGTCGGACCCGGTGCTGGTCGGCGAGGCGAGTGCTGACGCTGGGCTGCCGGATCGCGATGGCCGGCATTTCGGATCGCTCGTGTTTCTGGATCAACCAGCGATCGCCGTTCGTTACCGCACGCTCGACGCGGCTGGCAATCCAACAACCTTGCCTGCGTTGGCGTTCACGTATCTCGATGCCACCGAAGGCCCGAGTGTTGACGACTTGTTCAGCGTTGCCGCGGTTTCTCCTCAGGCGGGACCGCCGCCAGTGATCTCACGCGCGGCCTGGGGAGCCAACGAGCGCTATCGGCACGTGGATCAGGATCCGGAACAGCCCATCGCCTGGCCACCGGAATACCAGCTTGTGGAGCACGTCATCGTTCACCATACGGAAACACCGACAAGCCAGGATCCGATGGCCGCTATCCGCTCCATCTACTACTACCATGCTGTCGAGCGCGGGTGGGGAGACATCGGCTACAACTACCTCGTCGACCGGTACGGCAACGTGTATGAGGGCCGCTACGGCGGCGAGAACGTCATCGGCGGCCATGCCTACGAATACGCGCGCGGAAGCTCCGGCATCGCGGTCATCGGCTCCTACCAATTCTCCCCGCCGTCAGATGATGCGCTCGCGGGACTGGTTTGGATCACGGCTTGGGTCGGCCGCTTTCTCGATCCCTTCGGAGCCGCGCCATTCCACGCCAAAGCCACGTTTCCCTCCATCGCTGGCCATAGAGACGCCAATCCAACGGCATGCCCAGGCGATGCGCTGTACGACGAGCTTGACGACCTGCGCGCAGCCGTGGCGGAAATCCTTGCCGCGCAACCTGATCCGTCGCCAAATCCTGCGTTCTTGATTGGCAACGCGGTCCGCACCGCGGTGGATGGAGCGAACTTCCGTTCGGGACCGGGGCTCGACTTCTCGATCCTTCGTGAGATGCCCTATGGCATGGAGTTTCGCATCGTGGACGGGCCGGTTACTAATCAGGGATACGATTGGTACCGTGTATCAGGTGAAGAAGGCTTAGGCTGGTTTGCCTCAGCCGTTTTGGAAGCCACCGCTGGCGGATCGTCGCCACGCTTCAAACCGGGAAGTTCAGTACAGGTCAGCACGGACGCGCTCAATCTCCGGGTCGCGCCCAGTCTCTATGCAGGCATTGTCTCGCAGCTGGCCAATGGCGATCGCGCCGCCGTCCTGGCGGGGCCGTACCGCCGTGAGCAGCGGAATTGGTACTGGCTGCGAACGCCCTCCGATCGGGGCTGGTGCGACGGGGCATTCCTCGACGATTACCTGCCCGAGTTCACCATTGGTGAAATCGTGGCAGTGGATACCGATGTCCTGCGGCTGCGCGCGGCGCCAGGGACAAACTCTGCCACGCTGGCGCTCATGCCTTTCGGTACGCGCCTGAAGGTGAAGCGATCCCCATTGCTCGCGGACGGTTACACCTGGTACAAGGTCAATAGCGGCATCTACGGAACCGGCTGGTGCGCGGCTCAGTTCCTGCGGTCACTGACTGCGAGCGCTGGCGCGAGCTTGCATCCTGGAGATACTGTCCGCGTGGTGGACGGGAGCCTGAATCTCCGAGACGGACCGTCGCTTAGCTCTCGCATCATCGCGGTGCTACCCGATGGGACGCGTCTGACGATCACGGGCAATCCGCGTGTAGCTGGCGGTTACACGTGGTACCCTGTGCAAGGTGCCTACGGCACGGGATGGTGCGCGGGGGAATACTTTCGCTCCGCCTGAGACCGTGCCAGACGCGGCTCATGATGCCATTGCACGGCGTGTCTTTGGCAACGTATAGTTAGATTGGCTGAAGCAGGCGTACGTACACTGCCGGCCCCGCCCGTCCACCCGCGGACGGCCGCCGGTTCTTGGGCTTGGAAGGCGCATTCAATGAGAGTCATTCTTCGCAAGGACGTTGAAAACCTGGGAGAGGCCGGAACGGTCCAAACCGTGTCCGATGGTTACGCTCGCAATTATCTGATTCCCAAGGGTCTTGCCGTGGTGGCGACGCCAGGTGAGCTCAAGGTGCTGGCGGAAAACCAGCGCGTGCGTGAGCAGAAGATCGCCCGGCAAGAGCAGCAGCTCCAGGCGCTGGCCGAGCGAATTGCCGGCACGCGTTTGGTGTTCCAGGCACGCGCCGGGGAAGGTGGCCGGCTGTACGGCTCAGTCACCGCGGGCGATATCGCCGAAAAGCTCTCGTCTGTGCTCGGCTCCGAGATCGACCGCCGGAAGGTTGTACTGGATGAGCCGAT
>JBHOQQ010000023.1:0-9895 GCA_042408955.1 Thermomicrobiales bacterium
GGTGCGCCAGGCACTCAGCGGCAATCTGTGCCGCTGCACCGGGTATGCCAAGATCGTCGAAGCCGTCTTAGCCGCAGCGGAGGAAGCCTGACATGCCAGCGGAGCAACAGCTTGCCGCGTCCGCGGCGCCGGCCAGCGAGGAGGTTGTGCCCAGCGCGGACTACATCGCGCCCGAAACGATTGACGAGGCACTAGCACTTCTTGCCGAGCACGGCGACGATGCCAAAATCCTGGCCGGCGGGCAATCGCTCCTTGTGCTCAAGCGCTGGGGACTCGTCCAGCCGCGCCTGCTAATCGGGTTGCGGCGCATTGCGGCCTTGCACGGGATCGCTCCATCGCCCGAGGGTGGCGTCACCATCGGCGCCATGGTGACGGAGCACGCTCTTGCCAATTCGCGGCTGATCCAGGAGCGCTACACCGCCCTCGCCGAGGCCGCTGCCAGCGTTGCCACGCCAGCAGTCCGCCGCCAGGCGACGATCGGCGGGAACCTCGCCCATGCTGACCCCGCCGCCGATCCTCCCGGGGCGCTGATCGCGCTCGGCGCCGAGCTTGAGCTTGCCTCGCCGCACGGCCGGCGCCGCGTGCCCGTGGACGCATTCTTCACGGGATTCCTGGAAACCGCGCTGGAGCCGGGCGAATTGCTCGTCGCCATTCACCTTCCACCCGTTCCGGCCCGCAGCGGCTCTGCCTATTGCAAGCACCGGGTACGCGGCACCGACTACGCCATCATCGGCGCCGGTATTGGCCTGACGCTGGCTGAGGACGGCGAGACCTGCCTCGATGCGCGCATCGGACTCGTCTCGGCCGGTGCGACTCCGGTACGCGCGACGGAGGCTGAGGCAGTGCTGCGTAACCAGCCGGTCAACGACGCGACGTTGCGCCGCGCGGGGAGCGTGGCCGCCGAGTCCTGCGATCCGCCGGACGATACCGAGGCCAGCGCCTGGTACCGGCGGCAGATGATCACGGTTTTCGTGCGCCGCGCGGGCGAGATCGCGCGGGAGCGGGCCCAAAGGCAGGGCGCATGACATTGACACGCGACGAGCTACCGAATGCCTTTCCAGTAAGCCGGAGCGAAGGAGCCATGACCGAGCGGGCGACGACGATTGTGGGCACACGAGCCAGGCGGCTCGATGGCGAGGATAAGGTCACCGGACGGGCGCGCTATGCCAGCGATTATTACCCGCCTGGCGTACTTTACGGCAAAATCGTCCGAAGCGAGCGGGCCAGCGCCCGCATCGTCCGCATCGACACCAGCGCGGCGGAAGCGCTGCCTGGCGTCGAAGCGGTCATCACTGGTGACATCGGGGGCTTCTTCGGCGAGGTGGTGAAAGACCAGCGTCCCTTTGCCACCGGCCGCGTGCGCCACATCGGCGAGCCGGTCGCGGCGGTCGCGGCGGAAAGCGAAGCGGTCGCAGAGCTTGCCGCGCGGCTGATCGAGATCGAGTACGAGGATCTTCCCGCCGTTTTTGATCCCATCGCTGCCCTGGCACCAGATGCGCCGCGCGTCCACGACGACCTGACAGTCTATGCCGCCCCGCCCCAGCTGATCCGCTGGGGCAACGTCGCGGCTCAGGTTTTCCTAGAACGCGGTGACGTGGCTTCGGCGTTTTCCCAGGCAGACCGGGTGATTGAAGGCACCTACGCGGCGCACTCGGTGCATCAAACGCCGATGGAACCGCGTGCGGCCATCGCTGAGGTGGATGCCCGTGGCCGGCTGACGATCCACTCCAGTACCCAGCACCCGTTCGGTGTCCGCCATCAGCTCCACGAGGCGCTCGGCATCCCGTACCGCGATATCCGGGTGATCGCGGAGACTGTTGGTGGCGGCTTTGGCTCCAAGCTGGAGGCCAATGTCGAGATGTACGCGGCGCTCCTGGCGCTGAAGACCGGACGCCCGGTGCGCATCGCCAACTCGCGGGAAGAGGATCTCGCGTACGGCAACCCGCGGCATCCCATGATCATGTATCTCCGCTCGGCGGTGACCGCGGATGGCACGATTCTCGGGCGTGAGGCGAAGATCATCATGGATGCGGGCGCCTATAGCGGTGGTTCGCCTCTCCTCGCGGGTGTGGCCGCGATGCTCGCTCCTGGTCCGTATCGCATTCCCAATCTGAGGGTCGAGGCGCTTGCGGTCCACACAAACAACGTCAACTTTGGTGCCTTCCGCGGGCCGACGGGGCCGCAGACCGTCTTTGCCGTGGAGTCGCACACGGACGCGATCGCCCGGGAGCTTGACCTGGACCCGCTAGAGATCCGGTTGAAGAACGTGTTCCGGGAAGGCGATCTCGGTCACAGCGGGCAGGTGCTCAAAGGCGTGGGGATGCGGGAGGCGCTCGTCCGGGCAGCCGAGGCCATCGGCTGGGGGCAGCAGCATCCGCCCTCGGCGCCCGGCTTGAAGCGCGGCAAAGGGCTCGCGGCCGGGTGGTGGCTTACCACTGCCGGTTCCGCCGGCTGCACGGTCATCATGAACGAGGACGGCAGCGCCGAGGTGCAGACCGGCGCGACGGAGATCGGCACCGGCGCAGTGATGGCAGGCGTAGCCCAGATCGTCGCCGAGGAGCTCGGGATCCGCTACGAGGATGTCCGCGTGCTTTGGGGCGACACCGGCGCGACGCCAATGGACGCGGGTGCCCAGGGTAGCCGGACGCTCTTCAATATGGGACGAGCCGCCCAGCGCGCGGCACAAGCCGTCAAGGCAGAGTTGCTGCGACGCGCGGCGAATCTCTTGGAAGCTGCCGAGGCCGACCTTGAGGTGCGCGAGGGCCGGATCAGCGTGCGTGGCGTACCCGACCGCGGGGTGACCTATGCCGACCTACTCTCCGGCCAGATGTGGGCCTCTGAGCCAGTCATCGGCGCCGGCTCCTTCCTCGCCGAACCAACACCGTACGACGCGACTTCTCTCAAGGGAAGCCTCTTCCCAGCGTTCAACGCTCCCTCGTTTCATTGCCACGCCGCCGAAGTCGAGGTTGATCCGGAGACCGGATTGACCCGAGTCGTGGACTTTGTGGTGGCGCAGGACGTCGGCTACGCGATCAACCCAACCTATGTCGAGGGACAGATGCAGGGAGGCGCGGTGCAGGGCATCGGCTACGCTCTGACCGAAGAGCTGATCTTCGATGAGGGCCGCCTCCTCAACCCGAACCTGGCGCTCTATAAGCTGCCGACTACGCTAGAAGCGCCGCGGGTGCGAACGATCCTGGTCGAGGCGGCGTCGGAGCACGGCCCGTTCGGTGCGAAGGGCGTCGGGGAGCCGCCGGTCGTCTTCTCCGCCGCGGCCGTCGCCAATGCGGTGGCAAGCGCGATCGGTGTGCCGATCCATACGACGCCGCTGACGCCGGAGCGGGTGCTCAGGGCCATCCAGGAAGGTGAGGTGGCAACCGAGCCGCGGATTCCTCCCGGATTCGACCTGCGGCCTGGCGCGACCGGATCAGCAACGGATTCATGAGGAGCGTGGCAGTGCATGGAATGACGGTGCGTACGCCCCGATTGGGATTGCTGTTGCCGCTTGGCCCGACCGCCTCGGCGGCGGCGATCGCCGCGCGCGGGCAGGAAGCCGAAGCCGCGGGTTTCGATTCGGCGTGGGTCATCGAGGATTACTTTTCCTGGGAATGCTTCGCGTCACTCGGGTATCTGGCCGCCACCACCCGGCGTATTGCACTTGGCGTGAGCGTGACTACGCCCTACATCCGCCCGGCGGCCCTGCTTGCCAGCGCGGCCGCGACGCTCGACCAGTTCGCGGGTGGTCGCTTCCTCCTCGGCATCGGCCGTTGCACGAAATCGCTCCTGGGCCAGATCGGCATCGAGGACCGCAGCCCTCTCACCATGCTGCGCGAAACGACCGAGGCGCTGCGCGCCTACTGGCAGGGCGGCACCGTGACGTACAAGGGCAAGATCGTCACGATCGATCGCGTTGTGCCGGACGTGCTTCCCGTCTCTGGACGAATCCCGATCCTCTTCGGCGCGATCGGACCGAAGGCGCTCCAGCTTGCAGGCCAGATTGCGGACGGCGTGATTCTCACCTCCTTTACGCCGCTTCCCTACGTCCGGTGGGCGGTGGAGCAGGTGCGAGCGGGAGCCGCAACAGCCGGACGCGATCCCGCCGCGGTGGAGATCATCGCGATTATCACAACCCGCGTCACTGATGATGCCGCGAGCGCAATCGCTGAGCTCAAGCCTTGGATCGCGCTCGCCTACGGCATGACTGGGCGCGGTGAGCTGCTGTTACAGGGATCGGATGTTGATTTGGCGGTGCTAGCGCCGATCCGAGAGAGGCTACGCATCGACGAGATCGTCGCCGAGGGGCTGGAGCCATATCTGCACGCCTACAAACGCGTTGACCCGGCAGACGTCGGCACGTGCGTGCCTGACAGGCTTGTTGCCGAGGCGGCGATCGTCGGCACGCCTGCCGAGTGCCGCGACCGCCTGGCGGCCTACGTGGAGGCCGGGGTCGATCACGTCATCGTGGACTCGCCCCAGCCAGCCGCGGACCTCCTTGAGGCGCTGCGAGCGGATCACCGGTAGAGATCTTCAGCCCTGCCCATCTCCCCAAATTCGAGAGGGGTGCACGACTGCGCCAGATTGCGCGCGTCGCAGCGCCGTGCAGGTGGACTGAGTCCCCGCGCGATAGACGGCGCGACGCGCGGGGACATGGGCCCTGCATCAACTGCACTGCGCTCTAACGGCGACCGGCGCCCGGCCACGGATCGAGCAGGCGCGCCAGCTTTTCCGTGTCGGTGTAGACCGTGATCTCCACAATCTTCCCATTCACCACCCGGTGGACATCGACGCCGATCGCCGACCAGGCTTCGCCACGCTTGGTTCGACCAACCTCGTCCCACGTCACCGCGGCATATTCACCATCCACGATGACGCGGCGGACGTTGAAGGTAAGCTCCGGGAGCTGGGTGCCGGCCCACTCCATGTACGGGCGCGCTTCAGCTTTGCCATGAAACGTGCCGTGACCCGTGAACGTCACGACCACGTCGTCTGCCATCAGCGCCAGCATGCCGTCCAGATCGCCGGCCCGATAGGCATCGTAGAGACGAGCGATCACCGCACGGGTGGCGGCCGTGGCCGTCTCGGTCATCCCCATACATCCTTTCCGGTCATGCATTCATCACGCGCGGCAACAACTGCTCGGCCAGAAGCTCCGCGGTTTCGATCGCGATGCTCGCTGGCCGCAGATCGAAAATGAAATCCCGCACGCCGATGGCCAAATAGGGCTGGAGACGATCCAGAGCGTCGTCTGGCGTGCCCCAGAGACCGAATCGGCGAGCGTTTTCGCCGAAGAAACTCCCGAGCCAGCGCGCGAAATCCCCTCTCGCGATGTACCCTTCCAGGGAGGCACGCGCCCGGTCTCGATCCCGGCTCAGATGCGCCATCAACGGCACACAGACCCGAATCTCCGCCGGGTCACGCCCAGCCTCCTGACACAGATCGCGGAGCCGCGCCCACCGCTCGGCAACGAATGCCGGATCGGGATTGGTGCCCAGGATCCAGCCCGACCCGAAACCGACCACGGCCGAGAGAAGCTGGTCGGAGAACCCGCCGAGCCAGATGGGTGGACCGCCTGGCTGCACGGGCGGCGGCGCAAGGTGGGCATGCTCAAGCACGTAGAAGCGGCCCTCGAAATCGACGTGCCCGCCGCGCCAGAGCGCCTGCATTACGCTGAGCGCTTCACACGCCTTGTCGAAGCGTTCCGCACGTCGCTCGAAAGGGATCCCGAGGCTGGCGAACTCGGGCTTGTGCCAGCCGGTTCCCGCGCCGAACACCACGCGTCCGCCACTCAACACATCCAGGGTTGCCACGGCTTTCGCGAGCAGGGCGGGATGACGCAGCGTGACCGGCGTCACCTCTGTGCCCAGGCGGATCCGTCGCGTCGAGGCTGCCAGATAGGCCAGCGTGGTCCATGCTTCCAGCGGTTCATCCCGCTCCGGGATGCCTTCTGAAGCACGGATCTCCTCGGCGGGCAACCGGGTGTGGTCCTCGACCCAGAGGATATCGAATCCGCCCTCGTCGGCGATCTGCGCGACCCGGCGCAGCAGGCCGGCGCGGTCATCGCCAGGAAAGCCGCCATGCAACACGGGTGTCAGACCGCAGCGCACCGGAGCCAGGGGCCGAACGCCGGTGGCTAGGAGAGGGGCCTGGGTCGTCATGGATCAGCATTTGCCTTCTGCGAAAGTTCCGCCCGGACAGGCGAACCCCCATCGGCTGCCGGCCGCCAGCTCACAGCTCCGTTCCGTAGACCGCGATGGATTCGCCGACGAAGGAGGACCACTGCTGGAAAAAATCTTGCATGTTCTGCCCCTCGCTGAGCTCTTTTCGATAGGCGTCCAGGTCCGTAATTTCCACACGCTCGATGTAGGGATACGGCGCAGGCGAGCCGTCCAGCGTGGCCTCAATACGCGTCACCACATAGCTCCTGATCGTCTTGAGCGAGCGGGCAACCGGATAATCCACCTCGCGCACCCAGCGCTCGTAGTCCTCAGGATTGACGCCTTCTCGAAGCCGGTTGAGAAAGAAGACGATCGGCATGCTCTATCCCTCCCTGAAGCTCTTCACGACCATGCACTGGCTCACCCGCGGCGCCCAAGCGGGCAGCATTGTATGTCAGCCAACGGGATTCGGGTCAGAGATAGGGGCTAGGGAGGGGTCAGGAGTCAGGGGTCGGGGGTCAGGGAAGCTTCGAGCTCCGAGCTTCGGGTTGTGAGCTATGAGCCGGTAGCCGGCAGCCTATAGCCGGTAGGAGCGGCCGAGCGGCCGGGAGTGGATGCACCTGTCACCTAGTATGCCGATGGAGCGTGACCACATCCTCAACCAGTGAGCAAGACCGAGTGGGCAACGCGGACTACTTGTCCGGTTGACGTGCCCGAGACCGTGTGCGATAACGCTGGCTATCACCGGAGGAATCCCCAAGCGCCGATGGCTGCGGTTGGCAGGGGGCTGATCCTTCGGCGTCCTGGCGTCGCGTGAGGGACGGCGTCAGGATGATCCGATTCAGGTCTTGTGAAGACCAGCGATATCGACCAGGGAGGAGATGGCCGCGGGGGATCGCGGCGGCACTCTTCCCGGTCTCGGGCCATTCCCTGTTGCCGTTGCGCCTGGTCAAGAGGGAGGGAGCGCCATGTGTATGCAGCCGGTGCGCCGTCTGGCGCGTACACGTCCGCGCGTTGTCCGCGTGCTTGTGGTCGGCATCATCCTCGGTGCCATATTGCCTCCGCTGCTGCTTGCACAGCCGGTCGCCTCTGCGTCGATCGCGGTAACCACGACCTACCTGAATCTGCGTTCCGGGCCGCGGACCGATCAGCGCGTGCGATTGGTGATGCCACCAGGAGCACAGGTTGAGGTCATTGGTGGGCCGCGCCGCGGCTTCTACAAAGTCGTCTACAACGGCCGTCCTGGTTGGGCGCACGGTGACTATCTCGATTTTTCCGGCAATGATAATGGCGGCGATAGCAGCGGCGGCACGGCGACGGTGATCGGCGGCGCGCTCAATCTGCGGGCTGGGCCAAGCACCGCCGATCGCATCCTCCTCGTCATGCCAGACGGGGCACGGGTAGAACTCACGGGCGAGCGCGCGAACGGCTTTCTTGGCGTGATCTACCAGGGCACCCGCGGCTGGGCCTACGCCGCTTATCTCAACACCGGCGGCGGCTCCTCACCTCCTCCCGATACTGGCTCCGGCGGCGGCACGGCGGTGACGACAACCGCGCTCAATCTACGCGCCGGACCGAGCACCTCGGATGCCGTCCTCGTCGTCATGCCAGCGGGGGCGACGGTCGCGATCACCGGAGATCCGCGCAACGGTTTCTACCCGGTGACCTACAACGGCCGTAGCGGGTGGGCCTATGGGGACTATCTGCGCCTTGGCGGCTCGGGACCTGGCGACGGCGGTAGCTCGGGGATCGTTTGGCCGTTCGCAGGCGGCGCTTGGGAGATCATCCAGGGCTACAATGGCGGCACGCATCAGGGGCAGTACTACTATGCGCTCGATCTCGCCCGGACTGACGGTAATACGGCCGGCCAGCCGATCTACGCGCCGGTCTCCGGCACGGTGCTCTGGAACGATGCGAATTCTGGGGGGCTGGCGATCAACATGGGCAATGGCTACGCCCTGGCCATGTTCCACGTCACCTTCCGCTCCGATCTTGGCCGTGGCGATACCGTCAGCCAGGGGGAGTATCTCGGGGATATCTCCGGTCCGGGCGGCAACGGCTATGCCGTGACGCCGCACGTGGACATGACGCTATGGGACATCAGCGGCGGCGGGCGGGTGGCGGCGCCGTACACTGGCATCAACGCGATCTCTGGGATGGAATTCCCGGACATCGGGGGTTGGAACCAGCACGGTGGGACGGTGGTCTATCCTTGATCGTGAATTGGCATGCCATTCGACTGCACGCCTACTGTCCCAGAAAGGATCCTCCCTATGTCCCCGATCAACCTCTATGCCGCCACCGGCGAGGCCGTTGCCCGGATCGCCAGCCCTGACGGCCAGCGCTTCGACGTGGCATTCATGCTCGAAGGGAGCGGTGCCCAGTGCATCGCGGCCGACCCGGACGACCCGAACCGTGTCTACGCCGGCACCTTCGATCAGGGTCTCTACCGCAGCCGCGACGGCGGTCAGACCTGGGAGGATGTCACCGCCGGGATCCCGCACCGCCGCGTCCTCTCCGTCGCCTTCGCGCCAGCCCGGCGCGTCAATGGCAAGGCAGCGGTCTACGCCGGCACGGAGCCAAGCAATCTCTCTCGCTCCGAGGATGACGGGCAAACCTGGGAGGAGTTCCCGGCGCTGCGCGCGCTGCCAAGTGCGCCGACCTGGTCCTTCCCGCCCCGCCCCTGGACGAGCCACGTCCGCTGGATTGCCGCCCACCCCGCCGATCCGGAGACAATCTACGTTGGCATCGAGCTCGGCGGCGTCATGCGCTCGCTCGACGGCGGCCGGACGTGGGAAGACCGCAAGCCGGGCTCCTATCATGACTGTCATTGCCTGGCGACGCACCCGGCCCGCCCAGACCGCGTCTACGAGGCGGCAGGAGGCGGCGTGGCGCTGAGCCAGGACGCCGGGCGCACCTGGCAACCCCTCGACGAAGGGATGGACCGCCATTACGTCTGGGGCCTCGCCGTCGATGCCGCCGATCCCGACCTGTGGTATGTCTCGGCCACGTTCAGCGCCCGCGAGGCGCACCGCCGCGATGGCAACGCCCAGGCGCTCCTCCACCGCAAGCGCGGAGGCGGCCCGTGGGAGCCGCTCGGAGAGAATGGCTCCTTGCCATCCCCGCTGCCCTACATGCCCTATGCCCTGCTCGCCCCGCGGCGCCAGCCTGGCGCGCTGATCGCCGGGATGCAGCACGGCGAGCTTTGGCTGAGCGAGGATGCCGGCGAGACGTGGCGCCGCCTGGATGTAACGCTTCCCGCGCTGCTGGCCCTGACCGAGGCCGGCGACTGATCCCTCGCCCACCCGCTCCACGAGCGGAGCTTTGAAAGCGCAGGGCCGGGTGCTTTCGATGCGGCATGCGCTTTGAAAGTCAGCTGGCAAAGCTCCGGGGACTTTGAAAGAATTCGGGCGATTTCTTTCAAAGCTCAGTGTAGCGGCTATCGAGCGGACTGGGGAGGCATGGGGATGCATCGCCTTCCCGGCCCGTGGAACGCCTGGTCAAATCGAGCGCTGGTAGGCGCGGAAGGCCCGGGTGGCCAGCCAGCCGCAGGCGATGGTCAGCGCCAGGAGCAGGCCCGCCCGGGAGAGGATGAGCCCCCAATCGGGATGTGCGCTCATCGCCTCGCGCCCGGCTTGGACCGCCCAATTGACCGGATTGAAGCGCGCGGCGGTCCGGATCCACCCCGGCATCACCTGCTGATCGAGAAAGACGGCGGAGAGGAAGGTCAGCGGCATCAG
>JBHOQQ010000025.1:0-27121 GCA_042408955.1 Thermomicrobiales bacterium
CATGGCCGTGTTGCCGCCGTGGCTGAAGGAGCCCGCGAAGCCGGCTTGCGCTTCTGAGTTTGTCATGAGGTGAGCTAAGGAGTAGATCATGGATCGCGAAGAGCGAAGCTCCCGGCGACGAACGGAGAGCGAGCCAGCGGAATTTGAAGAGCGGGTTGTCCAGATCAATCGCGTCGCCAAAGTGGTGAAAGGCGGCCGCCGATTTAGCTTTGGCAGCATCGTGGTCGTCGGCGATGGCCGTGGCCGGGTCGGCGTCGGATTGGGGAAAGCTGGCGAGGTGCCCGACTCGATTCGCAAAGGCGTCGAGGCCGCGAAGAAGGCAATGATTACCGTCCCGCTCGATGGCACGACGATTCCGCATGAGATCGTCGAAAGCTTCGGAGCCTCGACGGTGCTGCTCAAGCCGGCTGCGCCAGGTACCGGAGTGATCGCCGGTGGGGCAGTTCGCGCGGTCGTCGAGGCCGCTGGCATTCGTGACGTGCTCACCAAGTCACATGGGAGCAACAACCCGATCAACGTTACGCGGGCCACGCTGAAAGCGCTGTCCAAGCTGGAGTCGGCAGAGAGCGTGGCGGCGCGCCGGCGCCGGCAGCGGCCGATCCAGCGGCGAACAGGCGTTGCGACGACTCAGGAAGCGCAACCAGCAAATAGTGGCGCAAACGGTGCTCGCGCGGAAGGCGAAACCCGGACGAAGAGTGGCCAAGCGCGGGGCCGCAGGAGTGAACAGGTATGAGCGAGAACGGGATGGGTGCTCAAGCGACTGGGCGGTCGCTTCGGGTTACCCTGATCCGCAGCACCATTGGCCGGCCTCAAGATCAGGAGGCGACCGTGCGGGCGATGGGGCTGCGGCGGCTTCATCAGACCGTCGAATTGCCGGATACGCCCGCTGTGCGCGGCATGATCAAGAAGGTGCGCCACCTGGTTGAGGTGGAGGACGGCAACGACGACAACGGCTAGAGCGTAGGCGGCGTGAGTGCGCCGTGAGTGCAGAAATTGAGGCGAGCGATGCCACTGACGCTAACTGACTTGCGACCAAATGAGGGCGCGAACCGCCCGAAAAAGCGCGTCGGCCGCGGCACCGGCAGCGGGCACGGCAAGACTGCCGGACGCGGAACGAAGGGCCAAAAGGCCCGCTCGAATCCTGGTATTGGGCGTGGCTTCGAGGGAGGGCAGCTCCCGATTCAGCAGCGCCTGCCATACAAGCGGGGCTTCACGAACATCTTCAAGACACCGTGGGAAGTGGTGAACATCGGCCAGTTGGAGGACGTGTCCGTCGACGGCCCGGTGACACCGGAGGTGCTCTACGAGCGCGGCCTCATCCGAGGGTTGGAGTTTCCGGTCAAGATCCTTGGCGATGGTGAGCTGACGCGTGCGCTCGACATCCGTGCCCACGCGTTCTCAAAATCGGCGCGTGAGCGCATCGAGGCAGTCGGCGGATCGGTGACCGTGCTGGAGCGAACCGACCGGTGGGTAGAGGCACGGCCGCGCAGCCGGCGAGAGCCACTCTCCCGCGCTGAGAAGCTCGCCAAGCTGGGCAAGGCTGCCGCAACGGAGTGACCTTGCCTTGGGACCAGCGCTTGGGGCTGGCGCCACGCACGATTGCTTGCCGTGGCGATACGCGGTGATGACGAGCCTCACCGCCAGAGTCGACAACGAGGGAGGGCCGAGCGATGCTCGAGGCCGTCATTAATGCATTCAAGATCCCCGATCTCCGCCGCCGGATCCTGTTCACGCTCGGAATGCTGGCGATTTTCCGGTTCATCGCCAGCATTCCTGTGCCAGGCGTGAACCGCAAGGAGCTCGCGGATTTTATTGAGAATAACCAGCTCTTGGGTATGCTCAATCTCTTTTCTGGTAGTGGGCTGCGCCAGTTCTCAGTCGTGGCTCTCGGCGTCTATCCCTATATCACCGCGTCGATCATCATGCAATTGATGACGCCGATCATCCCTCGCCTGAACGAGCTATCGAACGAGGGGCAGCAGGGCCGGAACAAGATCAACCAGTATACCCACTGGCTGACGGTGCCCCTGGCACTCCTTCAGGGCTACGGCCAGGCGCTCCTGTTCTCGCGTACAAATGGAGCCAATGGCCAGCCGCTCTTGGAGAACTTCGGACTCTTTGACAGTTCAACGTTTCTTCCCTCTCTGGCCATTCTCATCTCCATGGCAGCCGGCACGATGTTGCTGGTCTGGATGGGCGAGCTGATCACCGAAAACGGCATCGGCAACGGGGTCTCCATCATCATCTTTGGTGGTATTGTCGCCAGCTTGCCCGGAGCGGTCGGCCGGCTCCTCACCGGCGGTTCGACGTCCGATAATCTCATTGGCACCGTGATGTTCGTCGCAATCGTGCTGTTTACGATTGTTGGCATTGTCTTGATCAATGAAGGCCAGCGGCGCATTCCCGTGCATCATGCCAAGCGGATCCGCGGCAACCGGGCGTATGGCGGAACGACCACGTACATCCCACTGAAGGTCAATTCCTCGGGCATGATCCCGCTGATCTTCGCCGTCAGCATCATGGTCTTTCCGGGGATGATCGCGAACTTCTTCAGCAGCTCCAATCGTGAATGGGTGAAGGACTTAGGCGGGTTCATTAGCCGCTATTTCGATCCGAACCGGCCGCTCTACAACATTCTCTATTTTCTCATGGTGATCGGGTTCACCTACTTCTACACGATGGTGATCTTCCAGCAGCAGAAGATCCCAGAAAACCTCCAGCGCCAAGGAGCATTTATTCCTGGGGTTCGACCTGGCCGAAACACGGCCATCTATCTCCAGCGAGTGCTGACGCGAATCACCTTGATCGGTGCGCTTTTCCTTGGCGTGGTCGCGATTTTGCCGTGGATCGCGTCGGAAATCACAGGGGTGCGGACGTTATTGATCCGTGCCACCTCAATGCTGATCGTGGTCGGCGTGGCAATCGACACGATGCGCCAGCTTGAGGCCCAGTTGCTGATGCGGCGCTACGAAGGCTTTATCGATTAGCGGTCTCCAAAGCCGTTGATGCTGGCTGGTTGAGTGACCTGGCGGACGAGGGAGTGCCGGTCTCAGCGCGAACCAAAGGACAAGAGGCGCAAATGCATATTATACTTATGGGGCCACAAGGGGCGGGCAAGGGCACGCAGGCAGACATCATCGCGCCGCGCCTCGGATTGATCAAGCTTTCCACTGGCGATCTTTTTCGCTCTGCCGTGGCCGCGGGGAGCGAGCTTGGGCGTCTCGCCCAAGGGTATCTCGATCGCGGCGAGCTTGTTCCAGACGACATCACGCTGGCGATCGTCGAGGAGCGCTTGGAGCAAATCGCCGAGGATCCCAATGTCAGGGGAGCTTTGTTCGACGGATTCCCGCGCACACGTGCGCAGGCCGAAGGTCTGGATGTTCTCCTTGCGAAGCGCGACGAGCGCTTGGCGGCGGTGATTGAGATTGATGTGCCGCGGGAAACGCTGATTGCTCGTTTGGCGGGGCGTCGCTATTGCCCGGCGTGCGGCGCCACCTATCACGTGGAGTTCAACCCTCCCCAGAAGGCGGGCATTTGTGACCGGTGTGGCGGACCATTGGTCCAACGCCCGGACGATACGCCGGAAGCAATCCGGCGGCGATTGGATTTGTACGACGAGCAAACGGCTCCGCTGCTCGATTTCTATCAGCAGCGTGGGCTGTTGATTCGCGTAGATGGTGACCGGCCAATTGAAGAAGTTACCCATGACATCCTTGCCGCGATCAGTGCGGCGACGAAGCGTTAATAGGCGTTCATTACCTATGGCAGTAACGATTAAGAATGCACGAGAAATCGACCGCATGCGACGTGCTAGCTACGTCGTGTCGGTCATACATTCCCGCATCGAGGCCGCGATCCGGCCTGGCGTGACAACGAAGGAGCTAGACGACATCGCGCGGCGGACGTTGGAGGAGTTCGGCGCAAAGTCGTCGTTCTTGGGACACACTGGTCCGAACAATCCGATCCCGTTCCCTGGTGTGATCTGTGCATCGATCAACAACGAGATCGTGCATGGGATTCCGGGCAAGCGGGTGTTGCAAGAAGGGGACATCATCTCCGTTGATGTCGGCGCAATCGTCGAGGGCTATCACGGCGATTCGGCGTGGACCTATCCTGTGGGCAAGGTCTCCGACGAGGCGCGGCGCCTCTTGCAGGTAACTGAGGAGGCGCTCTACCGAGGTATCGCCCAGGCGGTGCCAGGGAACCGGCTGGGGGCCATCGGCCATGCGATTGAGGAGTTCGTTCGAGACACCGGGTTCGGTATGGTCCGTGAATACGGAGGGCATGGCATTGGCCGGCAAATGTGGGAAGAGCCACATGTGCCGAATCACGGCAGTCCGAACCAGGGCATCATCCTCCGTCCAGGGATGACGCTAGCGATTGAGCCAATGATCAACACTGGTGGTGACGAGACGTTGCAGCTGCCGGATGGCTGGACCGTGGTGACGGCCGATGGCTCGCTGTCGGCGCACTTTGAGCACACGATCGTCATCACGGAGAACGGTCCGGAAATCCTTACGCAGCGGCTCGCTGCCGTGGTATACTAATGACTCTGGCGCACGTCTTCGGGCGTGCGCCGTTGGCGTGTGCGAGAAAGAACGCCGCGCTCACGGCACAATCGTGTGGAGGGCCGGCGTTCCGACCGAGAGCGAACGGGGAGACGATCCCCACGCTAGTGGGGAGAGGTGAGCATGAAGGTTTCGGCATCTGTCACGCGGCGGTGCGAGCGATGCAAGATCATCCGGCGCAAGGGCGTGGTTCGGGTGATCTGCTCGAACCCGAAGCACAAGCAGCGGCAAGGATGACACGACGGAGGGAGCGCAGCCTGGCGGGCTGGCGACGTTGCACCGTGCGAACGGTTGGCGCCAGCATCGGCCACGTGGCATCTAGGGAGTTGAACAATGGCGCGTATTGCTGGCGTTGATCTACCTCGCGATAAGCGGCTCGAAGTAGCGCTGACATACATTTATGGCATAGGCCTTCACACGAGCCAACAGATTCTCAAGCGGACAGGGATTAGCCCCGATGTCCGGGTCAAAGACCTGACGGACGACGAGATCAATCGCTTGCGCGACATCATCGAGAAGGAAATGCGCGTCGAAGGCGATCTGCGACGCGAAGTGGCGATGAATATCAAGCGATTGATGGATATTGGCTGCTATCGCGGTCTTCGGCATCGTCGTGGCATGCCCGTCCGAGGGCAGCGGACGCGAACGAACGCTCGCACACGCAAAGGTCCGCGCCGGGCGGTGGGCGTGCGCAAGAAGAAGTAGGAGACGAGCAGCGTTGGTCGCCCGGTGCCTGGCACTGCCACGGCCAGTGGCGACCGGCGTTGATGGTAATTCTAGGAGGAAGAAATGGCTGATCGGCGTCGGACTGGAGCCGGACCTGGGCGCGGTAGAACGCGCGTGCGCCGCCGGGAACGCAAAAACGTTCCTCGAGGGCGAGCCTATATTCAGGCGACGTTCAATAACACGATCGTCACGCTGACCGATCCGATGGGGAACGTCATCGCGTGGTCGAGCGCGGGTGCGAACGGATTCAAGGGCTCGCGGAAGAGCACGCCGTACGCTGCTCAGGTAGCCGCGGAGGCGGCGGCGCGCAAGGGAATGGAGCACGGGCTCCGGCAGGTTGATGTCTTCGTCAAAGGGCCGGGGGCGGGCCGTGAGATGGCTATCCGTGCGCTTCAGACCGCTGGCATCCAAGTGGTTTCGATCACTGACACCACGCCGATCCCTCACAACGGTTGCCGGCCTCCGAAGCGGCGCCGCGTCTAGCGAGCGTACCGACGCTGTTTGGAGCATTGCCACGGCTACAAGGGAGCTATCAGCCAATCAGCGAAAAGTTAAGGAGGCTTTAGAGGGGAATGGCACGATATACCGGACCAGTTTGCCGGCTTTGCCGTCGAGAAGGCATCAAATTGTACTTGAAGGGGGCGCGCTGCGATAGCCCGAAATGCCCGATCGTGCAGAAGCAGCCGGCGCGCAATTTCCCGCCGGGACAGCACGGGCAGCGGCGCACGCGCCGGCCGTCCGAATATGGACTGCAGCTACGAGAGAAGCAAAAGGTTCGCCGGTACTACGGCGTCCTTGAGGCGCAATTCCACAAGCATTACGAGGAAGCCGAGCGCCGTGGCGGCGTCACAGGTGAGAACCTGCTCCAGATCTTGGAGGCTCGCTTGGACAATGTGGTGTATCGCATGGGCTTCGCCGAATCCCGGCGCCATGCTCGCCAGCTCGTGCGCCACGGTCACTTTGTCGTCAATGGCCGAAAGACCAATATCCCGTCGTACCAGGTGCGTCCTGGTGATGAGATCAAGGTTCGGCCGGAAAGCCGGAAGCGGGAGTACTTTAAGGATTTCGGGGAGGTGCTCGCGACCAAGCGCGCGCCGGATTGGATTGCAATGGATGTTGCCGATCTCGGCGGGCGCATCATTGGCTTGCCAACCCGGGACCAGATTGAGGTTCCGCCCTTCAACGAATCCCTGGTCGTTGAGCACTACAGCCGGTAGCGCGCTCGGTCGCATGAAGATCGAGCGGGTGGACCGGGGGGGCTACACGGCGCGGTAGCCGTTGCCCCATAAGGAGGCGAGTCCGGTTGTTCGAGAAGCCACAATTTCGCATTGACACCGTCGAAACCGGCCTCAACTATGGCCGATATCAAGTTGAGCCGCTGGAGCCAGGGTATGGCACCACGCTTGGGAACGCGCTGCGTCGAATTCTCTTGCGCTCTCTCGAAGGCGTGGCAATCTCACGCGTGCGCATCGATGGCGTCTGGCATGAGTTCTCGACGATTAACAACGTGCGCGAGGACGTCACGGAAATCGTGCTCAATCTCAAGCGGATCCGTCTCAAGCGGGTCACGGAGATGAATGGCGAAGCTCGCGCACATCTTTATGCCAAGGGCGATGTCAGCGGCGAGCGCGTGGTCACGGCTGGCGATGTCGCCTGGCCATCTGAGGTCGATGTCGTGAATCCAGACCAGCCAATCGCGACGCTGGCCTCGGCCGACGCGGTGCTGGATATGGATCTGTGGATTAGCCGGGACCGCGGCTACCGGCCTGCCGAGGCTCAGGAGACCTATGCACTCGGTGAGATCCCGATTGATGCAATCTTCACGCCGATCCAGAAGGTGAACTTCGTCGTCGAGCACACCCGCGTCGGTCAGATGACTGACTATGACCGGCTGATTATTGAGATCCTGACCGATGGCACGATCGAGCCGGATGAGGCGCTCTCGCAGGCGGCCCAGATCCTCGTTGATCATGCTCGCGTCTTTGCGGAGTTTAGCCGCAAGGATACGGAAGTCGGCATCGGCGTTAGCCCGTTCATCAGCGAGGAAGCGCAGAACAAGCCGCTCTCGGAGTTAGGGCTCTCGCCGCGCGTGCTGAATGCGCTGCGCAGTCGCCAAATTGAGAAGGTTGGGCAGGTTCTCACCATGGATCCTGACCAACTGCTCTCGATCCGGAATTTTGGCCCGCGCTCGCTGACCGAGCTGCGTCAGAAGCTCGCAGAGCATGGGTATTTGCCCGAGGGCGACGCTACGTCGTTCAGCCCGCCAGCGAGTTATTTCGATGCGCTTGAATCGGCTATCGGCAGCGACGATGAACTGGACTCGGATGACGAGCAGGCTGCGCTTGGGGATCTGTCCGACGCGGGGCAGCTCCAAGGCGCTGGCGAGCAGGAGCGCGGAGAATGAGACACCGGAAGGCCGGCCGGAAATTTGGGCGCAACACGGCCCAACGGCAGGCGCTGTTGCGGCAGCTAGCAATTTCCATGATCTTGCATGAGCGGATTACAACGACCGAGGCGAAGGCCAAGGAATTGCGCCCGGTCGTCGAGAAGCTGGTGACGATCGCGCGAGAAGATACGCATGCGAATCGTCACTTGATTATGCGGAAGCTCGACCATCCACTTGCGATGGCGAAGCTGTTCGAGGTCATCGCACCGCGGTACGAAGGGGTGAATGGCGGCTACACGAGGATCTCAAAGCTGGAGCCGCGCCGCGGTGATGGGGCGCCAATGGCGCTTATCGAGTTTGTGGAGTAGTTGGCTCGTTCGACTCGCCGGCCTTCTCGAACGCCATGGGTGCCGCAACGTGCCATCATGCTCGTTGTGAGCTATCACGGCAAGGGATTTTTCGGCTCCCAGCGCCAGGTGGGCCAGCGAACGGTTCAGGGGGAACTGGAGCGCGCAATCGAGGAGGTGTTTGGAATCCCGGTTCGCACCAACTTCGCAGGGCGGACGGATCAGGGCGTTCACGCGGTCGGTCAAGTCGTGAGCTTGGGTGATTACCGGCCGGATCTCTCAGATGCGACAATCGTCCGAGCACTCAATGCGACCCTGCCCGAGGATCTGGCCGTCATGCATGCGGAGCGAAAACCGCTGGGATTCCATGCGCGGTATGATGCACGGTGGCGCGAATATCGGTATCGGCTGTGGTGCGGCGTCCGCCAGCCGGTCGTGCGCGATACGGTCTGGCAGCGGACGGGAGCGCTAGATCTGTTGCCGATGCAAGCTGGCGCGTCAATGCTGGTTGGGACCCATGATCTCGCATCGTTTGCGGGCAGCGGCGAGGGGGTGCCGTGGGCTGAGCGAGAAGAGCGCGGCCGAGGAACGGTCCGGACCGTGCTTCTTGCTCGGGTGAGACGACTGGACCCATGGTGGGGGGCGCGTCCTGAGGATGGGCAACTCATCGAAGTGCGTGTCGCTGCCGATGGATTTCTGCCCCGCATGGTACGGGGGATCGTCGGGGCACTGGTGGAAATCGGACGGGGGGCACGCTCCCCGGAATGGATCGAAGAGCTCTTAGCATGCCGTGATCGACGCTTCGGTCCGATGACGGCGCCCGCGACAGGACTAACGCTGTGGCGGGTGGGGTATGACAACGACGAACCGGCCGAGGATTGATCGCGGCGGTAGGATCCCCGCGCGTTTGGCGGGGCCAAGGAGGGTCACGGAGCCGTGGAACGGAGAACCTGGTCTCCCAAGCCGGGGGACATCACCCGAGAGTGGTACATCGTTGACGCCGAAGGCAAGACACTCGGGCGGCTGGCGTCGGTCATTGCGCAGGTATTGCGCGGTAAGACGAAGCCAACGTATGCGCCGCATATGGACATGGGCGACTTTGTGATCGTTGTCAACGCGGAAAAAATCGTTGTCACGGGGAACAAGGAAACCGAGAAATACTACTACCGGCATTCTGGTTATCCGGGTGGTTTCAAGGCGATCCGCTTGCGCGAGATGCGACAGCGGCATCCTGAGCGCATTCTCCAAGCGGCGGTGCGCGGCATGCTGCCGAAGAATGCGCTTGGCGAGCAACAGCTCAAGAAGCTCAAGGTCTATGTCGGACCCAACCATCCGCATGAGGCACAGAAGCCGAAGCCACTGCCTGTCTAGTCGCGCAATTGCCAAGATCGGCGGCCAGGCGCCGCGGTCATCTCCCTCAGCGTGAGCGGACGAACGAGGAGACACGATGGAGAAGCAGCGTTACCACTACGGAACCGGGCGGCGAAAGACGGCGGTCGCTCGTGTCCGGCTTTATCCAGGGACCGGTAAGGTCACTGTCAATGGCAAATCCATTCGCGATTACTTTGGCGGCCGGCTCATTTATGAGACCATGATCCTTCAACCGCTGCGCCTCGTTGGCGCACTTGACCGATTCGACGTCGTGGCAAAGGTCGTCGGCGGCGGCGTAACCGGACAAGTTGGCGCGGTGCGCCACGGGATCGCTCGCGCCCTCGCGCGCTCAGACGAGGAACTGCGCCCGATTCTCAAGAAAGCGCAACTCCTTACGCGCGATCCACGGGTCAAAGAGCGGAAGAAGGTGGGTCTCAAGCGAGCTCGAAAGGCACCACAGTACACGAAGCGGTAATCAGAGCAGCTTCGCACATTCGCACCGTCCAAGTGGTCAAAGGGGCCGCGTTTTGCCGGTCCCTTTGATGTGCTATGGCGTGGCCTTATTGGTGTGGCAGGTAATAGCGCTGAGGAAGGTCGCGCCTGGCGTGCGGAGCACCAGTGCTGAATCGCTCACTGAGTTGACTTGCCGCGCTGGCCGCAACCCTCGCGAGTGCGCGCACATCTCGCCAATGCCACGGCGGGAGCGGCACCGCTAGCGCGATTGTCCCCGCGAATCCGGCATCGATGGCCGCGGCGAGCACGCGCCGCGTCATGCGCGTGCGCACGTGAGCATCGAGCCTTGGCAGGGGGAAGATGAGGCGGATGAGGCTGAGCCGAGGCATCATGCGGTAAACAGCCGCTTCGGCTTCCCACAGCCAGTCAACGTGCCCCGTCAGATCGAGCGCCAGATCCAAGTCCCATTCTTCCGCGATCGCTCGCAGCGTCGACAAATGAACGAGATGTGCGTGGCCACCGTCTGGATTCCTCGGATGAAGCGCAAGCGCAACACGCCCCGGAGTGGTCTGCTGGCGCTGGAGCGCGGTCGCCTGCCGAAGCTGCCGGCTGGCCATTACTGAAGCATTCGCGCCATCCTCGGGCACGATCACCGTCACTTGCTGTCCCTTGTGGGCCATCTGCTCCCACATCGCAGCTAACCGGGAATCGAGGTGGTCACCATGAAACCCACCGGACGGCAGCCAAATGGTCCACTCGGTGATCGCCGAGCCCGGAATTGGCACCTGGTGTGCATGTCGCCACCGGCGAAACGGAGTGGCGAGATCAAGATCAATGCCTTGGAGACCCGCCTCGCAGGCCGCAGCGTGTATCTGACTCAAGCCAATCACTGGCGAGCAGAGCGTGGAGAGCGTGAACGCGGGGCCAAGCATCGAGCGTTTCATCCGACGTGCGCCGCCTGCGGGTCGTTCGCAATCGCCACGGGCCAGGTGCGATGACCGCTCATGGTGCCATCGCTTCTGGTAGCGTCAGTCTAACACTGCGCACAGGCAGACGTGGGATCATCTTGCTCCCTTACGCCGTGACGGCGTCGTTTATCGCACGCTCGACCGCTAGCTCAGCAGCGACGGCAAGCGTGATGATTTCCTGAGAGGTTGGCGCGCCGGTTGCCAGGGCGCAGGCAAAGACCACGTCACCATCAACCAAGGTGTGGCTTGGCCAGATCGCCCGCGCGATGCCATCGTGTGCTGCCACCGCGCAGCGAATGAGTGCCACTTCGTCAACGGGTGCATCCACGAGCACCACGCACAGCGTCGTGGATTCTCGAAAGCCGATTTCGGGTGACTGCTGGATCAGGGAGAGTCGTGGATCAGACGGATAGGAAGGACCGGCGAGCGCCTCTGGCCGCAACGCCTTCATGACCGTTCCGGCCGGGTTAGCCACCACTAGCGCGGATACCTGCCCGACCGGGGTCGGCACTGTCGCGATGCCAAATCCGCCGCGTGTTGTCCAGGATTCACCGAAGAGCTTGCCGCTTGTTGCCCCGGTGCCGGCTCCGACCACGCCGCGAGGCGCGTCCGCAAGCGGGACAGCCGCCTCGCACGCCGCCTGGCCGGCGTCGCGTCCGGGGGCAATCGGCGTCCCCACAGCGAGATCAAAGATCACTGCGGCCGGGACAATGGGCACAGGTCCGGCAGGGGTAGGGACACCACGTCCAATGCGACGCAGGTAATCCATGACACCCTCAGCTGCGGCCAGGCCAAAAGCGCTCCCGCCGGTGAGGAGGATGGCGTCGGCCTGCCTGACGAGCCGGCCGGGGGCAAGCAGATCGGTCTCGCGTGTTCCGGGAGCGCCACCACGAACGTCAACCACTGCCGGCGCAGGTCGGTCGAAAACCACGACCGTGCATCCGGTCCTTGCCGTAGCGTCGGTCCAGTGACCTACGCGCACGTGGATCCTCGACGTTGAGACGTCTTCCGGCGTGTTGGGTATTGAATCCTGCGTGCCTACCATTCGACTCGAAGTCCCGGAGTGCCGCGCATTACCTGACCACTGAACGCCGACGCGGCTTGCTGCTCGTAGGCGCGAAAATCGAGCTCTTCCCACAAGTGGGTGAGCACAAGCGTGGTCGCGCCGACCGATTGTGCAAGGAACCCGGCTTCCTGGGCAGTGAGATGGCCACGGGTTTCGTACGGCTCACTGGTCTGCGCAATCAGCGTGCCTTCGCTGATTAGGACGCGAACTCCGGAGAGGAATTCATCGAGCGGAGCCGCGGGGCCCGTATCGGCCGTGTAACCTAGCTCCGGCGCGTTTCCTTGCGAGATGCGCATCGCCCAGCAGGGGACGTAGTGCACGGTTGGCGTGAATCGAATGCGAAAATCGCCGATGTCCAAGGGTTGTGCTGGGTCGTATTCCTCGATCGCGAAGACGCTCGAAAAGAACTCGCGTTCCCGGCCCGGTTCTGTAAATGCCGCGGCGAAGCGATCGAGGATGCTCATTCCGGCTGGCGGCAACCACAGTGGAATGGGGCGCGGCGGTGAGATGGGATTGTATGCGAGAGCGAAGCGCAGCGTCCCAAGATCAAGCATATGGTCCAAATGGAAATGGGAGATTACGATCCCATCGAGGCGGCGAAAATCCGCATGTTTACGAAGCTCAAGCAGCGTTCCGGGTCCAAGGTCGAGTACGATGCGAGTGGTCAGCGACTCGACAAGATAGCCGCTGCAGCCTGCGCCGGTGTTGATCCCGGCCGCGCTGCCGCCAAGCACGGTCAGCCTCACGCGTCGCCCTCGTCAGTTTCATGCAACGAGTCGAGATGAAGACAATCATTGAACGAATGGACGTGAACACGATGCGGTGTGACCTCGACATGGGTCAGGCTGCAATTGAGCAGGCTGTAGCTGCGCCAGTCGTTCGGTGAGCGACCTTCCACTTGCGCGAGAAACGAACCCAACACCCCTCCATGCGCCACCACAATCACGCGGTGAGATGGGTAGCTTGCCAGGATCTCTTCAAACGTGCGTCGCACGCGGCTGTGGAACTCCCGGCGAGATTCCCCGTTTGGCCACGCGAGATCCCAATCGTTCAGATCAAGAGCCCGTTGGGCGAGCTCTGGGTGTTTGGCAACGAGCTCATCAAACGACACCCCTTCCAGATCACCGAAATTCATCTCAACCAGACCCGGCACTACCAAAGGCGACAGGTCGAGGCGCATCCCGATGATCTCGGCGGTGGTTTTGGCGCGCTGCAATGGACTCGTCACCAACACGTCCGCGGGATGATGCTGGGCGAGACGCTCGGCGACTCGTTGTGATTGGCGGAGGCCAAGGCCATCGAGCGGCAAATCGGTAGAGCCGTGGAGAAGTCGCTCCAAGTTGCCTTGCGTTCGTCCGTGGCGGACAAGGTACAGCGTCGTGCAGCCACCAGTCGGGTGACCCGCAAGAGGCTCAATCATCATGGGGTTGTTGCTCATTCCACGTCGGACAGATATCGCTCAAACAGCATGCCGTGCATTTGGGCTGGCGGGCGGTGCAGATGGCGCGACCCTGAGCGATGACATTCATGTGCAAAGCGTAAATCGCATCGCGGTTGTTGCCAAGCAATTCCTCCAACACGCCCTGAGTGGATTCTGCCGAGGCGCGAGCAGGCACCAGACGCAAGCGCCGGCAGACGCGATGGACATGTGTGTCTACTGGCATCGCAGGGCGTCAGAGGCTAAACAGCAGCACGCATGACGCGGTCTTGGCGCCGACACCAGGCAATGATGCCAGCCGCGCTCGCGCTTCTTTCACCAGTAACGTCGTTAGCTCATGCAGCGCGGCGGGATTTCCTGCCGAGAGAAGCTGACGCAGCGCCGCCTGAACGCGGGGAGCCTTGACATTGGCCAAGCCACCAGAGCGGATCGCATCGGCAACCGCTTCAGGCGAGGCGGCAGCTACCTCTTCCCACGTTGTGAATCGCTCACGCAGGGTGCGGAAGGAGCGCTCTGCGTTCACGTCGGAGGTATGTTGAGAGAGGATGGTCAAGACAAGCTCGTCAATTGGTGGCCGGTGGGCATACCACCGAGGTTCACCATAGACGTCCTTGAGCCGGTCGGCCACGGTTTTCAGTCGTTCACGCGCGTCCATGTGCTTCGCTTGCCTGGTGCCCCTTTCCGCCTCCGTTCGGCCGGCTGGAATTGCTCTGGCTAGCTTAGCTTGACTTGCACCGCCTGTCGCATGTTCAAGGGAGTGCCGGCGCAGGGCGCGATCCTCACGGCGCGTTGACGTTGCGACGCCAATCGGCCTATACTTACACGACCACTCGGTTTGAGTGAGGATCGCAGGTGCCAAGAGAACGATCGACGCTGCCTAACATGATGCCTCCAGGTCTGCCACGGACCTCGGGGGCTTTTTTTTGCCGGGCGTGCGCAGAGGTGAAGGAGGGGCTATGGATGCGAATGCCTGGCTGATCTCGGGTGGCCGCGTCGTGGATCCTAGCACCGGCACCGATCGCGTGGCTGACGTCGTTGTCCGCAACGGCCGGATCGCGGGGTTTGATGAGTCCGCTCCGTCACTGCCGGTCATTGATGCCAGCGGATGCATCGTCGCTCCTGGGTTCGTGGACCTCCACGTTCATCTCCGGGAGCCGGGCGGTGAGCACAAGGAGACGATCGCGACGGGTACTGCCGCGGCAGCAGCCGGCGGCTTCACCACGATCTGCTGTATGCCGAACACCGATCCTGCCCTGGATGACGTTGCCATCATTCAGGACCTTCGCAGCCGCTGCGAGCGAGACGCGATTGTGCGCGTCCACCCGATCGGGGCGATCACGAAAGGGCGACGTGGGGAGGAGCCGGTGGACTTTGCCGCCCTTGCGACCGGCGGTGTGGTGGGCTTTTCCGACGACGGCGACACGACGCGCGACAGCGCCATCATGCGCCAGGCACTGGAAATGAGCCGCGTGCTCAATCTGCCCATAATGGTCCATTGTGAGGACAAGCCGCTGGCGCGTGGAGCGATGCATGAGGGAGATGTTTCCCGGCGGCTCGGTCTCCTTGGAATTCCAGCGGAGGCAGAGGAGATCATCATCGCTCGCGATCTGATGCTGGCACGCCTCACGGGCGGCTGGCTGCACGTGTTGCACGTCAGCACCGGCCGGGGCGCCGATCTCGTGCGGCAGTACAAAGACCAGGGTGTGCGAGTCACGGCTGAGGTCACCCCTCACCACCTCGTGATGGCCGACACTTGGGTCGCGGGGAGCCGCAGGCTGCTCAATGTCAACGAGCCGGCGGGACCTGATGCGCGCCCAGGCGATCCCAACACCAAGGTCAACCCGCCGCTGCGTACACCAGAAGATACACACCACCTGCTGGCGGCTCTCAAGGACGGCACGATCGATATCGTGGCGACCGACCATGCTCCGCATGCTGCCGGCGACAAGCAGGGCAAGCGCTTCGAGGACGCTGCCTTTGGTCTGAGTGGCCTAGAGCTTGCGTTGCCCCTCACCTTAGCGCTGGTGAGGGCAGGGCACCTCTCGCTTTCCGAGATGGTCTTCCGCCTCAGCACGCAGCCGGCCCGGCTTCTCGGCACGGGCGTGGGGACGCTCGCACCAGGTGCACCCGCCGACATCGTGGTGTTCGACCCCACATGCCAGTGGACGGTTACGCCAGAACGGCTGAAGACGAAAAGCAAGAACACTCCCTTACTTGGCATGCATCTTCAGGGGCGAGTGCGATACACGCTCGTGAATGGACGGTTGGTGTTTTATGAGTGAGCACATCTCAGGTGATGGCATGGAAACGATTGCTCGGTTTCGCCCTCGCTATGACGCCGCGGTGGCGCTAGCCGATGGGCGCATCTTCCGCGGCCGGGCCTTCGGGGCGCCGGGAGTTGCGGAAGGCGAGGTTGTGTTTACCACGACCATGACTGGCTACCAGGAAGTGTGCACCGATCCCTCGTTCTGCGGCCAAATCGTCTGCATGACGTATCCGCTGATCGGGAATTATGGTGTCAATGCCGATGACGACGAATCACGCCGGCCGTGGGTCGCTGGCCTCATCGTGCGGGAACACTGCCCGACGCCGAGCAACTGGCGGTCGTCGGGCACGATCGATGCCTACCTTCGCACGTGGGGCATACCGGGAATTGCTGGCGTGGACACCCGAGCGCTGACCAGGCACATTCGCTCCGTGGGCGACACGCGAGCCGTGCTCGTCCATGATGCCCACCGGTATTCGGATGAGGAATTGGTGGCTATGGCCCGGCGCGCGCCGTTGCCCGGAGAACGCAATGTGGTCGAGGAGGTCGCGGCTGATGGGATCGAGACGGTTGGCGCGCCCGACGGGCCACATATCGTCGTCGTCGATTGCGGAGTGAAGCGGAACATCGTCCGGTCGCTGGTCAAACGGGGGGCACGGGTCACCGTGGTCCCCTACGGGACACCCGCGGAGGACATCGCGGCGCTACGGCCGGACGGCGTTATCATCTCACCGGGTCCGGGGGATCCGGCCAATCTCGACGAAGGGTTGGATGTCGTCCGGGATGTGCTGGCGCGGGGAATCCCATACTTTGGCATCTGCCTGGGACATCAACTGCTGGCTCGGGCGATCGGAGCGGAGACGACAAAGCTGAAGTTTGGCCACCGAGGAGGCAATCACCCGGTGCTCGACCTTCGCACGGGCCAGGTCACCATCACCTCGCAGAACCATGGCTTCTGCGTCGTGGAGGAGACGCTGCCGCGTGACGGGGAGTGGGAGGTTGCTCAGATCAATCTCAACGATCGCACGGTAGAGGGGCTTGTCAACACCGAGCGGCCGGTCATGTCCGTGCAATTTCATCCCGAGGCCTCTCCCGGACCGTGGGACAACGGCGTGCTGTTCGACCGATTTCTGGCGATGGTAGCGGAACAGACCATGGGGGTTGCCCGGTGAGCAATCCGGTATCGAGTGTGCTTGTCCTGGGCTCTGGCCCAATTGTGATCGGTCAGGCAGCGGAGTTCGACTATGCCGGCACGCAAGCCTGCCGCGCGCTGCGCGAGGACGGCGTGCGGACGATCCTCGTCAACTCCAATCCGGCCACGATCATGACCGACGAGGATATCGCTGATGCCGTCTACTTGGAGCCGCTGACGCCGGAGGTGATCCGCCGGGTCATCCAGCGGGAGCGGCCAGATGGGTTGCTGCCCACGCTCGGCGGGCAGACAGGTCTGAACCTCGCCGTCCAACTCGCGGAGTTGGGTATTCTCGACCGATATGGTGTGCGGCTCCTTGGAACCCCGCTGGAGTCCATTCGGAAAGCCGAGGACCGGGCGCTCTTCAAGGCATTGCTGGAGGAGATCGGGGAGCCCGTTGTCGAGAGCACCATCGTGACGAGCGTAGCGGAAGCGCGCGCATTTGCCGAACGGGTGCCACTGCCGCTGGTCATCCGGCCCGCGTTTACCCTCGGAGGCACCGGCGGCGGCGTGGCACACTCGATGGACGAGCTCGAACGCATTGTCGCCGGAGGTCTCAACGCGAGTCCAATTCACCAGGTATTACTCGAGCGCTCGCTGGCCGGGTGGAAAGAGATCGAATACGAGGTGATGCGGGATAGCGCGGACACCTGCATCACGATCTGCAACATGGAAAACCTCGACCCCATGGGGGTCCACACTGGGGATAGCATCGTCGTTGCGCCCTCGCAGACGCTGTCGGATAAGGAATACCAAATGCTCCGCAGCTCTGCGCTGAAAATCATCCGCGCGTTGGGAATCGAAGGTGGATGCAATATTCAGTACGCGCTTGATCCTTTTTCATTCCAATACGCAGTAATCGAGGTCAATCCGCGCGTCAGCCGCTCATCGGCGCTGGCATCGAAGGCGACCGGCTATCCGATCGCACGGATGGCGGCGAAGATCGCGATTGGCAAGAAACTCTCGGAGCTGCGAAACGCGGTAACCGGGAAGACCACCGCCGCGTTCGAGCCAGCGCTCGACTATGTCGTCGTCAAGATTCCGCGCTGGCCATTCGATAAGTTCACGCGCGCCGACCGGACGATTGGCACGCAGATGAAGGCCACCGGCGAGGTGATGGCCATTGACCGATCGTTTGAGGGAGCGCTGCAGAAGGCAGCGCGGTCACTCGAAACAACCGCCAAGGATCTCGGCTGGGAGGACCCGTCCTGGACTGACGAGCGCATTGAGGAGCTGATCCGCCGGCCGAATGATTTGCGCCTCTGGGCAGTGATGGCAGCCCTTCGCCGCGGCGTCGAACCCGGCGTCATCCACGAGTGGAGCCGGATTGACCGGTGGTTCATCGAGAAGATGGCCGGCATCGTTGCGCTGGAGAATCGGTTGCAGCTTGAGCCGCTGGGAGGTGAGCTGCTTTGGGAGGCAAAGCGCGCGGGATTCTCAGATGAGCAAATCGCGCGGCTGGCGCGAACAACGAGCCTGGCAGTGCGGTCCATGCGTGACCGGCTCGGCATCTGGCCTGTCTACAAAATGGTGGATACCTGCGCCGGAGAGTTCGCTGCGCAAACGCCGTACTTCTATTCCACCTACGAAGAGGAGGACGAGGCGACTCCGGTCGGGGGCGAGCGGGCACTGGTGGTCGGCTCTGGTCCGATACGAATCGGGCAGGGGATTGAGTTCGATTACTGCTCGGTGCAAGCCGCGCGGGCGCTCCACGAGGCTGGTGTCGCGTCCATCATGGTGAATTCCAATCCGGAGACCGTCTCCACGGACTTCGATGCCTCGGACCGGCTGTACTTTGAGCCGCTCGATGCGGAGAGCGTCCATGAGATCTTGCGCCACGAAGCGAGGCGGGCGAATGACGGGGCAATGCCACCAGTGATTGTCCAATTCGGTGGGCAGACGGCGATCAACCTTGCCGCTCCCCTGGCGGCGCGTGGCGTCGAAATTCTCGGCAGCTCGCATGAGTCCATCGATATAGCAGAGGACCGGGAGCGTTTCGAGGCATTCTTGCGGCGTCTTGGCATCCCGCAGCCGCACGGGGCTGCCGTGACCTCGCTTGCGGACGCGGAGGAGGTGGCCGAGCGGATTGGGTATCCCGTGCTCGTGCGACCATCGTACGTGCTCGGTGGGCGGGCGATGGAAGTGGTCTACAGCCCGGAGCAGCTTGCCCGGTACATTCGCAACGCGACGACCATGACGCCGGAGCACCCGGTGCTGATCGACAAGTACTTGTTGGGTAAAGAGGTCGAGGTCGACGCGGTCTGCGACGGCCAAGAGGTCCTGATCCCCGGCATTATGGAGCACATCGAACGGGCTGGTGTCCACTCCGGCGACTCGTTTGCCGTCTACCCAGGCATCAACTTGTTCCCAGCGGAGATTGAGACCCTCGTGGATTACACGACGCGGATCGCGCTGGAGATCGGCGCCCGCGGATTGATCAACATTCAGTTCGTTATTCACGCGGGGCGGATCTATGTGCTTGAAGTCAACCCGCGCTCGTCGCGGACGGTGCCGTTCATCAGCAAAGCGACCGGCGTACCGATGGTCAAGCTGGCAACCGGGGTGATGCTCGGCAAGACGCTGCGGGAGCAGGGCTATCATGGCGGGCTCTGGCCGCGCCAGCCGCTCGTGGCCGTCAAGGCGCCGGTCTTCTCGATGGCGAAGCTGCGCGGTGTCGAAGTCCACCTCGGGCCGGAGATGAAATCCACCGGCGAGGTGATGGGTGTTGATCTCGCCTTCGAGCCGGCCTTCTACAAGGCGCTGATCGCTGCCGGTCTGGCGCTGCCCCCACGCGGCTCGATCCTGATCTCGCTGGCCGATGAGGACAAGGCGGACGCGCTGGAGATGATCGGGCAGCTTGTCCGGCTCGGCTTTAAGCTCTACGCCACCGAGGGCACGGCAGCACTCATCCAGCGGGCGGGGATGCCGGTGCAGATGGTGACGAAGCGGATCGGGCGCGGCAAGCCGGACGTGCTCGATGTGATCCTTAAAGGGATCGTGCACGGGGTGATCAACACGCCGGGGCCGGCGGACAAGGAGATCCTGGACGGGCTGGAGATCCGGCGGGCGGCTGTGGAGCGCGGCATCCCGTGCATCACCTCGATTGATACGGCCAAGGCGATGGTCGCGGCGATGGCCAAAGCCACCGCGGTCTACTCCGTCCAGCCGCTGCCAGCCTACCGGCGGACCGGGTTCGGCTACTGACCGGCGGGGCCGCAGGGGGAAGGCCGGCAGGGGCACGCAACCGGATCTGCCACGGATGCTGATTCCGCGCGGATCGTGGGAGCTATCCCTTCTGTGGCGTTGCCTCTGGTGTGGCCCCGGCACCGGCCGCTTCTCCGGCCAGCTCGATCAGCACGACGAACGTCAGGCTACTTTCCCCGACCCGCCCCGTCACTTCCCAGCACCCGGGCGAGGGGAAGAGGACTCCGCTCGCCTGGAAGCCGATGTCTCCGTACCCATCCGGGACGGTTGCCCGTGCCGGGCGCGCCGGAGCATCGAGGCGGCGCGCCTCGATCGTGAGGGTGCCGCGCACGGCCCGCCACCACGGCAGCTTGACGCCCAGCCACCCCGAGGGGCTGACGTTCTCCGGCCGGACGGGAATCCGACCGTCAGCATGAAGCGTCACCCACAGCTTGCCATTGCCATGAAGGGTGGGGCTCGGAGACATGCCAGGGGGTGCCGTCCCGTTGGGCAGTGTGATGGGGCAGGAAAAGGGCGTGGCGGCTGGGGTGGCGGCCTCTGGCGTGGCGATGGCCTCTGGCTTGACCGCAGCCACCTGGACGAGGACCACGAACGTCAAGCTGGCATCGCCAGCGCGGCCGGTCACCTCCCAGCACCCTGGGGTTGGAAAGATGAGCCCAGTCGCCTGGAAATACTGATCGTACCCCGGGGGGATGTCGGCCCGGAGCGGCGGCGCGGGCGCATCCAGCCGCCGCCCCTCAATGGTGAGTTCCTGCCCCCGCTCGGCCCGCCACCAGCCAAATTTCACGGCAATCGAGCCATCCCGCCACACTTGCTCCGGCGAGACGACAACCCGCCCCTGGGGATAGAGATCGACCCACAGCATGCCATTCCCATGATGGAAGGGGCTCGGCAGTTCCAAGGGCGGCGTGTTGCCATTGGGGGTTGTCACCGGACAGGATGAAGGCGATGGGGTGGATTCGGCCGCTGGCGTCAGTGTCCAGGGAAAGCAGAGGACTGCCGCAAGGAGCATTGGCCCCAAAGTGGTCCAGATCATATGCATCTCCTCGTAGTGTAGTGACGGTGATCCGTTGCCCGAGTCAGCGCAATCGCCTACGGTTGCGGGCTCTGTCCGATTTGATAGGCGAACGAGCACTGGACGTTTCTGCATGAAGAGTCGCAGTAGCTCGTGTTGGAGTGGCATTCGCAGCACCTGACGTAGTAGCCGTCCCAAGTGCACGTCCAGCACCACACGCATGCGCAGCCAGAGCACGACCCGCTGTTGGGCTGGCACAGCCTGCAGCAGCGCCAGTAATATATGGCGCCGGCTTCGCGAGTGAATCCGAAGATCCCACCGACGCCGCCCGCGACTGCCGTGCCAATGCGCGCAAGAGTCTTGCGACGGTCGAGACGCTTGGCGAGGCCTTCTGCCAATCTCTCGGTTGACATCTCGCACCTCCGCTGGTTGCGCCTAGCGCCGCGGCACGTGCCGAGCGCCTGTTACGGGCCGCCCGGGTCACTCAAAAGAGCCAGGTGGTGGCTACGATCGCCATCCATATGAGTCCACCAACGTGAACGAGCTGAAGTAATGCCTCTTGCTGAACGACTTCATCCAATAATCTCGCGGTGGCCGCTGGGCCATCCAGGACAAGTGGCGCGAGCCACACTGCCAGTGCCCTGCCGAGCCAGTAACTCGCCATCAGCAGCGCGCCGGAGGCGATCTGAGCCGATGCTAGGGCTGTGGCCGCCAGCACCCAGACACCGAGAAACGTCAGATATGTCGTGAAGACGAATCCCAAATCGGCTCCCCAGAGCATCGCCGTGACGAGGCTAGGAAAGGAGTGACGCCAGTACGGCTTTGTTTGTCTGCGGACCTGGGGAACCGGGAACCTCAGTAGTCCCAAGTCCCGAACGACGGCTGCGACCGCGAGACCGGCCACCACTGCGAGAGCAGCGCGCTGCCTTGAGGCCGACAAGAGCGCGCTGCCGAGCCAAGCCAGCGCTGCCCCAACCAAAGCGCTGGTCACCAACCCTGTCGCGGTATAGGCCACGACATTCCTCAACCACCGTTTCCGATGTCCGGCCACCTTCCCGAGGGGCCCGAGCGCTCCAACGAGCGCTTGCCCTCAAGGACCGGCAAGCTGTGACCACCCAAGCATGAAACCGGCACTCAATAGACTCACCCACGGCGCGACTGCCAAGGCGAGTACTCCCATCGCGCCTGCAACGCTGACAACCGCGATGGTAGCCTGACGTAGCGCAAGGATCCGTCGCGCCGGCTCGCGCGACATCCATTCGTGCACGTCGAAATCTCTCCACACCATGTCAGCTCACCTCCACGGGTTCTACTCGCGCAGTCGGGTCCGCCGACTGTATGAGTTCCTCGAGCTCCTCCGTCTCCATCGGGTGACCAACAGAAATGATGCGCCCTCGCTCATCGAGGATAACCGCCGTAGGCGTCCCCGAGATCTTAAAGAGGCGTCCCATCTCAGCGTTCTCGTCAACCACAATCTGCTGCGTCAGATGGTGCCGCTGTCCGAGTAGCGCACAATCCTCTCGGCTCCCCTGGCAAACGACGACCACATTGCCCTTAAATTGGAACTGAGTGCATTCAATTGCTCTAATGTGGTCATGCAAGATGTACAGTTTGGTGAGGCGAACAGCAAAGCCGTCAGTTGTCCGGCGATATCGGCGTTGCTGAACTGGTTCCCGTCCAGGTCAGCGACCCTAAACGCGGGGGCTACGTGAGGACCCTGGACATCCGCCGCTTCGCTTATATCTCCCTGCCGGTAGACAGTGCGAAGAACACCGAGCAGAATCGCGCCGATGCCAATAACCATCAGCCAAAGAACGGCGTAAGATATCCAGAACGCTAGGGACATGTTACCGACCATCCTTTCCGGCCCTGGCCACCCGCGTTGGAGGGCAGCCGGCGATCGCCATACCGGCGAGACGCAACAGCTTGGACCGGCCGGCCATCCATGCACCAAACAGAACCAGTCCCGCAGCTGCTGCGGCCAACAGAGCCTCCCCTCGGTCATCTGCATTCGTGACCATCACCCAGAGGCCAGTCGAAGATCGGGTACTCGAGTGATCTAGACTCAGAAGCGCAACCATTCCCAATAAGACGATCAGGCGCGCGACCGTCAGGGTCGAGAGGATCTCCTCAGGTCGGGCAAAGCATCCGCAAGGGACGTGGCGTCGGGCACGGAGGGCCGCAGTGACGGAGGCTAGGAAGAGAACCAATAGCACTCCCGCGACCGGGATTGCCACGTAAACAAACTGGCCGGCCAGAAAGGTGATCGCTAAGAACCCTTCCACGGCGATGATCGCCCATGCGGCCGGCGCCGTCAGCGAAGCTGGCACCAGCTGATAGGCGACGACAGTGCTTACGAACGCATGAGGGCGGCGAAGCTTGGCCACAACCGAGAGACAAAAGACGCCTCCCAGTAGGAATTGAGCGATCGCGCCTGCGAAATCCATGTCGTTCTCCTGTGCCGATCGATTCGAATTCAACGGAAAAGCGGGTTCCCGAGGCATTCGGGATGACCCGTTAGATGGCTACCCCTGCTCTCCGTGGTGGCGGCGCGCTCCGTCGCCGACCGCTTGAGCACGGACGATGAGTTCCCGCAGGTCGAAGTCGCCCCAATTCAGGTTGTTGCTGACCGAAGCCAGCCGCCACTTGGTCGACCAGATTTCAGGGCCGCGTCCTGGGCGGAACCCAACTCGCCCAAAGACACGGCGGGCGGCCTCGACGTGCCGAGGGACATTGCTCCCGAACCACGGAATGGCGTCGTCTTTGGCCCAGATCGAGACGCTGTAGCAGGTCCGGAGATTCTCCACGAGGAACGAGGAACGCAGCAGTCCCGGTGTCCCCGTCGCCTGCGCCTCCCTCACGACCCGGCGGTAATCGAGATACGTCGGCACCAACTGGAGCGGGCTGCGCAGGCCAAACCGGGTGATGACGCAGACGACCGGCACATCAACGGGGTGATCGCCAGGCGCCTCCAGAGACTCATGCCGATCATGACCTAAGCGCTCCATCATGTCTTGGCTCTGCCCACTGCGCGCTTAGCCGACGTCCTCGCGCCCATACAGATACGGCAGATGAGGGAGTCGTTGCTATCCGCCCTGGGGAGGATTTCCCATCCGTCCTGAGGTGGATTTCTCATCACCCCTCGGCAGATCCGTCCGTGCCAGGTGTGGACAGGCACGGTCACGTGTCGGTGAGCGGGGGCTGGGTTGGTGCCAGAAGCCCGCGCTCGCGCGCCGCTGCCACAATATGCCGCCGGCCGGTGGCGCCGAGCTTGCGGCCGATGTGCTGGACGTGCGTCTTGACCGTCGCCGGGCAAATGTGCAGCCGAGCCGCAATCTGCTCGTACGTCATCTCCTCCTTGGCCAGCAGCTGCAAGAGCGTCCACTCGCGCTCGGTGAGACCGCTTTCGAGGCGGCGCAGCGCAGCGTGCCATCGCTCCCAATGCGCCGCTTCCCACTGCAAATAGGCGCTCGCGGCTTGGAGGAGCCCGTGGGTCACGAGGGCGGTGGCGGCGATGAGCAGGAGCCAGCCAATGACAACCGGGCGCGCGGCCGATGCCGTCACGACCTCCAGGGCATAGACCTGAGCCGCCTCTAGCCCGCAGATTGCCAGCGCGGCGGCGAGCACCGACCCGAGCAGCCCGGGCAAGCCGAAGCGGGCAGTGGTGATCAGAACCAAGAGCGGCAAGAGTGCTGGGGCGTTGCTAGGCGGGTCGCCAGCAAATGCGAGGAGAACGCCGAGGGCAATGCCCCATTCGAGCCCGGTCGCGAGCCAGCCGACCAGCCGGAGGCGGTGCTCCGGAGGTGAGGTTTCGGCGCGGAGGAGCCAGGCCAGGGCGGCGTTGCCGAGCCCCAGCACCATGGCCAGCCCGATGACGAGCGCGGCAGTGACCGAGGGGAAGAGGGGGACCAGGAGCAGACAGAGCGGCACAGTGGCCCAGCGGACCCGAAGCAGCGCCGCTTCGAGCACCTGCTGCCGAACGAAGACGGGCTCGTCCGCGCTTGCACCGGGGCGCGCAGCCCGGGCACCGGCTCGGTGGCCGCGGGAGATCGGAAGGGATGGGGTCATCAGTCCCGCTCCCTCGTCAGCGACGCCTCTCGCCCTTGAGAGGCCGAGACAAGAGTACCACTCCGCGGGCCGCTGACGGATGGATCGTTGAGGTTCGCCCGGCTCCCGTTCGCCCATCGCCATCGTCCTGGCGCTATCCTGCTCATATACCGCGCGCGATGTGCGCTGGTTCCCCCATCGCTGCCCATCTGGCCTCGCTGCTCTCGTGCCAGCCCCGAGTTCCGGCGGGCGGTGAAGGTGAGACTGGCTTCGCCAAACCGGTCGGCGATTTTCCAGCACGCCGGCAAGGGAAAGAGGACCCCGCTCGCCTGAAAGCCGGTATCGCCGTACCCATCCGGGATCATTACTCGCTGCCATTGCCACGGAGATCGAACATTGATGGCCTGGGTTATGTTGCGAGTTGTTCGGTCCACCAGCGCCTGGAATGAGGTCGTCTGGAGGTCGCGCAGGCTTCCCCGCGGCACCAGCCTCGCTGCGTTGATCACGGGGGATGGGAGGTCCTAGGACTTCTTTCCTAGTACCATGTGGAGAAATTTATGATAAATTAAGCAAAATCGTTCGAAATCATGCTCCGCATGTAGTGTTGGAATCGACGCGTTCAGGCCTAACATCCCTCGGTAGGCCCCGCACCAGGAGGGATCTCCATGAAGCGTCTCGTCGGAGCATTTCTTGTTGGCATTCTCGCCATAGCCCTAATCGCGCCATTTACCGGAGAATCGCAAGATCTTGGCACATCGACGCCAGCCGCCGGCGAGTCAGTTGCCGCCGCTGAGGAGACATCTGCGCCAACCGCAACGGAATCCCCTTCTTCTCAAGACCCTCCAACCGAGGAGGCGATCGCTACAGACACGCCAACGCTTGAGCCAGCGGTCACCGAGGCCCTGCCTACCGAGGCATCACCGGCTGAAACCCTAGAGGCACCACCGGTAGGGACGTCCGCCGAGAGCCCGGCTGCGACATCCTCGCCAGAACCGAGTGCAACGGCCACGCGCCAAAGCCTTGTCACCTTGGAATTCCGGCCGGAAGCAGATGCCTGGGTTGCTGAGGATGAGCCGGACGACAACTTCGGTAATTCACCAGATCTGGTCGTTGATGGCGTAGATGATCCCGTCATTGATAGCTACCTTCGGTTCCGAGTTCAGGGGATCCGCGGCTCCGTTGAGCGGGCGGTTCTTCGCCTCCGGACCCGAAGCACCACGTGGGCTGGCAGTGTCAATGGCCCGGCAGTGTACACGGCGGGAAATGCCTGGACCGAGCGAGACATCACCTGGGAAAACCGGCCCGCCGCATTGAGTGGAATGCTCGATAACGTGGGTGCGGTCGAGATCTCGACGTGGGTCACCTACGATGTGACGGTTGCGATTTCGGCCGATGGCACCTACACGTTCCTCCTTTCGGCTGATTCGAGTGACGGCGTGAAGTTTTCCTCGCGAGAAGGCTCTAGCCCGCCCCGCCTCCTGGTGACGCTCAATCTCCAAGGCACCCAAACCCCGCGCGCCACGCCGGCGATTGAGCCACCGACCCCGGTTCCGACCGACACTCCGCAGCCCGTTCCGACCGACACCCCAGAACCGACTGCAACGCCGGTGCCGACCGACACCCCTGACCTGACCGCTACGCCAGAGCCAACAGAAACACCTGAGCCGACGGCAACAGCGACAGTCACAGATACGCCTGAGCCAACCGCGACGGACACACCGACCCTCACACCGACGGCGACGCCTGTTGTGGTGAGCTTGGTGATTACGCCGGAGGCAGACGCCTTCGTTTCCGAGCGGAACCCGCAAGCCAATTTCGGCACGATGACCACGCTTGTGGTGGACGGCGATCCGGGAGCCGCGCTGGAGAGTTATCTACGTTTTCGTGTTTCAGGAGTTACCGGTACGATCACCCGCTCCGAGCTGCACATACGCACTACCTCAAACAGTTGGGCAGCTAGCGTCGATGGTCCTGCGGTCGCTTCAGCTGGCAACGATTGGTCTGAGACGCGCATCACCTGGGCTAACCGTCCCGCGCTTACCAGTGAGGAGTTGAACGATGTAGGCCCGGTGAA
>JBHOQQ010000028.1:0-29516 GCA_042408955.1 Thermomicrobiales bacterium
AGCCATCGCCCTCCCTGGCCCGCGATCTCAAGTCCCTGCTCGCGCTCGATCACCGCCACCCGCGCGACCATATCGCCAGCGCTGACTGTCCAGACATCATCGGCGCCACGCCACCAGCGGAGCGGGATGGTCTGCCCGCCGCCAACAAGCTCCCATCCTGCGGTTCCGCGCGCTACCGCAACCTGCTCTTCCCACTCATCGCTGTGAAACGCCAGCGAGGCCGCACCCGACAGTCGGAACGGTCCGATCGCGGCCCACGGATCGCTGGTCTGGCGCGTGCTCGCATCGAGCGTATGCGCGACGGCCGCAAGGAGCCCGATCCGAAGATCAGATCCTTTGGGCCGGACGGTCTTTGCCGTGAGCGTCGTTGCTGTGCCAGCGCGCAGCGCTGGATCATCGAGGAGCGCCAGCAGCCATGGCAGATTCGTCGGTACTCCCGCGACGATCGTGTCCAACAGCGCCTCGCGCAGCGCCGCGACGGCTGCTTCGCGGCTAGAGCCGTGGGCGATGATCTTGGCAAGCATCGCGTCGTAGGCCGCGGGGATCGCATCTCCGCGGCCGTACCCGGCATCGACACGCACATCAGGACGCGCTGGCCAGACCACAGTCTCCAGCCGGCCACTTACCGGCATCAGGTCCGCAAGGGGATCCTCAGCGTACACGCGCGCCTCGATGGCGTGACCACGGGGCTCCGGCGTGGTCGTGGCCGGGAGATCCTCACCGGCCGCTAGACGCAACTGCCACTCGACGAGATCAAGCCCAAGTACCATCTCCGTCACCGGGTGCTCGACCTGGATCCGTGGATTGACCTCCAGGAATGCAAGCGTACCGTCTCGCCCGAGCAAGAACTCACAGGTCGCAATGCCGCGCAAGCCCACTTCCTCGGCGATGCGGCGCGCGTGCGTGTGCAACTCGTGCCGCGCACGCTCCGAAAGGTTCGGCGCGGGAGCCTCCTCGATCACCTTTTGATGTCGCCGCTGCAAGGAGCAATCCCGGTCACCGAGCGCCACGGCACGCACGCCATCGCCGGCGACTTGAACCTCCACGTGGCGCGGTTCAACGAGTTCTCGCTCCAGGTACACGGCCGTTCCTCCGCCAGACATTTCTCCTTCACGCCGGGACGCTTCGATTGCGGCGGCTAGGTCAGCCTCGTCCTCAACGTGGCGCAAGCCACGCCCACCTCCCGCGCCAGCGGGCTTGACCATCAAGGGGAAGCCAATCGCCTGCGCAGCAGCCAGCCATCCGTCCGGATCGCCTCCCAATGGCCCGCTCGCCGGCAGCACGGGTGCGACCACCCGGCGCGCGACCTCGCGCGTCGCCAGCTTGTCACCGCATAGGCGAAGCGTCTCTGGTGACGGCCCGACGAAGCGAATGCCAGCTTCCGTGCATGCCTCGGCTAGCTCCGGGCGCTCACTGAGGAACCCGTAGCCGGGATGGAGATACGCCGCCCCGACCTCTCGCGCGGCAGCAACTACGCGTGCAACGTCAAGCTCCGCGCCAGCCGACCCAATCACGGCGACGCGCCCGATAAGCCGGGCAGCGTATCCCTCGCGGTCTGGTTCCCCCAGCAAGACGATCGGGATAGCCCCGAGACGGCGGCACGTGGCGGCAATGCGCACCGCGATCTCGCCGCGGTTGGCAATCGCAACCCTCGCCCCCGCCAGTGCGCTCATGACGAGGATCCTCCGGACGGCGCCCAGGTAGGCGGGCGCTTCTCCAGGAACGCGCGCAAACCTTCTCGTCCCTCGTCGCTCTTCAGCCGCTCGATGAGCAGATCGACGGTGATCTGTCGCGCCGCACCTTCGTCCGCCCGCATGAGACGCGGCACGAGCCGCTTGATGGCCGCGTGCGCTCCCGGCGCACCCTGCAGGAGCGCAGTCACAATGTCGTCCACTGCCGCATCAAGGTCGCTCGCTGGAACGACGCGGTGAACGAGACCGATCCGCTGCGCCTCCTGCGCGTCGAATGGAGCGGCAAGCAGCATCCGGGCCTTCCCCTCACGGGGTCCAAGGGCAGCAACGACATACGGCGCGATGACCGCGGGCACGAGCCCGATTCTGGCCTCGCTCAGGGAGAAGCGCGTCTCTTCGGCAGCAACGACGATATCGGCTGCACAGAGGAGACCGACGGCGCCGCCAAACGCCGCGCCATGGACGCGGGCCACAACCGGCACTGGGCAGGCCGCCATTGCCGTCAGCAGATCGGCGAGTCCATTGGCATCCGCCTCGGCATGCCCTGTCTCGGCCGCGGAAGCAAACTCGGTGATATCTGCTCCAGCGCAGAACACCGGCCCTTGCCCCTCCAGCACGATAACCCGCGTGCCGGGTTGTGGGCTGGTGGCAAAGATGTCGCGCAGTCCGGCGACAAGCGCGCGAGACAGGGCGTTGCGCTTTTCTGGCCGCGCCAGCGCAACCCTCTGGACAAACCCGTGCTGAGCGATCGTAACGAGCGTCATGGTTGCCTCCGCTTGAGTCAAATGCGGAGCACGCCATACGTTGTTCCCGAAATCGGCGCGTTCAGCGTTGTGGCGAGCGCCAGGCCGAGAACTTGGCGCGTTTGTCGTGGATCAATGATCCCGTCGTCCCAGAGCCGGGCTGTCGCATAGTACGGGCTCGCCTCCTCGTTGTAGCGCGCCTCGACCTCGGCTCGAATCGCGGAGAGCGTCGCCTCATCCCAGGTTTCCCCGCGCGCCGCCGCGCTCTGGCGCCGGATGTCGGTCAGCACGCTCGCTGCCTGCTCCCCTCCCATGACGGCAATCCGGTGCGTCGGCCAGGAAAAGACGAAGCGTGGATCATAGGCGCGGCCACACATGGCGTAGTTTCCAGCGCCGTAACTGGCCCCGATCATCACGGTGAGCTTCGGCACTTGCGCCACAGCCACCGCGGCGACCATTTTTGCTCCCTCCCGGGCCACACCCTCTGCTTCGTACCGCCGCCCGACGATGAAGCCGGTAATGTTCTGGAAAAAGATGAGCGGGATGCGCTGCTGGCAGCAGAGCATGATGAAGTGCGTCCCTTTGCGCGCCGACTCCGGGAAGAGGATGCCATTGTTAGCGATTACTCCTACGGGAATGCCGTAAAGGTGCCCGAACCCGCAGACGAGCGTCTGGCCGTAGTCCGCTTTGAATTCCCTGAGCTTGCTCCCATCAAGCACACGCCGCAGGACCACGCGCACATCGTAGGGCTGGCGGGGATCGGGCGGAACCAGCCAGAGCAAATCCTCAGGATCTTCCTCTGGCTCCCGGATTGGCTCGCGTTGCCAGGGCAGGGACGGAGGAGCTGGACGCGGCGCGCTCATGAGATCCCGCGCCAGAGCGAGGGCCGATGGCTCATCGTCGGCCACATAATCAACCACGCCGCTGACCCGGCCATGGACATCCGCTCCGCCAAGCTCCTGTGCCGTCACTTCCTCTCCGGTCGCGGCTTTGACCAGAGGTGGACCGGCAAGGAAGATCGTTCCCGCCCCGCGTACGATAACCGCCTCGTCGCACATTGCTGGCACATAGGCGCCGCCAGCAGTGCAGGAGCCGAGCACGACCGCGACCTGCCGCAGGCCATGCGCGGAGAGCACAGCCTGGTTACGGAAGATGCGGCCGAAATGATCGCGATCCGGGAAGACTTCGCTTTGCAGCGGCAGAAATGCGCCACCAGAATCAACCAGGTAGAGACATGGCAGATGATTGGCAAGGGCGATCTCCTGTGCCCGCACATGCTTCTTCACCGTCATGGGGAAGTAGGTGCCGCCTTTGACCGTGGGATCGTTGGCGACGATCATCACCTCCCGCCCACCAATCCGGCCAATGCCGGTGACAATCCCGGCTCCCGGGCTGGCCCCGTCGTACATCTCTTCTGCTGCCAACGGTGAAAGCTCAAGGAATGGCGACGCGGGATCGAGCACCCGGGCGATGCGCTCACGCACCGGCAGCTTCCCGCGCGCTCGCTGCTTGGCATGAGCAGCTTCGCCGCCACCAGCCGCCGCTCGTGCCAGCCGCTGCTGCAACTCCTGCACCGCGGCCAGATTCGCCTCGTAATAGGCGCGTTGCTTGATGGAGGATGGGGATACGACCGCTGTGGCCATCATCGCAAGGACCTCCTGTCAATGCGAGCGTACCACGAGCGAATGCGCTCATTGCGATAGCCATGCGCGCTCGGTACACTCCCCAGCGGCACGAATACCAGTTCCGGAGGAAGAATGACCGCTCCCTCGCACGCGCCGTTGGCCGGCATACGCATCCTCGCAATTGAGCAGTTCGGCGCCGGACCGTTCGCCACGCTCTTGTTAGCAGACCTCGGTGCCGAGATCATCAAGATCGAGGATCCTGCGACCGGCGGCGATGTTGGTCGCAGCATCCCTCCAGGCGCTCATGCAGGACAGAGCCTGTATTTTGAAACCTTCAACCGCGGCAAGCGATCAATCGTGCTCGACCTCAAGAACCCAGCCGGTCGCTCGGTATTCGAGCGGCTCGTTGCCAGTGCGGACGCGGTGTTCAACAACCTCCGCGGCGACCTGCCAGAGCGGCTTGGCTTGACATATGCCTCGTTGAGCGTTGTCAATCCGCGCATCGTTTGCGTTTCTCTGTCCGCGTATGGCCGAAACACCTCTCGGTGCACCGAGCCCGGCTACGATGCCTTGGTTCAGGCCGAAGCGGGCTGGGCTGCTTTGACTGGCGAACCCGGCGGGCCGCCCGCGCGCAGTGGACTGCCGCTCGCGGATTACGCTGCTGGCCTCACGGCCGCGCTCGGCCTCGTCACGGGCATCTTCGATGCCAGGAGAACAGGGCAAGGCCGCGACATCGACACATCGCTGTACGATGTCGCGCTGGCGCTCCTCACCTACCCAGCGACGTGGTACCGCACGCTTGGCATTGAGACGCACCGGCAACCCCTCTCTGCCCATCCGAGCATCGTTCCGTTCCAATTCTTTGCGACGGCGGACGGCTTTATCGCGGTCGCCTGCGCAAAAAAGAAGTTTTTCCAGGAGCTTGTGGTGCGCATGGGATTGCCCGAGCTTGCTCGCGATGCCCGATTTGCGACCTTTGCCGGTCGCGCTGCCCATCGCGAGGAACTCCTGGCGATCCTGGGCGATGAATTCGCCCAGCGTCCCACCGCCGAATGGCTGACCCTATTGCGCGGCGCCGTTCCGTGTTCGCCAGTCCGCTCGTTCGCTGAAGCGCTCGATGCGGCTGAGCTGCAGGAGCACGATATGGCCGCTGATTACGAACATCCGGTATTTGGAACGGTTCGCGCCGTCGGCAGCCCTCTGCATGTCAACGGGTATCACCCCTCGTATGCGCCTGCCCCTCCGCTGGGCGGGGACCTATGGTCCGTGTTGAGCGAAGCCGGCTTCGATGAAGAAGAGATCACGCGCCTCGGCGCCGCTGGGGCATTCGGCGCATCTGTCCTCCTGGAATCGTGACGAGGATCGTCAACAATTCCATGCTGGGGCGGCCTGGCGCCTCTTTGCTGGTGCCTGCCGCGCCGTCACCGGATCGAGTCCTCGCAGCGCCCATCACCCGTCATCTAGAGCGGAGCGCGGGATCGCTGCGCGAGCGCTCACGCCGCAGCGATCCGCCAGCAGGATGCGCTGATGCCGAGGCACCCCGATGCCTGACGGCTGATGGCTGACAGCGCTTCGCCGACGACGACAGCGCTACTCGGTCAGCCCCATTTGCCGGGCAATCACATACCGGAGGATTTCGCTCGTCCCTTCGCCAATAGTGAGGATCTTGGCATCGCGGTAGAACCGTGGCACCGCCGACTCTTCGATGTAGCCGAAGCCCCCATGGATCTGCAGGTTCTCTTCGGCGGCGCGCACCGCGACTTCAGAAGCCAACAGCTTCGCTTGGGCGGCTTCCTCCGTGAATCGTTTCCCGGCATCCTTGAGCGCCGCTGCCCGGTAGGTCAGCAAGCGAGCCGCCTCGATGTGCGTTTTGAGATCCGCCAGCTTCGCGTAGATCATTTGCTGCCGGGCAATTGGCGCGCCGAAGGCATGCCGCGTCTTGGCATATGCCGTCGCCTGCTCCAAAGCCCCTTGGGCCAGCCCCACCGCTAACGCCGCGACGCCGATCCGGCCACCATCTAGCGCGGTGAGAAAGACGCGAGCGCCTTTGCCAAGCGGCCCAAGCAGGGCATCGGCTGGAACGCGACAGTCCGCGAAAACCAGCTCGCGGGTATCAGAGGCATGCCAGCCGAGCTTGCGATACGGCTGCTGCGGAAAATAGCCTGGAGCGTCCACCGGAACGATGAACGTGCTCAACGCTTTCCCGCCGTCAACGTCTGTCTGAGCAGTCGTAATGACGAACGCGCTGAGGGGATTGCCGGCGTTGGTGATGAACGCCTTGGTGCCGTTGATCACCCAGGTGCCATTGTCCCAGCGCGCGGTTGTGGTTGCCGCTTGCACATCGGACCCGGCGCCTGGCTCGGTGCTGGCGAACGCTCCCAGACACTCGCCCCGCGCTAGCGGCACGAGCCATCGCCGCTTTTGCTCCTCGGTTCCAAAAATCAGGATCGGCTCGCCACCCAGCGACACACTCGCCCCGACAGTGATGGCGACCGACGAGTCGATGCGAGCGAGCTCTTCGATGACCAGCGCTTGCGCCAGCGCACCCGCCCCAAGTCCCCCGTACTCTTCTGGGAAGGCGACTCCCATCGCTCCTAACTCTCCGAGCCGGCGAATCACATCGGTTGGGAAGGTATGCTGATCATCCCATTCAGCGGCGCGAGGCGCGATCTCCTGCTCAGCAAACTCGCGGATCGTATCCCGAAGGGCACGTTGCTCCTCGGTGAGCTCGAAGCCGAAGGAGGAGGACATGATGGCCATAGCTGCCTCCGATGCATAGACTGGCCGCTCCGTTGCGGCCCTCAGATGGTAGTGTACTGCTCAGAAGATGGGACGAGTGTCCTGCAAGCGGCGTGTCTCTTCCCTGTCCGAAGGACTACAATGGCAAACGCAGCACCCGGTGTGCTCCGGTGTGGTGCGCATCCGGTGGCGAGCATTCTGCATCAGCGCCGTTGAAACCTACGCGGCGATCTCCCCCGCGGCCCGATCCCGGCGCTGCAGCCTCGGGTCTGATGCGAGAAGGCAAGCCAGGAGCAAAGGAGCGGTCAATGGCGACCGAAGCTGTTTCAACCTCCGCCCGGGCGATTCAGAAGGCGTTTCAGCCAGATGCCCGGAGCCACTCCCCCACCGATCACCGATACCTCCCACCCGATGGCGTCGATGTCGGCAAGGGCACGATAACCGCCACCGTTGCTCCGCCGTCAAGCGGAGACGGCGGACTTCCTGCCGAGACGCTCCGAGAGATGTATTGGTACATGGCCCTGGCCCGCGCGCTCGACGAGCGCATGTGGCAGCTCAACCGAGCCGGGCAGGCACCATTTGTCGTTTCCGGCCAGGGCCACGAAGCGACGCAAGTTGGCGCGGCGTTCGCGCTCGATCGGACCAAGGATGTTCTCGTTCCCTATTATCGTGATCTTGCGCTCTGTCTCGTCTGGGGCCTCACTCCACGGGATATTCTGCTCAGCGTGCTAGCCCGAGCGGAAGACCCCACGTCCGGCGCTCGCCAGATGCCAGCTCACTACAGCTCGGCGAAGTTGCGGATCGTGAGCGGATCGAGCGTCGTCGCTACGCAACTGCCGCACGCGACTGGCATTGCCTACGCCGCCAAGCTCCGCCAGACCGGGCAAGTTGCGCTGGTCTGTTTCGGTGAGGGCGGCTCCTCGAAAGGCGATTTCCACGAGGCGTGCAATTTCGCGGGCATCCACCGCCTGCCAGTCATCTTCCTCTGCGAAAACAACCACTACGCCATCTCGGTGCCGATCGAGCGACAGGTCGCAATCGACAACGTCGCGGATCGGGCAGCCAGCTATGGCTTCCCCGGCGTGGTGGTTGACGGCACTGACCTCCTGGCAGTCTACCAAGCCTGCCGTGAGGCGGCCGACCGGGCGCGACGAGGCGAGGGGCCAACACTCATCGAGGCGAAAGTCTACCGCTTCAATCCCCACTCTTCAGACGATGACGACCGGACCTACCGATCACCCGAGGAAGTGCAGGCATGGCGCAACCGCGATCCGCTCCTCCTTTGGGAGAGGAGGCTGCGGGAACTCGGCTTACTCGATGACCAATCCATTGCCGACATCAAGGGCAAGATCAAGCACATCATCAACGACGCCACGGACTACGCGGAGCGTGCCCCGCTGCCAGATCCTTCCACCTTCGACCGCTTTGTCTACGCGGAGCATTCCGCGGGAACCTCGCCGCGGTAAGGCGCTACCGTGACGTCCGGTCGTCACGCATCATGACGCCAAGGAGGAGACTCGCATGACACTCACGCGAGATCACCTGACCGCGACACGAGTCACCGAGCCCGCGCTGGACTCGGCCCCGTCCAAGTCGCTGGTCGAAGCTATCCATGACACCCTGCGCGATTTGATGCGCGCCGACGAGCGCATCGTGGTGCTCGGGGAAGATGTGGGGCGGCGCGGCGGCGTCTTTCGCGTCACCGCTGGCTTGCTCGAAGAGTTCGGCGAAGCGCGGGTGCTGGATACTCCTCTCGCCGAATCGAGCATCATCGGCTCCGCCATCGGCATGGCGATCCATGGCCTGCGCCCTATCGCCGAGATCCAGTTTCTCGACTTTATTCACTCGGCGATGGACCAGATCATGAATGAGGCCGCTCGCCTCCGGTATCGCTCGAACAACGACTTCGGCTGCCCCATCGTCATCCGCGTCCCATTTGGCGGGGGGGTTCATGGCGCACTCTACCACTCACAAAGTATCGAGGCGGTCTTCGTCCATTGCCCTGGCCTAAAGGTCGTCGCCCCTGCGACACCAGCGGATGCGAAGGGATTGCTCACCGCTGCTGTCCGCGATGAGGATCCTGTGCTCTACCTGGAGCACAAGAAGATGTACCGCCTGATCAAAGGACCAGTGCCAGAGGGAGATTACGAAGTTCCCATCGGTGCGGCGCGCCTTGTTCAAGAAGGGACTGATGCCACGGTAATCGCCTACGGGCTGATGGTCCATGAGGCGGAGCGCGCGGCCACTCAGGTGAGCGCCGAGACGGGTGCCAGCATCGAATTGATTGATTTGCGATCCCTCAAGCCGCTCGACGATGCCACCATTCTTGATTCGGCCCGGAAAACCGGCAAGGTGCTCGTCGTGACCGAGGCGAACCGGCTCTGCTCAGTCGCGAGCGAGGTGGCGGCCATGGTGGCCGAGCACGCCTTCGCCTATCTGGATGCCCCAGTGATGCGCTGCGCGGCGCCAGACGTGCCAGCAATGCCATTCAGCCCGCCGCTAGAGCACGCGTTCATGATCGATGCCGAGAAGATCGCGGCCGCGCTGCGAACGCTGATCGCTTATTAGGGCTCGGGAGTCACGGGGTTTGCGATGGACACGTCGGGCTCCACGCTTCGAGCTTCCAGCCGGTAGTCGATCAGGGCTGGTAGGGACACGTAAAGGGATTAGGACGAAGAATCAGGAACGACGGCATCCGCGCTCTTGTGCATTCTCAGCGAAGAGCAGGAGCATGCCCCCAGCCAGTCCCGGCTATCGGCCCACGTCGGAGGATGCAATGGCAACGCACACAGCGACCACGGTCACCATGCCCCAGCTCGGCGAAAGCGTCACCGAGGGGCGGATCGGAAGCTGGCTCAAGCAGATTGGCGAGCGCGTTGAAAAGTTCGAGCCGCTCGTCGAAGTCGAAACCGATAAGGTCAGCACGGAGATTCCAGCTCCCGTAGCGGGCATTTTGACAGCGATCCTCGTTCAGCCAGACACCACCGTTCCAGTCGGCACGCCGATCTGCACGATCGAGCTAGCCACGTCCATGCAAGGAGAAGCTCAACCGGAAGCGCGTGGCTCCGATCGCACCAACGGTGCATCGGAAGTCGGCTCTCCGTTGCTCGCTCCGATCTCGCGCGCGAAGGGAGAGATTCCAGACGAGTTGGAGCTGCTTCGCGCGCGATCATCGCCGGTGGTGCGACGGATCGCCGCCGAGCGCGGTATTGATCTTTCCCGGATCCCCGGCTCAGGCATTGGAGGGCGGGTGACCAAGCAAGATCTGCTTGCCTACATCGCTCGCCAGGAACGCGCTGCCGTGACCACCGTCACCGAGCCCATGCCGGTCAGCGCCCCGCCGCCCGTTCCAGAGCGTGAAATCACGCCGGCCCAGCCTGCCGAGGCGGGCCGCGTCCGCGTCTTCCCCGGCGACGAGATCATTCCCGTGACGCCAATGCGCCGCCAAATCGCGGAGCATATGGTCCGCTCTGAGCGCACCGCGCCCCACGTCACCTGTGTCATGGAGGTGGATATGACACACGTCGTGGCGCTCCGGTCCGCGCTGAAGGACGACTTCCTGAAACGGGAAGGCATTGAACTGACCTATCTACCGTTTGTGGTCAAAGCGGTATGCCTGGCACTGCGGGATCACCCGCGCCTCAACGCCGTCTGGGACGAGGACCGCATCATTCAGCGCGGCGCAATTCACATCGGTATCGCGGTTGCCCTGGAAGACGGCTTGATCGTGCCGGTAATCAAGCACGCCGACCGTCTCAGCGTGGCCGGGCTTGCCCACGCGATCGCGCAATTGACCACTAAAGCCCGTGCGGGCTCCCTCACGCCCGACGATGTAACGGGCGGGACATTCACTGTCAACAATCCCGGAACCTTTGGGACACTCATCTCGACGCCAATCATTGTCCAGCCGCAGGTCGCCATCTTGTCCACTGAGGCGATTATCAAGCGGCCAGTCGTCATTGACGATATGATCGCTATCCGCTCGATGATGAACCTTTCCCTGAGCTTTGACCATCGCGCCCTCGACGGCCTAGCCGCCGCGCGCTTCCTCCAACAGGTCCGCAACTGGCTCGAACACGTGACGCACGACCAGGTGTAGCGGCTACCGAAGAGGGAGCGATCAGCGGTCAGGGGTCAGACGGGGGTTAGGGTCTAGGGGCTGGGGCGTAGGGAGGGGTCAGGGGTCAGGGAAGCTTCGAGCTACGAGCTTCGAGCTTCGAGCGATGAGCTATCAGCAGTCAGCTATCAGGTGTCAGCAGGTGTAGGGACGCGATGCAGCGCGCCCGTCGCGTCTCGCCCACCTCCTTCAGACGGCATCGCGCGAAGCGAACGTCCCCTCCCTCGACATGCTCGGGACACGGCTCATCTCTCGCTTTGCTCGGGACACGGTTCGGCCAAGAAAGCCGGCTGCCTTATTTCGGAACGAGTGCTCGCGTCGCACTCCCGCGCTCTTGCGAACGGAATGACGAAGGGTGGCTGCGCTCGGAATGACGGGAGGTGGGTGCGCTCGTCGCAGAGTGTGACAATGGCAGGGGTATCTCGTTCGCGCAGCGCGGTTTAGTCGTGCCCGCAAGCGCTCGCCACCGTGCGGCGGTGCCGTTTTTCGCTATCCCGTTCGCAAGAGCGCGGGAGTGCGACGCGAGGGATCTCTCTGCGTGCGACGCAGGGCAGGTCGCCACGTGTCTGCACTCGGCGCTCGCCGGTGGGTGTGGCAACAGCGGGAGAGATTCCTCGCTGCACTCGGAACGACGGTGCGACACGCCTCGGAACGACGGAGATGGCATAAAGATTCCTCGCTGCGCACCCCCACCCTCGCGCGAACGGATGACGGGGAAGCATGCCGGGCGAAATCGTCGTCCGTCCAGCTTCCTCGCGCGGGGCTAAAGAGATCATCGAGGCATCCCGCGTCCATTATCTGAAGTCCAGCCCTCTCGCGCGGGGCTAAAGACCCCGCGCTGAGGCTACAAAGCCGGCTGAAGCCGGCTGGTGTTACCACGGCCGGTGTCTGGTTTAGCCCCCTGAAGGGGGCGTTGTCGGTTGAGCGTGGGGTCTTTAGCCCCGCGCGATGGCCGGCATCGCCTGCCAGGCGTCGGGCATCCGCGCGTCCCGGCGCCTAACGAGTGGGCGCGATTAATCACGCCCCTAAAATCCCTGACGGCTGACACCTGAAAGCTTGTAGCTCGAAGCTCGTAGCTCGAAGCTCGCAACTTCCCCAGCCCCCAGCCCCCAGCCCATCGCCCCTCAACCGACCCCCGCCCCTGACTCCTGACTCCCCTCCCTAGTCCCCAGCTCCGAATCCCGGCGAGGGACTGTACGTACGCACCATTTTGCGCTAGCATAGGCCCGCCGCACATCCAGCTGCGGGAGTGAGGGATCAGGAGTCGGACGTCGGGAATCAGGAAATGGTGAGGCTAGGACCTGTCGCCTCCCATGACAGCCAGGAGGAACGGGAATGGCTGCCCGGGGCAAGCATGGTGGTCGCACCTCCTGACTGACGACTGATAGTTGACGGCTGATGGCTTGATGGAGGAAGGCAACAATGGTGCTGGGCGTCTCGCGATTGCGGCTCTGGCCGCGGGGTAAGATGGTGCATCCTCTTCCGGCGGCTCCGGCCAGGCGGGCACGGCCAGTCAGCGCCGTAACGGCATGGGTAGAGGAACGAGGTGAGGTCCTCTTCGAGGCCACCTGCGACATCTTCGGTGGATTCCCTGGATTCGCCAGCTATGGAGGGCGGCTGCCAAGCTCCCGCCTCCGCATCACCGAGCGGTACTTGCTCGTTGACGAGCGCGAGCCACACGGCTTCGGCTTACCGATCGCCTGGATCGAAGGCGTGGTGATGACTTCGTTGGTCAATCACGACGATCCCGGTCTGCGCATTCTGTATCGTGATGAGTTCACCGCTCGTCTCTTTTCCGTCCGCCTTCGAAGCGGATTAGGCGGGCGAGGCGGGCGACGAGCAGAACGCTTGCGCGATGCTTTGCTCCTTGCTGGCATGCGGCCTGAGCTTACCGAGCGCCAGTTGCCAGAGCCTGCATTTCATCTCGCCTGGGAGGAAGCGGCGCAGTACGAATCAGAAAACGTCATCTGGACGGGACGCGCCTCTGCGCCGTTGCGCGTCGGCTTGCCGGCCGTTCCTTCCGAGATCTGGCTGACCACTCGCTCACTGATCTGGGGAAGCGAGGAAGATGATGGCCTCAATCGCCTACCGTTGCCTTTGGTGAGCGACGTCCTTGGCGCCCAGATCGAAGACCGGCGGGGCACCCCCGCTGTCTACGTCGGCATCGGCGATGAGACAACCGGCCGCTTCGACCTGCCTTTCATCTTTGATCAACTTCCTAACGCCGATCTCAATTTCCGCGAGCGCGGCGCATTCTTGGTCGGCTTGCGCTCGCGCGGCATCCCGTTTGGCACCCCGGCACCACTGGTTCAGCCGTGGCGCGGGCCAACACGCCGTCCTGTCTCTGCGGCACCCACCCAGACGCCAACCGCCGATGCTGGAACAACCGCACCGGTCGCCGCCATCACGCACCAACCGGCGCCCCCGGCGATCGAGACAATGGCGAAGATCGAGCTTGACGAGCAGCCGAGCTTTCTGCCTCACCCCAAGCCAGCCACAGACCAATCATTGCAAGATACAGCGACATCGCCACTCCAGGTGGTGACTGACGCCCCCGGCGGCTCTGGCAATCAGGACGAACCTCAGAGCGTCCTTAGTACATCGCAGGCGGCAGATCTCGTGCTTGCTGAGTGGACCGCCCTGGCTCAGCAGGACGATGATGGTCCTGTCGCCGAGACTTGGACGATCGAGCAGCCGCGCGAAGACGCCGCTGTTTCCGCCGAATCAGAATCTCGACAAGCGGATGCAGAAGCAACGGCGGCTTGGGACATCGTTCGCGCCTTTGAGGCAGCGGCTGTAGCAGTGTTTGACGCGTCACGGCAGGCGTCGGCCTGCCAAGCAGCGGGCCAGGAAATTGCTCCTCCGCCGGCAGCGCAGCAGGCAGAAGCGCTCGCTGCGCTCGTCGACTTGGCGAATATGGGTCAGCTGAGCCGGGAAGAATTGCAGCGCCGCTCCGCCCGGCTGGTTGCGCTCGGCGAGGCAGCCATCCGGCTGCATGCGCTCGTCGAGCTACGTAACGCTGGCCACATTACCGATGAGGAGCTTGCCAAGAAGCGCGCGGCGATTTCCAGCCAGCTTGTGGCAACGATCGCTTCCGGAGAGCATTGAGTCATCAACGATCAGCCGTCAGCATGTGGCTCAGGAGGCGAGGCGCAAGGGAAGGTGAGAGATAAAAAGGCTGGAAGTGCTAGCTGATTGATCCGCACGCGATGCATCGTGCCCCTCCTGATGGCTGACGGCCGTTTGCTGGAAGCCAGCGGTTCACGCTCGTGCTACCATGAGTGAAACCCCAGCGGTGCTGGCAGCGTCTGGGGAAACGAGGGGCATGCGCCCGCACGGCCCGTGTCATTCGCAAACGCCCGGACTGTGTTCTATGAGCCACGGACGCATAGCGCGCGCGCATCGTCGTTATCCAACCGCACGCCGGCGCGTGGGGCGGTATCAGAGTTCGGTGCTCGCCCGCCGTCCGGTCGGGTTGCCACCTAATCTCCTGCCGGGAGTGACGGGGCGCGAGGAGAACCGCGGGCTCGGCTACTGGCGATTCGTCATCGCCGGCGGCGTGCTCCTGATGCTGTCATTGCTGGTCGCGGTCGGGCTGTTCGTGGCGTCAACCGCGGCAGCCGTCGCGGGCACGGTCGAAGCCTATCGCCGCGTCAATGAGAACCTGCCAAACGCCGCGACCGTCTTCGCCCAAACGTTTGAGACGACTCGCATTTACGACCGCAACGGCGTGCTGCTCACGGAAGTTGAGGCGCCAGAGGGCGGGTATCGAGAGTTTGTCACACTCGACCAGATCGCACAGGTGGCAATCGATGCAACTGTTGCCGCCGAGGACGCGACCTTTTGGAGCCATTACGGCGTTGAGCCGATCGCCATTCTCCGGGGTGCCTTGATCAACCTCAGCGGCACGGGATCATCGGGTGGCTCCACCATCACGCAGCAGCTCGCGCGCGGCCTGTACCCGGACCAGATCAACCCGAACGACATCTCCTTCACCCGGAAATTCAAGGAGGCGCTGGCGGCGGTCGAGCTTGACCGGAAGTTCTCGAAAGAGGACATCCTGACGATGTACCTCAATCAGATCTTTTATGGCCAGCGCTCCTACGGCATCGAGGCGGCTGCGCAGACGTATTTCCGGAAGCACGCGAGTGAGCTCGATCTAGCCGAAGCATCGCTGCTGGCTGGATTGCCGCAGGCACCCTCGTACTATGACCCGACGTACAACTTCGACATCGCCAAGAAGCGACAGCAATATGTGCTCAACCAGATGGTCAAGTATGGCTACATCACGCGAGCGGAAGCGGATGCCGCGTTTCGGGAGCCTCTCCAGCCCAAGACGCGATCCGGCGGCATTCTGCACGCGCCACACTTCACCATTTATGTTCAGAACTATCTGAAGCGCATTTATGGCGAGGATGCATACTACCGCGGCGGGTTGCAGGTCTACACGACGCTCGACGTGACATTGCAAGAGCGGGCAGAAGAGATCGTCCGGCAAGGAGTAGCTGCGAATCTCCCCTATGGCCGCAATAATGCCGCGCTGGTTGCGATGGTTCCATGGAGCGGCGAAATCCTGGCGATGGTTGGCTCGGCCGACTTCAACGATGCGAGCATCGGCGGTCAGAACAACTACGCCCTGGCGCTCTTGCAGCCCGGCTCATCCATCAAGCCCGTGATTTACGCTGCGGCCTTTGAAAGCGGCTGGAATCCTGGTACGGTCATCATGGATACCTCCATAGAAGAGCCCTGCCCCACCTGCCCTGGCGGCGTCTGGCGCCCGCAGAACTACACGGGATTGTTCTACGGTGCGGTCAGCGTCCGGACGGCGCTTGCCAATTCCCTCAATATCCCAGCGATCAAGGCAGGGAAATTCGCTGGCATCGAGCACGCCTACGAGCTTGCGAAGCGCATGGGTGTTCGCCTCGGTGGGCTGCCCGAGCCTTGGTACAACTACGGGCTGTCATTCTCGATAGGCACCGGCGAAGTCTCGCTGCTTGAGCACACGAACGTCTACGCCACGTTCGCGAATAACGGGCGGTACGTGCCCGCCAATCCGATTTTGCGCATTGAAGACAACCGTGGCAACGTCTTGTACGATCTGAAAGCGTGGCTCAAGGAGCACCCAGGGGAGCAAGCGCTCCGCGCCGAGTATGCTTATCAGATCACCTCGATTCTGACCGATAACGCGGCGCGCGAGATGGTCTTCGGTCGTGGCAACCTGTTCGAGCAGACCGCCGAGGCGCTCGGCCGCCCAACAGCCGCCAAATCCGGCACGACCGACGGCTGGAAGGACATTTGGACCATGGGATACACCACCGACCTCGCCGTCGGCGTCTGGTCCGGACAAACCTCGGCCACGGGTGATGCGGCGACCCAGCTCCCCCCACGCGACGGAATCGAGGGCGCCGGTCCCATCTGGCAAGCCATGATGCTTGCGGTGCATCAAAATCCCGTGTGGGCTAGCTATTTGCTGGGCCCCGACGGCCAACCTTTGCCGAAGGAGTTTCCCCGGCCAGCAGGCATTGAACAACGCAGCATTTGCGTGGCGACTGGGCACCAGGCCAGCGGTGGATTCGAGACGCGGACAGAGCTGCTTGTCAGGGGTGAAGGTCCAGCACTGGCCTGCGACCAGCTTTCGGCCGACGAGCTCGCCGAGCTGCGCTATGCGCTGAGCGATTTGCAGCGGAACGGCGGCAAGTACACCGGCCGGGGCCAAGACAGCATCTGGCGCTATGCCAGTGTGGTGGGAGTCAGCCGCGGCAGCGGCCCAAGCAGCAGATCAGGTAGTTCGGGCGACACCGGCGGCTCGCCTCCCATCCAGCCACGTTCCGGGAACTGATGCCGCCTCAATTTCCCGATGGTGGGCAGCGCCAACCGCTGGCAAGCCAGGCCCGCCCATCATCGCGGCGGGATGTGGTCACGTCTTTTTGCTCAGTCCCGAGCGCCGGGCACGCCGCTACGCCATGGGAGCGATCAGCTCGACTTCGTTGCCGTCCGGATCGTTGATATAGAGCGTGCGCGACGGCAGCACAGGATGCTGTCCGGTTCTCACGGCGTATCCGCGCTCCACCAAGGAGGCGTGGATCACATCGAATTGCGCGGCAGGCACCGCCAACGCGAGATGGTGGAGTGTGCGCGGCGGCACGAATTCCGGGGTCTCTGGTGGCAACTGCACTAAGACGACGAGGGCCGGCAAATCTGTCGTCGCCGCGCCTGCTCGGAGAAATATGGGATTCGTCATGCTCGGCGGGGAAATGACCTGCAAGCCGAGCAAATCGCGATAGAACGCGAGCGAGCGGTCCATATCGTGAACGTTGAGCACAACTTCCGCGAGCCCTTCCACGGCAATTGGACGCTCGTCTTTGGCCATCTCGTTCTCGTGCATTGCAAGTCCCTCCAGCGCCAAGCGCGAAATCGGTGCGAACGAACGCACACTTTTCGGCTGTCCCGGTTTACAACACTCCCCACACTCTCTACAATAGGCACACCAGTCTGGGGGTGCGGCGAGGGGAAGTGATCTTTTGCGCAAAGGATAGTGTCAGGCAGTTGGTCTAGCGCGGTGTGCCATGCCCGGAGCGCTGTCACGTCAGCAGGTAGAACAGACGGTTGAGTGTCTCCCAGCGGTCGTGGCACAGCGCCGATGGAGCGCGGAATCACCGGCGGCCGCACCTAGCCTCACCGTGCCGCAATCTACCGCGGCTTCGCTGCCCAGCGATACCCCCTCTTCGAGCGAGCGGATCATTATTGGCCTTGCGCCGCTTCTCGCGCTCTATGCACTGTATACCCTCATTCGCTGGCTTGTGGCAGGCCGTGGTCCCATCGTCGGCGAAACCCACGCTGCGTGGGTGCTCAAGCTTGAGCGCTGGCTCCGAATCGATTGGGAACTCGATGTCCAGCGGGCCGCGCTGGCGCATACGTGGCTCGTTAAGGCAGCGAATTGGTATTACGTGTTTGGCTTTTTGCCGGTGCTGACGGCCACGGGAGCGCTTGCTGCATGGCGCGCTCCCCATGCGTTCCGCCGGTGGAGGAGGGTCTTCGCGATCTCACTCCTGCTCGCGCTGACTGGCTATGCGCTCTTCCCCCTTACTCCCCCGCGTCTCCTTCCTGCCTCTCACGGCTATGTGGATACGCTGCTGCTGTATGGACCCCACTATTACGGCGACGCCACGGGGAGTAGCCTGTTCAATGCCTATGGTTCCATTCCAAGCCTCGTCAATGTCTACGCCGCGATGCCGAGCATGCATGTGGCCTGGTCGGTGATCGCCAGCATTCTCTTGTGCGCCACTGTTGCCGCGAAATGGTGGGTGCGGCTGCTGGCCACGATCCACCCTGTGTTCATGGCCGGCTCTGTCGTCGTCACTGCGAATCACTATCTGCTCGACGTCGTGGGAGGGCTGATCGTGCTTCTGACCGCCATGTGGCTCGCCAGGCGATGGGAACGGCGGGCCTACCCGCGCGGTATGCCCGGCGCAGGCGTCCGTTGTCACCAATCTGACGGCCTCTGGTAAGCTTCACCGCGTGAGAACCGATACGCAGCCACTGCAAGAGCCCCCGGAAACTGAGCCGCCCGCCTCCGCAGAGGCCAGGGAACTTTCCGTTGATTCCCCAGACGCTGCACTCACCGAGGGTGACGAGCGAGACGCTGACGATCGGCTCTTCACCGTCGTTGTCGTCGGAGTGATGGCCCTGCTCCTCCTGTGCGTGATCGTGATCCTCATCGCGTCACGGAGGCCGCCGGCTGGTCTCTGAGAGGCTCAATCAGCAAGGCGCTATGAACAAACGTTGAAGTGAGATGACATGATCCTGCTTGGACCGATCGTCCGTCTGCAAATCCAGGAAGCAAGCCTCAAGGTCGGTCAGCCTCCACGGCAGCGCTATGTCCCGACACCACTCCGCGCGGTCCCAGCGATCGAGGTGACGGGCGATGGTGTACGAGGAGTGACTGACACGGGCGAGTTCCTCTTGGATGTGCACCACCGAGGGCATCCGTCCTCGAAAAATCGCCGGGGAGTAAACGGCATTTCCCTTGGATTTACGAGCCACTATGACGCCATGCGGGCGCACTTTGGCCCGCACCTTACGGACGGCATCGCCGGGGAGAATTTGCTGATCGCCACTGATCAGGTGATCGGCGAAGAAGACCTGACCTCTGGCTTGGCGATTGTGACGAGCGATGGCAGCCAGATTCTGCTGACGGACATCGTCCCCGCGGCCCCCTGCGTAGAATTCAGCCGGTTCGCGCTCCGTTTTCCAGAGGATGCGCGGTCCGACGGCACGGTGACCGGGGCGCTCCAGTTCCTGAGCGATGGCATGCGGGGCTATTACGCGCGGTACCACGGGCCGGCGACGCGCATTGCCGTTGGCAACCTGGTTTACCTCTGCCAGGGGAGAACCTGGTAGCAAGCTGGTGTGGCGCTCAGCGTATACTCCAGAGGAATGCACTCGTGCGGGAGATGATGCCGCACGCTGGTTGGTGCAAGGGTGTGAGGTCGCGTCCACGGTGAACGTGGCCGGCCGGGAGCAGGGTACAGATGATTGATTTGCCCGCAAGTGACACGCGCGTCTTTCTCTTCCACAGTCCAAACGCCGCAAGCGATCCGGGAGCGGCAATGGACAAGGTCAACGCTTGGCTAGGGAAAGATCGGTCAACAACTCCGTATGCCAATCTCCGCATCAAGGACATTAGCATTACGTCGGACGGCGCCGGTGGCGTCTATACGCTGATTGTTTGCAGCCTCGGCCAGAAGACGACGCCACCCACGCAACCGTAACAGGATGCAGCGAGGCGTGCCATGACGCACGAGCACGCGAACGACCGATGGGGCACAACGGGGGCGCACGGAGGTGCGTCCCTGTTTGGTTCGTGCGTTGCACCGGAGCAGTTGGCGCCCGCTGGTGATGCACGTGAAACGCTGGGAGGCATTACGCCCCGCAACCCGAGCGTCATGTTGTTGATGGGGCCGGCCACCTACCGCGCGGGTGCCTTCCTCACCGCGGCCAAGCGACTCGGCCTCGACGTGATTATCGGGGTTGACACGCCGCCGCCGCTGGCTGAGCAGAGGCAGACACCTCTGCCGCTCGATTTCGCCGATCCAGAGGATGCCGCTCGGCAAGCCGCCGACTTCGCCAAGGCGCATCAGGTGATGGCGATTCTCTCCGTGGATGACAGCGCCACGCTCGTCGCGGCAAAGGCGAGCGCCCTGGCCGGGTTACCGCATAACGACCCGGCATCAGCACTTGCCGCGCGGGACAAGCTCGTGATGCGTGAGCGTCTGGCTACCGCAGGCGTCCCTGTGCCAGCATTCCGCGCCGTCCCGATCACAGCGAATCCAGCTGCAATCGCTGGCGACATCCCCTTCCCGTGCGTGGTCAAGCCGACCCGACTCTCCGGGAGCCGGGGCGTGATCCGCGCCGACTCCCCTGGCGAGTTCATCGCCGCCTTCAGCCGGACACGGCAGATTGTGTTGGCGGAGGGTGCCGATCCTGAGACGACTCCCCTGCTCGTGGAGCGGTTCATCCCTGGGCGCGAGGTGGCACTCGAAGGCTTGCTGACGGACGGCACGCTCAATGTGCTGGCGCTGTTCGACAAGCCGGATCCGCTCGACGGCCCCTACTTTGAGGAGACGATCTACGTCACGCCGTCGAGACTGCCCACCGAGATTCAGCAAGCAATCGCACGGCGGACTGCCGAAGCCGCCCAGGCACTGGGATTACGCACCGGTCCCGTTCACGCCGAGCTACGGATCAACGCGGAAGGTGTCTGGCCTATTGAGCTTGCGGGCCGGTCGATCGGGGGGTTGTGCTCGACCGTGCTGGAATTTGGCGCGGGCATGTCGCTTGAGGAGATCATTCTACGCCATGCGGTCGGGCTGCCCCTTGCGACGCTCGAGCGCCGTGGTCCCGCGGTAGGGGTCATGATGATCCCCATTCCGCGCGGCGGCATGTTCCGCGGCGTGAGTGGCATCGAAGAGGCGCGCGCAGTACCAGGTATTAGCGGCGTCGAGATTACCGCCAAGGTGAATTATCCAATTCAGCCTTTGCCCGAGGGCGCGAGCTATCTCGGCTTCCTGTTTGCCCGCGCCGAGACACCCGCGGCCGTCGAGCACGCTCTCCGCGAGGCGCACCGCTGGCTGCGCATCCGGATCGATCCCCTGGTTCCGCTTACACCCGCGACGCACGAGCGCCCAGCGAGCGCCAGCGACGCCTTGCGCTTCAGTACCGGGTCGACTACCGTAGACTGAGCCGGCCCTCCCAGCAGGCCGGGGCAGAGAAGGAGGCGCAGCGTGGGTATCATGGACCGGTTGTCCCGGCTCATTCGAGCGAACATCAATGACCTGATCGACAGCGCCGAGGATCCCGAAAAGATGCTGAACCAGATCTTGCGGGATATGGAAAGCACGATCGCCCAAGCCCGCCAGCAGGTTCAGGAGATGATCGTGCAACAGAAGTTGCTAGAGGCAGACCGGGACGAGGCCCGGCGCTTGGCCAGCGAATGGGGATTGAAGGCCAAACGCGCGGTGGACGCTGGCAAAGACGACTTGGCGCGCGAGGCGCTGCGCCGCAAGCGCGATAACGAGGCAAATGCCCAGGTCTACGAGCAGCAGGTTCAGATGCAGTTGCAGGTCGTTGCCAAACTGAGAGACCAGCTTCGGCAGCTTGAAGCGAAATATCAGGCAACGCTGAGCCGGCGTGACACGCTGATCGCGCGACACCGCGCGGCGCGGGCAACCACCCAGGTTGCAGAAGCGCTGGTGAGTTTCTCTCCACTGGATCCGACGGCCGACCTAGAGCGCATGGAGCGAAAGATCCGGTCTTCTGAAGCGAAGGCAGCCGCGCTCGTTGAAATGAGCGTCGATACCGTTGAACAGCAATTCCTTGAGCTTGAAGATCCGGAAATCGAGGCAGAGCTCGCGATGCTGAAGGCAGGCATTGGGCTTCAGGAGGACGAGGTGGAGGCTGAGTTGCGCCAGTTGAAGGAGCGCCCGGCCGGGGACTCCGCCTGAAACCAGCGCACCCAGCACCAGCATCTGTCGCTGCCAAACCACGTCGTGGGCCAGCACGCAGGAGCGGCAGACAGCCAGGCACGATGGAAGCAGCGGACCCAAGCGTTTTCGATGATCTCCTCGCGCAGGATGTGCGCCGCGTGTTCGAGGAGACTCTGGCCGCGGGAGGCTCACCAGAACAAGCAACCGCGTCGGTGTTGCATGCGTTCGCGGACAGCTTGCCTGACCCGGAGGAGGGCCCAACCATCTGGCTGGCCCTGGCCATGCAGCAGGTGGAACACGGGTGCTTGACCGAACATGTGCGCCTCCGAGCCCTGGAGGCAATGGACGCCGACCTCGTGCGCTGGGCGATGGAGGGTCCAGAAGCACTCGCGTGGAGGCAGCAGGTGCTAGCCAGCTTGCATTCTCGTCTTATCGACGAAGCGGAGCAGGAAGCGGACGGCGATTGGGACTAACCGCCGTCACTTCTTCCGTGCAGGCGCGCCACCCTTGCCTTGCGTTCCCGCGCCCGGCGGGACCCAGCCTTCCGGGAGCTTGGCATCTTCTCCGAAGAAGAACTCCTCCATCTCCTGGCGAAGCAGCTTCCGCGTTTCCGGGTCAGCAGGGTTCAGGCCATAATGATTGATCAAGATGGTCATATACGGCTGCCACATGGCAAACGCTTCGGCGGAGACGTGCTCGTAGATGCGCTGACCAAGCTCACCAGGGAATGGCGGCTTGTCCAGGCCGGGCAACTCCCGGCCCAGCTTGACACAGTGAACCATTCGTGGCATCGACACACTCCTACGCGCGCCACGCGCTAACGAGATCGCGCGGCCAGCAACGTACGCTAGTGTAGCGAAAGAGTCCATGTCAAACTCCGTGAAGCTTCGCATTGTCGTTCTCGGCATGTGTTATTTGGGCTCGCCCCCGGCGCTGCGAGCGCTCCTCCGCGCCGGGCACGACGTCCGCGCCGTGGTGATTCCGGGGCCTCCCGGCGGTCCACCCGTGCTCGAACTCCCGCAACCGGCTCCGTCCCGAACCGGCATCATTCCGTTGCCGACGCTAGGTCAGAATCCGTCCGGTACCCAACCAGAAGACGATGAGCTGCTCACGCTGGCACGGCGCCAGGGCATTCCCGTGCTCGCCATGCCAACTCTCCGGCATGAACGCGCGGTTGCGGCGATCGCGCGACGAGCACCAGATCTGATCGTGGCAAGCTGTTTCCCCCTCCGCGTGCCCCGGGCGGTCCGCGATCTCCCGCGCCTAGGGTGTCTCAACGTGCACCCGTCGCTGTTGCCGCGCTGGCGTGGTCCAGAGCCGGTTTTTTGGGCCTTGCGAGCAGGAGACGAAGTAACCGGCGTGACGATCCACCTAATGGATGCCGGCTGGGATACCGGGCCGGTCATCGCTCAGGAGCGCATCTCGTGGCCTGACGGAGCGCGCCTGCCTGAGATCGAGCGCATGCTTTCGGAGCGCGGCGCCGAGCTTCTCATTGCCGCGATTGCTGGGTTGGAGCGCGGAACGCTCGTGCCCACGCCACAGGCTGCCGACGGGGCGACCTACGCGCCGTTCCCGCAACCTGAGGATTACATCATCACCACGGAATGGGACGCGGCACGCGCCTATCGCTTCGCACGGGCGATCGCGCCGCTGCAAGAAGCCATCACAGTCCGCATCGCCGCAACCGGCCAGGAGCTGCTCGTCGCGGATGCGCTTGCATGGACACCAACGCTCCTTCCCATGCAACGACTTTCGAGCTTTGGCCACTCCGTCGATATCACGTTCAGCCGAGGAACGGTGCGCTTTCGAGCCAAGCTCAAGCGTTCGGCCGATGATGCAACAACGAGCAATTCGGCTGAGCGGAGTTGACAGTCCCCACCAGCAAGCTAAGATGCCAGTGTCCGGCGATGAGAACATAGGACGCTGAGGTCCCGTTGAGCTGGCAAAGATCACGTTAGCTCCGCAGCGGCCGCGGTGCGCAGGCAGTTCTCGGACGAATCTTAGCCAGAGGAGTCACTCATGAGCAAGAAATCATATCACATCGTCACTTCGCAACACGAGTGCTCAGCTAATGTGCGCCTGAATCGGCGCGATCTCCTCGCTCGGGCGGGGATGGTCGGTCTTGGAGCAAGCATACTCGGTCCAGCAATAGGCTCGTCTCCGCTTCTTCGCGTCGTAGCACAGTCAGGTGGCGAGTTGATCGTTGCCGCGGGCGGGGACATCGATACGACCGATCCTCACGTGAGCCAGTTGATCTTATATAACCACATGATGCGCTTTACGGTTTTCAACTCACTCGTCCGGTATGGACCTGACTTGGGATACGTGGGCGAGTTGGCTGAGAGCTGGGAAAACCCCGACGAAAAGACTTACGTGTTCACCTTGCGAGATGGCGTGACCTATCACAATGGCCAGGCTGTCGAAGCCAGCCACGTGGAGTTTTCCTATAAGCGCATCGCTGAGAAGCAGACAGTTTGGTCAAGCCGGGTGGCCAATATTGCCGCCTACGAGGTGCTCGACCCAAGGACAATCAAAATCACGCTCAACAATGTCCAAGCAGACTTCTTGGACGGTCTGGTGCCCCTTTCGATCATCTCTCCTGAGATCGCGGACGAAATCGAGGCGAACGCCATCGGAAGCGGACCATTTCGCTTCTTGGAATGGATCCCTAACGACCACATCACGCTGGAGCGCAATGAGAACTATTTCGAGGCAGGGGTACCCGGTGTTGACCAGGTGACATTCCGGATCGTGCCGGAGGCGCAGGTCGCCATCACCAATCTCAAGGCAAAAGCGGTCAATGCTATTCTGGATGTTCCGGTCTCACAAGCCGCTCCTCTCAAGACAGATCCGGACGTGCAAGTGATGATTGTGCCAACGAGCAGCATTCACCTGTTTGAGTTGCTCGGCAAGAATAACGAGGCGATTCGCTCCAGCGCGAAGGTGCGCCAGGCCCTCGCCCACTGTCTAGACAAGAATGCCGTGCAACAGACCGTTTTTTCTGGAGAAGGCCGGCAGAAGTGGACATTCGTCGGCTCGACGCATTGGGCGTTCAAGGATTTACCGGGATACGAGTACAATCCGGAGAAGGCGAAGGCGCTCCTGGCCGAAGCGGGCGTAAGCAACCTTGAGTTCACCTGCCTGACAATCCAGGGCTATCCAGATGGAGAAAAGGCGGCCACTATCTGGCAAGCTGGGCTCGCTGAGGCTGGGATCAGGATGAACATCGAGATCCAAGAGCTCGGCGTTTGGCTCGACAATTACATCAACCACACCTACGACGTGATCTGGAACGTGTTCCCCGGCTTCGCTGATCCGAACTATTTTGTCGGGCTCGGGCTCAAGCCTCATCTGGATGATGGGTGGACAAATCTGGAGGCAGCCGAGCTTGCCAGCGCTGCCAATCAAACGCTAGACCAGGCTCAGCGTACCGAACTTTACGGCCGCCTGCAGGAACTCTTCGTCGCTGACTTGCCCATCCTGGTGATCCAGGAGGCGCCACAAGCATCGCTGCTGGCACCTAACGTGACTGGCTGGGAAATCAACCCTCTCGGGTACGTCTTTGTGAAAAACGCAACGCTCACCTAAGCACTCTGCAGCCGGGCTAGCCAGAATGCACTCGCGGTGTATCCGCTGGCCCGGCGTGCTCGCACGCGAGAATCGTCATGGCTCGATTTGCGGCTCGCCGCTGCCTCGAGGCGATTCCTACACTCTTCTTCGTATCCGTCGTCGTCTTTACGCTGATCCGGCTAGCCCCCGGCGATCCGGCAGCCATGAAGATGGGACGAGAGGCAGCGCGCCCGGAAAACAAACCGAAGCTTGAGGCACTTCGGCGAGAGATGGGACTCGACCGTCCGATCCCAGTTCAATACCTCCTTTGGCTCCGAGAAGTGGCTCGCGGTGATTTCGGGGACTCGCTGCGCAGCAAGCGGCCAACGCTTGATTTGTTTCTGCAGAAGCTGCCAGCGACCTTAGAGCTCGTCGCAGGTGCAACCATCTTCGCGATGGTGATTGCCTTCCCGCTCGGGATCCTTGCAGCGCTGCGCCGCGGAACCCTCCTGGACCGAGCTGTGGTGAGCTTTGTGAGCGCCGGATTAGCGGTACCCAGCTTCTGGTTCGGGCTTGCCCTCATCCTCTTGTTCAGCGTCCAATTGCAGTGGCTTCCGGCCACTGGCTACGTGCCTTTCCGCGACGATCCCACGGAAAACCTGAAGCGCTTGATCATGCCGGCCGTCACGCTCGGCGTGTATCTCTCGGCAACGCTCATGCGCTTTCTGCGGGCCGACATGATCGAAGTGATGGCCGCCGATTACGTGCGAACCGCCCGTGCCAAAGGTCTACGCGAGCGCGTCGTCATCATCCGTCACGCGCTGAAGAACGCGCTGATTCCGGTGGTGACGATTGCGGGCCTGGAAATTGGCGCGTTGCTTGGGGGAGCGGTCATCATCGAGCAGGTCTTCGGCTGGTCCGGGATCGGCTGGCTGACTGTCCAGGCCATCTTCGACCGGGATTATCCGCTAGTGCAAACCTCCGTGCTATTTGTCGCTGTCGGTCTCACGCTGATGAATCTGGTTGTTGACTTGTTGTACGGTCTCATTAATCCACGGTTACGGGTGCAATAACATGAGCGCGCAGATGACTACGATCGAGATCGCCCGGCCGTTTTCTAGGCACCGCCTGATCCAGGTGACCAGTCTGAAAGCGGACCCGGTCTTTGCCGCGGCGCTGGCTATCACCATGTTCGCGGTTATCTGCGCGATTGTTCCCTCTTGGATCGCGCCTGGCGATCCAAACCGGCTCGATTCCAACCAACTCCTTCAGCCACCGTCACGCACCCATTGGCTCGGCACGGACGAATACGGCCGTGACATTCTGAGCCGGATCGTCCATGGTGCCCGCGTTGAGCTTGTGGTCGCCGTGTTGGGCGTCAGTCTTGCCGTCGCCGTGGGTCTGCCGATTGGCCTGTACTCCGGGTTTGCCCGCGGCCTGGCGGATGCAGTGCTGATGCGCATACAGGACGCGCTGCTCGCCTTCCCAGCAATACTTTTTGCCATCCTCGTTGTCGCCGCGTTCGGCGCCTCTCAGAAGAGCATCATCCTCACCGTCGGCGTTGTCTTTGTTCCCCGATTTGCTCGCCTACTTCGGGGAACCGTGATGGGCCTCGCGGAAACTGACTTCGTGCTGGCCAGCCGGGCAGCCGGAGCTAGCGACTTGCGGCTCATCATGCGCCACATCTTGCCGAACTGCCTGGGCCCGCTCCTGGTGCAAATCACACTGGCCATGGCCGTTGCAATCCTCGTTGAAGCCGGGCTAAGTTACCTCGGCTTGGGTGTCCAACCACCTACCGCAACCTGGGGAACCATGCTAAAGGCCGCGCAAAGTTACCCGGCGCAAGCCCCATGGTATGTGCTTGCGCCTGGCTTTTGCATCTTCGCGCTGGTCCTGGCCTTGAACACCATCGGCGATGGCATGCGGGATCGCCTGGATCCGCGTCTGCGCGGCGTGGGCCGGTAGTCGGCAACTGCAAGGTAGTTTCCGCGAGGAATGGCAAACCCTCGCAAAAGGTCAGTAAGGCTGTGATGAGCGTGATGGAGACACCTACTCAGGACGAACTAGGGCGAAAGATCGAGATGCTCGAGGCCACGCGGCGGCGCGGGGTTGCGTTTTTGCTTCGGAATCTTGCCAGTGATGGCCGACCTGCCGGCGCAGGCGAACCCCGCGTCACCTATTACCGTGTGCCCTGGGCACTTGCCGTCAGCGGTGAGACCGGGGCTGCCCACTGCGCCGTTAGCTGGATAGAGCAACATGCGGTCGGCCGAAACGGGGCATTTCACGGGGGTGTGACCTGGGACGCCACGGCTAACCACGCCTTTAACACCTATCCCGAGACGGTTCTTGCGTATGGAGCCTGGCTATTGAGACGGTTTGATCTCGCGAGCCGAGCCATGCGCTTTGCCTCGGGCTTTCAAGATCCGGACACCGGTGGCGTGTGGATGTGCCGCGATCGCACCGGCCCCCACGATCCGCAGTTGCTCTTTCTCACCTGCCAATTCGGAATGTCGGCTGTGATCACGGGGCATCTAGAGGTGGCGCTGAACGCAGGTATCTGGCTGAAACGGCTCTGGGACGCTCAACCCGAGTTGCCTCATCTGCTCTATACGGCCTGGGCACCTGCGGATGGCCTGATAACCCGCGTCGACAATGTGCAGGATGCCCGCCACTATGTCAACGACGCTCGGCAAGAGCGCCAATATCACTACAACGGCGGAATTGCGGCTGCCTTCCTGACCCACCTTGCCATGGCCACCAGTGATCGCGCCTGGCTCGACCTGGCACATGCCTTCCAGCGCTTCTCCATGCTCTCGACCGAGCGCCAATTTGCCACTAAGCAGGTGTGCAAGAGCGCCTGGGGCGCCGGTCTGCTCTTTCTGGCGACGCACGACCGCAACTATCTGCCATGGCTGATTCGGATGGGCGATTGGTTCGTGGCGGAGCAGGAGCCCGACGGTGGCTGGAGCAACACCCCTTATCTCGATCCGCAGCCAACGGTGGCGCATCGCGTCGAGGTGACCGCCGAATTCGTCGTGCACGTGGATACAGTTATTGCGGCGCTCGCGGCGGCGTGTTCACCCTATTCGCAACGCCTGCAGAACGCCAGCACACGTGCTACCGCGTAACTCCAACACCATCCGTCGCTCACGCGTACAGGTCCAGCTGAAGACGTCAAAACCCTAACGTTCACCAGTAGACCATTGTCCCCTTCCGGCGCATATGCTAGCCTCTCGGCACGCTGGCGAACCCTCAGGAGAAGGCCAGACAATGCTAACAGGCTGCAAGATTCACACGAATCGGGATGAAAAGGAGACACCAGAATGACAATACCGCCGGCCAATGGTATGCCACGGCGCCCATTCGGGAAAACCGGCGAGCAGGTCTCGCTTCTCGGGCTCGGGGGATATCACATCGGCGTTCCGCCTGAGGATGAGGCCATGCGCCTGATGCATGCAGCCTTCGATGCTGGGGTCACCTTTTTGGACAATGCCTGGGAGTACAACGCGGGCATCTCCGAGATGCGAATGGGCAAGGCGATCAAAACGTGGGGGCGGCGCGATTCCCTCTTTGTCATGACCAAGGATTGCGCCCACGACCGTAAGGCTCGCAACTCGCTGCTCAAGCTTGAACAGAGCCTCCAGCGCCTCCAGGTTGATTACCTCGACCTCTGGCAGATCCACGAAGTGGTCTGGGACGATGATCCGGACTGGATCTTCGCCCCTGGCGGCTCCGCCGAGGCGATGCTCAAGGCGAAGGAGCAGGGCAAAGTCCGCTATATCGGCTTCACCGGTCACAAGCACCCAGATATCTTCAAGCGGATGCTCTCCCAGGGCTTTCCGTGGGACGCCTGCCAGATGCCCCTGAACGTGCTCGATGCTCACTACGCCAGCTTCGAGCGGGAAATTCTGCCGCTTTGCCAGGAGCAGGGCATCGCGGTGATCGCGATGAAGAGCCTGGCCGACGGACACTTGCTCAAAAGCGGCGCGCCGATCAGCCCCGCCGAGGCATTGCGCTACGTCATGAGTCTGCCGGTGGCGACCGTGGTCAGCGGGATGGATTCGATA
>JBHOQQ010000030.1:0-21756 GCA_042408955.1 Thermomicrobiales bacterium
ATCAGGCTGCGCAGCGGCCAGCGCCTCGCGAGCCTGGCGCAGAAGCTCGAAGTCGTGCTCACGCAGCGATTCCGGATCCTTGATGTCGATGCGCCACCCTGTCAGCTTATAGGCCAAGCGGGCGTTTTGTCCCTCCTTGCCAATCGCCAGGGACATCTGCTCGGTCGGCACAATCACCGTGGCGACCTTTTCCGCCTCATTGAGGTACACGCTCGTCGGCTTGGCCGGTGAGAGCGCGTTCGCGATAAAGGTTGCCGTATCCGGCGACCATTCGATCACATCGATCTTCTCGCCGTACAGCTCATTCACGATGTTCTGAATGCGCACCCCGCGGATGCCGACGCACGACCCGACTGGATCAACTTTCTCCTGCCGAGCCGCGACCGCGACCTTCGAACGGAGACCTGGCTCGCGAGCAATTTCCATGATCTCCACCGCACCAGAGTAGATCTCCGGCACTTCTGCCTCAAACAACCGGCGGATCAGATTTGGGTGCGACCGCGATACGATCAGTTGCGGGCCGCGTTGATCCTTGTTCACTTCGAGCAGATACACCTTCAGCCGCTGGCCAGGGCGGTAACGCTCGGTCGGCACCTGCTCCCGCACTGGCATGACCGCCTCGGCTTTGCCAAGCTCGACAATCACCGCACGCGAATCTGCTCGCTGCACGATGCCGTTGAGCACCTCGCCTTGCTTGTCGGCAAACTCTTCATAGACACTATCGCGCTCATAATCGCGGATCTTTTGGAGCACGACTTGCTTTGCCGTCTGCGCAGCGATGCGCCCAAAGTTCTCCGGCGTGCGCTCAATGCGAATCTCACTGCCGATTTGGGCATTTGGCGAATACTGCCGCGCCTCCTCCAGCGAGATCTGATTCACCGGATCAGTAACTTCAGCCACGACGTGCTTGACGACATAGACGTGCATGACGCCAGAATTCGCGTCGACAACGACCTCTACCTCCTCATCGGTATTGGTCATTTTCTTGTAGACCGTCTTCAGCGCGTGCTCGACTGAAGAGATCACTGCCTCTCGGGGAATGCCTCGCTCCGCGGCGATCTGAGCGATCGCGGTATATAAATCGCTCTTCATCCCGAGCACCTCCACCAATTACAACGTGGGAAACGTCACTGGCATCTCGTCTCTACCAGCGAAACTTCGACGAACGACTGCGATGAGCCAAGTGTCCATCAGCGGGTCGAACAACAAAGAACGTGGGTTTGGGACCCACGTTCGCCACCAGCACTTGGTTCCGCAGCACAATGATACCACGATCACAAGCGCGAAGCAAGCGCTGCAATAGCTGGTGGCTCGATGGAGACTCGGTCGCGTGCGAACAGGCTAATCTCACGCGCGAACACCTCACGCCGCGATCCGTCTCCGCGCCGCCTCCCGCCAAACACGACGATCACCTCTCACCCAAGTGCCTCGCTCCACGCTAGCGGCCCTTGCCGCGGTGCTATACTCCGGTCGGGGAGCCGCCGAGACCGTGCAGCATGGGAGCCCGGCGGGGCGGAGGGACCATGGATCTTCGGAGCTGGCGCACCTGGCTACGGCCGGGCATGATGATCAAGCGCTGGGTGTTGCTCTTCTCACTCAGCGTGATCATCGTTAGCCTTGGTCTGGCCATGGGCTTGGCCTGGATCTACCGGAACTACGACTTTCCGCAAGAAACGTCTGAGCTGGTCCAAGCGCTGACCTTGCAGTTTATCCCTCACCCATACCGGGAACTGTTGTTGGTCACATCGGGCAGCGCGCTCCTTGCGTTTTCGTTCTACCGGCTCAGCCACTCGATCATTCAGCCCCTCATGGCGCTCACATCGGGCTCGCAGCGCCTGTCCGAGATCGTGGCCGAGCATCGCTTCGGCCCCAATCGCCCTGATCTCAACATCGTTGCGATTGGCGGGGGCACCGGCCTCTCCACGTTGCTCCGCGGCTTGAAGCTCCATGACATCGGCATCACCGCGATCGTGACGGTGGCAGACGACGGAGGAAGCACGGGCCGGATCCGCAAAGATTTCGACATTCCCGCGCCAGGTGACATTCGCAACTGCATCACGGCGCTGGCCGATAACGAATCGCTCGTCAGCCGTCTTTTCCAATACCGCTTCGACAAAGAAGGCTCGGAGCTTGCGGGACATTCCTTCGGCAATCTTTTCATCACTGCGCTGACGCAAGTTACTGGCAGCTTCGAGCAGGCGGTCATTGAGTCGGCGCGGGTTCTGGCGGTGCGAGGCCGGGTCCTCCCTTCAACGCTCGAAAATGTGACGCTCTGTGCAGAGCTGGTTGATGGCACACATGTCCGTGGGGAATCAACCATCTCCCGGGATAAGCCGCCGATCAAGCGAGTCTATCTCGATCCCGAACGCCCGAATGGTTATGAGCCTGCGCTCGGCGCTATCGTCAATGCCGATCTGGTTGTGCTTGGTCCAGGCAGCCTCTACACCAGCGTGCTGCCCAACCTCCTGGTCGAAGGCGTGATCGAAGCGATTCGCTGGTCGCGCGGCACGGTCGTTTACGTCTGCAACGTGGCGACACAGCCTGGAGAAACCGACCATTTCAGCGCTCGCGATCATATCGAGACGATCCTGCGCTATTTGGGACCCGGTGTATTGAGCTACGCGATCGTCAACAGCAACCGGGCCTCGGCGTCGGCGATCAAGCCGGAGTGGAAGATCGACGCTGTCGTTGACGACGACCTTGGCCCCCTGGAGGGAGAGATCACCATCATTTCGCGCGATGTGGTGAACGATCGGAATCCGCTCCGGCATGACCCGGAGAAGCTTGCGGCGGTACTCTTAGAAATTGCCCGCCGCCCGAAACACAATGGCGTTGCCCATGAACCTGGCGACCTGGTCACGACAGGGTCCCAGCGGAGATGGTAAAAGGTTCCCCGGGGGCAGGGACCCAGGCCGGATGATTCCGGCCAGCGATGGCACCCACCATGCAGGGGAACATTTCGAAGCCATGAGTCGTCCACGGTGACATGGCAGCACAAGCGAACCGCGATGACGCACGAGACGAGCGAGCACCTCGCTCGCACAACCTGGAGGAAGAACCATGCCAATTCGCGTCGGAATCAATGGTTTTGGACGGATCGGACGGCAAGTGCTCAAGGCGATCAATCAAGGCGGGTTCAGCGACCTCTTTGAGGTTGTCGCCGTCAACGATCTGACCGACGCCAAGACCCTCGCCCACCTTCTCAAATACGATTCCACTTATGGGCGCTATGACGCCGATATCGCTGCCGACGATGGCGTGATTCACGTCGACGGGGCCGCGCTGAAGGTGTTTGCCGAAAAGGACCCGGCGGCGATTCCGTGGGGCGCTGAAGGCGTTGATCTCGTCATTGAGTCGACCGGCCGGTTCACCAGCGCGGAAAAGGCCAAGGCGCATCTGGACGCCGGAGCGAAGAAGGTGATCATCACCGCTCCCGCCAAGGGGGAAGACATTACCATCGTCCTCGGTGTCAATGAGCAAGCATACGACCCGAACAAGCATCACATCATCTCGAACGCCTCATGCACCACCAACTGCCTTGCTCCCGTTGCGAAGGTCGTTTTGGAATGCTTCGGCATCAAGCGGGGGCTGATGACCACCATTCACTCGTACACCAACGATCAAGTGATTCTCGATGCCCCGCACAAGGACCTCCGGCGAGCCCGTTCGGCCGGTCTGAACATCATTCCGACGACGACCGGCGCGGCACGAGCATTAGCGCTAGTTCTGCCAGAGCTCAAGGGCAAGTTCGATGGATTCTCGCTGCGTGTCCCAACTGCCACGGTCTCGGTCGTTGATTTCGTCGCCGAAACCGAGAAGCTGGTGACGGTGGACGCGGTCAATCAAGCGTTCCGCGAGGCAGCCCAATCGGATGCCCTCAGAGGCATTCTCGGCGTCACCGACGAGCCTCTCGTCTCATCCGACTTGCGACAAGATCCCCGCTCGGCGATCGTCGATGCCCTTTCGACCATGGTCATGGGGGAGACGATGGTGAAGGTGATCGCCTGGTACGACAACGAGTGGGGCTATTCCTGCCGCGTGGCTGATCTCGTCGCGCTTGTCTGTGAAGCAGGCATTCCCGGCACCGCCTAGCCTGCATATTTCCGTCTTACGCCGAGAATAATCCGAAGTTTTGGCCGACTAAATCCGCGCGGCCTGGGCGGGGCCGCATCGCACAGCCAAACCGGGGTGAGATAGCACACCATGAAGATTCGCTCAATTCGCGACGCAGATGTGCAGGGCAAGCGTGTGCTCGTGCGCGTTGATTTCAATGTGCCGATGGAGGGAGGACGCATCACCGACGACACGCGCATTCGTGCCGCCCTCCCAACCATCCAGGACCTCGTGAATCGCGGCGCCGCTGTCATTCTCGTGAGCCATCTCGGCCGGCCCAAAGGCACCGTTGTCGATACCTTGCGGCTCGCTCGAATCGGCAAGCATCTCGCTGAACTGATCGGGCGGCCAGTCCAGGTCGCAACTGATGTGGCAGGTCCCGATGCCCAAGCCAAGGCGCGAACGCTGAAGCCCGGAGAAATCTTGCTGCTGGAAAATGTGCGATTCGAGCCCGGCGAGGAGAAGAACGATCCAGAGTTGGCCAAGCGGATCGCGGCGTTAGCCGATCTGTTCGTGAACGACGCCTTCGGCACCGCGCACCGGGCCCACGCCTCGACGGTTGGCGTGGCAGCGTACCTGCCCGCCTACGCAGGCTACCTGATGGAGGCCGAGATTCACGCGTTGCAACGACTGCTCGACAATCCCGACCGCCCGTACGTCGCGATCCTTGGAGGAGCCAAGGTTTCGGACAAGTTGGGAGTCCTGCGCAACCTGCTCGATCGCGTCGATGGCATGCTGATCGGCGGAGGCATGGCCAATACCTTCCTCCTCGCCCAAGGCGTGTCCATCGGCACATCGCTCGCGGAACCCGAGCTCACCGGCGAGGCGTCCGAGATTCTCACGCGGGCGCAAGAGCGTGGCGTGGCCATCGCGCTGCCCGTTGATGTGGTCGTTGCGCCGAATTTGGACTCAGATGGCAAGGTCGTTCCCATTGACCAGATTCCAGCCGGCCATGCAATCTACGACATTGGCCCTGAGACAATCAGCCACTTCAGCAGGCAGATCGCGAGCGCCCGCACAGTTTTCTGGAATGGTCCAATGGGCGTGTTCGAGCGTCCACAGTTCGCCAACGGCACACTGGAAATCGCCCGTGCGGTTGCGGCCGCTAGCGCCTACACGGTCGTTGGTGGTGGCGACTCTATCGCAGCACTTGAGCTTGCCGGCGTTGCCGATCACATCTCCCACATTTCGACCGGCGGAGGAGCTTCTCTCGAATTTATCGAAGGCCGAGCGTTACCCGGTATTGTCGCTCTCGCCCAAGACGAGGTGTCAGGGTGAACCGCACTCCACTGATCGCTGGCAATTGGAAGATGCACACAACTCAGGTTGAGGCAATAGATTTGGCAAGCACAATTGCTCGCCACCTCCCGGAATGGCCTGACGTGCTGGTCTGTCCGCCGTTTCCCTGGCTCGTGCCAGTAGCCGACGCGATTGCCGGCAGTGGCTTGCTCCTCGGCGCCCAGGACTGCTGGACGGAGCCGAAGGGCGCTTACACCGGCGCCGTTTCACCGGTCATGCTCGCGGAAATGTGCACACATGTGATTATCGGTCATTCGGAGCGACGAACGATCTTCGGCGAATCCGACGAGTTGGTCGCTCGCAAGGTAGCTGCCGCGCTGCACACTGGCCTTCAGCCGATCGTCTGCGTTGGTGAGGATCTTGGCACGCGACGGTCCGGTGATGCCATTCCGTTTGTACGCGCACAACTTGAAGCCTGGGTATCGCCACTTTCGCCTGAGGCACTGACTGATTGCATCATCGCCTACGAGCCAGTCTGGGCAATCGGCACTGGCGTCGCCGCCGAGCCGGCAGACGCCCAGGAAATGGCGTTGGCAATCCGCGAATACCTGACCGCTGTCGCCGGTCCGGATATCGCCAGTAACGTACGCATCCTCTATGGCGGCAGCGTCACTGCGAGCAACGCGTCCGCTATCTTGGCTCAGCCAGACCTAGACGGTGCACTCGTTGGTGGAGCGAGCCTCGACGCCGACGCATTCCTGGCCATCGTCCGGTCGGCACCCGCGTCCCGGCGGCCCGGTTGAACGGCGTGAGGTTGGGTGATAGGCTTGGTTCTCGATTGCTTGATGCATCTCGCACCGCGGAAGGGATCTGGCTAGCGTGGATACAGCACTCCGTCTGATCATGATCATCGTCTCGGTTGTCTTGATCCTCGTCATCCTCTTGCAGACCAAAGGATCATCGTTCAGCGGCGCCTTTGGCGGTGACACAAGCTCCATCTACCGGACGCGCCGTGGCGTTGAGAAGACGCTGTTCCAATTCACCATCGCAACCGGTGTGGTCTTCGTCATTCTTGCCATTATCAGCAGTCTCGCGCTCTAGCCTGGGTAATCCAGCGACACCGGAAGCGCTCAACGCGGGTGGCGGTGTCGTTCGTTGTGCACGCTTCCGCGCTCTCAGCGATACGATGCCGAATGAGTGCGAGTTTGGTTGGACATCCCACATGAGCCGGATCCGGCTAGTCTTGTCGGCTAACTGCGGGTCAGGAGGCTCGTACCAGGGAGGCATCGTACCTGGCAGCGCATCAACCGGGGAGCGTCATACCTGGTGACGAAGGAACGCGACTAAGCTCGATGTCGCAGCAAGACACGTGCAATCACGGCGAACAAGATGACGGCCATCAAACCAATGAAAACGGCCTGCACAACAAGATCGCTCGGATCCAGGTAAAAATTCTCAACCCAGCCTGGCCGCTCTCGCACGAGAATCCCGGTCGCCACGCCAGTCAAGCCGAGACCGCTGGCAATGATCAGGAGCACGGTAGCGGCAAAACCAAGAACCAAGCCAGCCAAGAGCGAAAAGATCACCCGCATTTGAACCGTATCCCACCAAACGAATTCCTTCGCCATTACGGAAAGTGTGCCACGGCGGCCGGGGCGAAAGCGCGAGTCCCACGTCATAATTTCCAATGCAGCGTGATGTCCGCGTCACATCGCGCGTAGCTCGCCAGCACCGATCGGCGATCCAAGACTATAGAGAGAAAGGCATCAATGAGCGTATTGCGCAACGCGCGAATTCTCTTGGGAGTGACCGGCGGCATCGCGGCCTATAAGGCAGCCGATCTCGCGAGCAAGCTCGTTCAAGCAGGCTCGCACGTGGACGTCATCATGACCGAAGCGGCACGCAAATTCGTGGGTGACGTGACCTTTGAGGCGCTGACAAAGCGGAAGGTGCACGTGGACGTCTTCGAACCATGGACCGAGGAGTATTTCGGTCACATTACGCTTGGGCATGAGGCAGATGCGTTCATCATCGCGCCAGCCACGGCGAACACGATCGCTCAGCTTGCGCTTGGGCTCGCCTCCAACATGCTCGGCACGGTTGCCCTGTCCACGACCGCCCCCTTGATCCTCGCACCGGCCATGGAGCACACCATGTTCCATCACCCAGCAACGCAAGCACATCTAGCCACACTGGAGGCGCGTGGCGCCGTCATCGTTGGCCCAGACCGCGGGCGGCTTGCCTCGGGTGCAGAGGGAGATGGCCGCATGGCCACGGTAGATGCCATCATTGGCGCAACGCGGTTGGCTCTCGGCAAGAGGGGACCATTGGCTGGCCGGCGCATCGTGGTGACAGCAGGAGGAACTCACGAGCCAATCGATCCGGTTCGCTTCATCGGCAACGGGTCAAGTGGGCTGATGGGCTTCGCGCTCGCGCAGGCGGCGATCGACGCGGGAGCAAGCGTCACCGTGATCGCCGGTCCGACGCATCTTACCCCACCGTTCGGCGTTTCCTTTGTGCCGGTCGTCACCGCGAGCGAGATGTACCAGGCGGTTCAAGACGCAACTGCCAACGCGGACGTCCTGATCATGGCTGCCGCGGTTGCCGATTACCGGCCACGGGACCAGCGGTTGTCAAAGATCAAGAAGAGCCAGCATGACGAGCCACTCGTGCTTGAGCTTGAGCGAAATCCGGATATCCTCGCGAGCGTTGCCCATCCTCACCTGATAAAAATCGGCTTCGCGGCCGAAACCGAGCGGCTCGTAGAGCACGCGCGGGAAAAGCTTGAGGCAAAGGGACTCGCGATGATTATCGCTAACGACGCTGCGGCAACCATCGGCAGCCGTACAAGTGAAGCGACTCTCATCACCGCGGATGGCACGATTGAGCCGCTTCCAACTATGCCCAAGGATGAGCTTGCTGAGATCATCGTCAGCCGGATTGTGAAACTGTTGGCGGCCCAGTCCCATGCCTCGCCCTGTTGAGCCACCACGTCCCCCGCGCCGCGCCACTGCCGAAGAACTTCGATCGCAATTAGCGATGGAGCTAGCGCTCCATGCCTACGCGATCGTGGCAGCTTTCGTCACGTTGCGGGGCACGCTCCGGGCGCTCGGCGTTGGAGCCCAAGTGTGGATTGGCAGCTTCGTCTACCGCCTCACCGATCCCATCGCAAAGCCACTTCTCTACTTGCCAGGCGCCGACGTCACGGTCTTCGGGCGACTCACGCTGGCCGATGCAACCTTGCTAGCAGCAGTTGGGCTTGTGCCAATTGGCTTGCTGGCTCGCAGAAAGGAGCGAGGCACGTTCCTTTGACACGGCGTTTCCCCGCCATCCAGCACGTACAATGATGAAAACGATCCCGGCTACCGCGGGTTCGTCACGTTTGTCCACCGCCTTCGTAGAGAAAGGATGCAGATATCAATGCTTCGGAACACCGTTCGCGGCATCTTGGCGCTCATCCTCACTGCCATCGCAACCTGGCTTGCGAACCGCATCGTCGAACAACTTTTCGGCCCAGAGGAAGCTGAAGCCGCACGGCGGTAATACATGTCATTGAATTCTTGGAGAGGAAAGACCGTTCTCGTCGTCGCCAACCCGTTGATGCGCGGCGACCCACACCAGGTTATCGAGACCTTACGCCGGTGCGCTCCTTCGGATATCAACCTGGATGTCCGCTGGACGACACCATCCCGCGATCTCCGGCCGCTGATCGCGGATCGCCTCGACAAGGCCGCGGTTGTCATCGCCTGCGGCGGCGACGGCACGGTTTCCGATGTGGTAACTGCCCTGGAAGGACACGACCATATTCCGGTGGCTATTATTCCTCGTGGCTCGACCAACGTCGTCGCGCGAGAAAACGGCATCCCACTCAATGTCGAAGCGGCGAGCCGGCTGATCTTCGGCGATCACGCAATTGCCAAGCTTGACGTCGGATATTGCCTCGGCCGGCGGTTTCTACATATGGGAGGAGCCGGCCTGGATAGCCGGCTATTCTGCTCGACGCATCAGGGTCTGAAGCGACGCATCGGCTGGCTTGCATATGTCGTCGCTGGCGCACAGAACCTCTTCGCTCCTCCCGTCTGGTTCACGATCACGACCGAAGAGCAAACTCTTCGCCTTCGATCGCTGCTCGTTCTCGTGGCGAATGGAGCGGCGATCATTCGGCCGTGGTTTCCCATTTATCCTGGATTGCGGAGAGACGACGGCCTGCTCGACGTCTTCGCGTTCACCGCAACGCAACCCTGGCCGATCGTCAGAACGATCGTTCGCGTTCTGTTACGGCGGCTCGCTGGATCAAGCGATGTCATCCACCTGCGATGCCAGCGTGTCGAGCTCGTCGCCGATCCACCATTGCCGGTCGAACTCGATGGGGACGTAGTTGGCTCAACTCCGGCAGCCTTTACGGTTCAGCCTGGAAAGCTGCATCTGATCGTGCCGCCCGGACGCGCCGGGGCCGCGCGTTCGTAATTCAGCGCCTTAAGGCAGCTGGAATTGAGCCGGGCCAGAGTCGTAGGTCATAATGAAATCCTCGCCCCGGTCGTTCGTGAACTGCGTGTTCACGCCGTCTGAGGTGAAGACGACAAACTGCGTCGCGGTGATCCAATCGGTCGTCTCGCCAGCCGCGAGGTACCCGCTGAATACCGAGACACCGTCGGCTATCACTTCGACCTCAATATCGGCGAGCGCCGTGATCTTCAGCGCAATGACATTCTCTGGCAGCGCGGTTGGCTCCTCTGTCGGCGCTTCGATGACATCACTGGAATCGCCAGTCGCATCGCTCACAGCGGCGTCGGACGCTTCCGAGGTTTCGGCGGCCGTGGTCGGAGTCGGCGATGGCTCTGGAGTTGGCGTGAACGTTGGCTCGGACGTCGGCGTGGGTGTTGGCACGCGCGGCGTTGGCGATGGGACAAACCGATCTTCGGACTTGACTGGTGTCACCGTCGCGATGAACTCCACCGGGGTCGATGTGGCTTCGGTCGAAGCGAAGTAGGCGCTGTACAACCACGCGAAAATGATCCCACCCAATACCACCATGAAGGCAATGATCGCGAAGTTCGGCGCCGCGTGGCTTGGCATGTCCAGCGGCTGAAAGGGCGTCGTGATCGGTGGATCGTCCGGCTGGGTACCGCGCGCCTCCTCGAACATTTCAAGCAGCTTGTTCGGGTCGAGATCGAGGTACGCCGCGTAGTTGCGAACAATTCCCCGCTGGTAAATGAGCGGGGGAAGACCTTCGAAGCGCTCCTCTTCGAGAGCAGCGAGGTGATGCCGATTGATGCGCGTCGCCTGCTCGGCTTCGCGAATCGTCACGCCCTTGTAGGCGCGAGCTTGACGTAGGGTATCTCCGAAAACACCCATGGGCCTGCTACGCGTCCCTCACCTCGAGCATCGCTCAAGGCTCCCCGCACGTACGCATCCGGCTACCAATCACTCGATCGTCGTGCTGTTCGAGAATCGCACGGGTTGAGTCGCCCCTGATCGACTCCCCTCCAAAACCGTGCTGCATAATCGTACCAGGTTATCGCCCTCCACGTCGCCGTTGCTTTGCGACAGGATCGCTGGCATTCGTGCCCGAACGTGACCCAAGCCACTGATCCACCAATGGCGTGGGCTGGCCGTGTGAGCTGATATCGGCCTGTTCGAGCCAGACATCGTCATTTGGCAGCCACCAGCAGCCTATGGATGTCAGACACGGCAGTTCGTCAGCATCAACCATGCGACGGTGACTAAATGCCCATGGGTTTGTGCACCACCCACGCTCACCTCCCTCAGTGGGGCGAAAGTCCCGGCAGGTTCGGCACATGCGCGGCAACTCTGGAGCGACACGTGGCAAAAGATCGGGGAGCTCGGGCTCGCCCACATCCTCATACAGCGGGTCGGCACGCTCAACGTATCGCTCAGGTGGGGCATGCCGATCATCCACCTCGTTCATTGGCGGCAACGGAATGTCGGCAGGCTCGGACTCAGCGGGCTCAACTTCTATTTGTGGAGAGACGGGATCAGCTGGCGCGCCGGCCGCTGCATCACGGGCAGTGCGGAAACGCTCGACGCGCCTGGCTTGACGCCACAGCGGCGGAGCAAGCGGTGACGCTCGCCCGCTCATGGAGGTCTCTACCCTGGTGGGTGCCGTTTGCCCGGCTCTGGCAAGCTCCACACCAGTCCTGCTCACGGGCGGATGGGCCTCATCGCTCTCAACGTCCGATGCTCGGAGCACCTTCGGCCGCTCCTGAGCCGGGCGTCTCGGCAGCTCGATGCCCTCCGCCGGCTCTGGCACGGTCGAGAAACGCTCCTCGTCTTCGGGAAAGGTGGTCATGTGTGGATAGGTCCGGGGCAGCTCGTCAATCCGCACGGGAGGAACAACGCTCGCGCCATTGATCCCGGCCCGGTTCTCTACGCCAGCATCGACTCTTCCGGACGATCCCGCGGCAGCTGCTTGAGCGGTTGGGCTCGCTTGAGGCCGTGGCGCTGGCTCCTGCTTTTTCGCTGGAGGTACTGCCGGGGAGAAGATGCCAGTCTGGCGCGCTTGCGAACGCAGCCGCTCGCGATACTGCTCCCGTGCTTTCAGAATTGCGGACCGCGTGTCGTGGTGCAGCAACGACTGCCGGGGTTCGGGTGGCTCGATGACCGGTGCCTCACCGACGACGACGTCCACGGGCTGCGATGGGGGATCGCTGTTTTGCGGGGACCGTTGCGCATTGATCACAGACCTGATCTCCTCTGCACTCGCCGGGGGCAACGGTTGCGCAGCCACAACCGGCTGGTGCAAGACGACGTCGGTGTCGCCATCGGCCTCAGTCTTGGGAGTCCAAAGATCCTGTGACCAACCGTTTCGGCAGGCGAGCTCCCCGCGTCGCACGATGATCATCACATCGCTGGTGGGTTTTCGCTGAGGGTGGTTGCACCACCCGTTCTTGGCGAACCCCGCTTCTTCGAAATACCGGCAGGTTTCGCAGACGCGTCTCTTCAACGGCGGCTCCTCACCCAGCCACGCTCCGATTGCCTAACATCCAGAGATCCCAAGAGCACGCGACCACGCTGCGACCGTTGGTGTCATCCTGTCACCGGGGTTGGTCGCTCGCTCACCAAATCGGCCCTCGCTCGCTGCGGACCTCATTCTATCGCTCTCGGCGACCGTTGTCTACGTGGCACGAGTAGTGTACGTTCAGTGCGCCCGGACGCCCTCTCATTGCTCGCCAGGCCAGCCACCTTCGTAAGCTCTGTCCAATTCTTCAGGCGGCGTCACGGATCCCTGCTTAGGGAGGACGAGCGCGGCCGCACCGTAGTACACTTTATCGTTGCGCTGCCACCGGCCGTCACTCGCCTGTGCGCTGCGCAATGATGGCTTGCGTGAAACATCCTGTGTTGTCAACTGCGTGTTTCGCAGTATCGTGTGCTGGGTCTCGCAGTTTGAGGATTATCTCGTGAATCGACGACCGATCATACCACTTCACCCAGCCGCAAGTCCTCAGCCGCTGGCGGAGAACGGGAAGCGCTTCTTCATCTGGACGATCGGCTGCCAGATGAACGAAGCCGATAGCGCCAAGATCGCGGCCATGCTCCAGGAGGTCGGATACCGGCCGACCGACTCGGAATCTGAGGCCGATATTGTCGTGCTGAACTCGTGCGTCGTGCGCCAGGCAGCCGAGGACCGCGTGGCGGGCAAGCTCAACTCACTGATTCGCCTCAAGCGAGAGCGGCCGGAAGTCCCGATCGTGCTCACTGGCTGCATGGTGACGAATCAGCAGGAAACGCTGCGCAAGCGCTTCCCCCACGTCGATCTTTTCTTCGATCCGTCTGACTTTGGTAAGTTGCAGCTTGTCGTACCAGAGCTTGCCGAGCTCGATGACGATCTCGCCCAACTCCCGCACTATTACGCCGACGAAACCGCTGACCCGCGGGTTGCCGCGTATGTTCCCATCATCTACGGCTGCAACTTCGTCTGCTCGTATTGCATCGTGCCGTACCGACGCGGCAAGGAACGCAGCCGGCCGATGGAGGACATCGTTCGCGAGGTCGAGAGCTTGGTCGCGCGCGGCGTGCGCGATGTGACCCTCCTGGGTCAGACCGTCAATGCCTATGGGCATGACTTGCCAGATAAGCCCACGCTGGCGGATCTCTTGCGCAAGGTCGACGCGATTCCCGGCCTGGAGCGGCTTCGCTTCCTAACGTCGCACCCGAAGTACATGACCAACGAGATCATTGATGCGATGGCCGATCTGCGCTCCGTCTGCGAACACATGAATCTTCCGGTTCAGGCGGGCGACGATGAGGTGCTCCGGCGGATGCGCCGCACCTACACGGCCGATCACTGGCGAGAGCGTATCGCCTACACTCGCCAACGGATGCCCGATGTGACGATCGCCACCGATATCATCGTCGGGTTCCCAGGGGAAACGGAGGAGCAGTTCCAGCATACCTACGACCTGCTAGCAGAAGTCGAGTGTGACAAGGTCCACGTGGCGATGTACTCGCCGCGTCCCGGCACTTTGTCCGCCCGCTGGGAAGACGATGTGCCGCCAGAGGAAAAGCTCCGGCGACACCAGGCTATCGAGAAGCTTCAGGAGCAGATCAGCACGAAGCGCAATGCTCGCCGGCTTGGGCAAACGGTCGAAGTGTTGATCGATAGCAAGCAGAAAGGCCGGTGGAGCGGCCGGACGAGAGGCAATCAGCTTGTGCACGTGGCCGACGACCGCCACTTGCTCGGCAAGCTCGTCGATGTCCGCATCACCCACACAAGCCCGTGGTACTTCATTGGAGAAGTGGTCGGCGAGCCACGATAAAGCCGACAACGATTCGGTGTACTCGGAGGACGGTGCGGCCGTCCCTAGCATGGCATTGTCGAGGGCACGATTGTGACAGAGACCAAACCTCGTACCCGCCGCCAACTCGTTGAACAGGCCCGGCGCGCTGCGCTGGATGGCGATTGGGCAACCGCAATTGAGTTGAACAAGGAGATTATCGCCCGGTATCCGCGCGACGCTGATGCCCACAACCGGCTCGGACGCGCCTATCTGGCCTTTCGGCGCTTCTCGGACGCCTACGAGGCGTACTCCAGTGCGCTGAAAATCGATCCCGCCAACCTTATTGCCCGGCGCAACCTTCAACGGCTCGAATATCTTCGCCGGCGCGCCCCGCACAATGGCGACGGCGGAAGTGAACTCATCTCCACCCCGCTCCCACGGACGTCGGTCTTCATCGAGGAAGTTGGGAAGACGTGGGTGGACGAGCTCGTCCACCCTGCCCCGATGGAGGAGCTGGCAGAAATTTACTCAGGTGAGCAACTTCAGCTCGCAGTAGAGGGACATCGCCTCGTCATCCTCCGCGCCAATGGCCAGCGGGTTGGCGAAATCGAGTCCAAGACTGCCGAACGCGTGATCGAGCTCATGGCGGGAGGGAACCGCTACGAGGTCTACGCGCTCGGGCTTTCAACCTCAAGCCTGCGCGTCATTCTTCGCGAAGTATTCCGTGATCCGCGCCAGGCCAATCGCGTCTCCTTCCCACGCCAAATCGCGGCGACCCGAGCCTACCTCCGGGAGCGCGACCTGCTCCGCCAGCGCGACGAGACCGACTTCCTCATGCTGGAGGAGGAAGGGGAGGAGATCGAGCCAGAGGAAGTTGGCCTGGAGACGATCGAAGAAGAAGAGGTCGTCGAAACCGAGGCTGAGCCATTCATCGACGAGGCGGTTGTTGTGGAAGAGGAAGAGCCTCCGCTGTAGCCGGCGAGGAGCGCATGCTTTGGTGATGCCATCCCAGCGACACCAGGAACGGTGGGACACCGGACCTGCCTACGACCAATACGTGGGCCGCTGGAGCCGCGAGGTAGCGAGCGCGTTCGTCGAGTGGTTGGCCGTGGCACCTGGGAAGCGCTGGCTGGATATCGGCTGCGGGACCGGCGCACTGAGCCTGGCGATTGTCAAACTTGGCTCACCCGAGCTTCTGATTGGCCTGGACACCTCGAAAGGTTACATTTCACATGCAAAGGAGCGGGTAATGCCTCCTGCCCGCTCCTTCTTTGTGGTCGCCGATGCCCGCGCCCTACCGTTTTCTGATGCGACAACATTTGACGCGATCGTCTCTGGGCTGGCGCTGAATTTCGTGCCAAGCTCAGATCAACTGGCAGCAGTGGTCGCGATGCGCCGGGCCATGCGTCCAGGCGGCGTTGTAGCCGCCTATGTTTGGGATTATGCCGGTCAGATGCAATTCATGCGGTACTTTTGGGATGCCGCGGTGGCGCTTGATCCGGCCGCCCAGGAGCTTGACGAGGGCATGCGATTTCCCATCTGCAATCCAGACGCGCTCACCGCGCTCTTTCACGCCGCTGGACTTGCCAATGTCGAGACTCGCCCGATCGATATTCCGACGGTGTTTCGGGACTTTGACGACTTTTGGGCGCCATTTCTCGGCGGGCAAGGCCCAGCGCCAGGTTACGTGCGCTCCCTCCCAGAGCATCAACAGATCAAGCTCCGGGACTACCTCCGTGCCGTGCTGCCAGCCTCCCCGGATGGCTCCATTGCTCTGGTTGCGCGAGCTTGGGCAGTTCGCGGCTACCGGCGCGACTAGCCTTGGCTAAGAGCGCGGTGGATTGAGAATTGCGCGGGAAGCGGCGCCGAACCCAGCAGGTGTCTATGCTTTTGCTCGGCCACCCAAATCTCACGTCACGCCGCGCTGCCTCATTCGATGAAGAAGAGCAAGAGCACCATGAGCAAGAGCAACGACCCTGCAGTGATGATGAGCCGCCGCATGTCTGCGCGAATGTATTGATATTCCTGCTCGCGCGTGAGCACGGCCGGTCTGGCCATCGGCCGGCGCATCACCACACGTCGCGCCTCGGGCGCAACCTCCGGTACGACCGCTGCCGCCGTTGCTCCAGACTGAACCACGGTAGTCTCCGCGGCTCGCGCCTCCATCGCCCGGATTTGCGCCCGGCTGAGTCGTTCCTCTCGCCGCTCCGAGCGTCGCCGCGTCTGCCCTCGTTGGGATGCACTCGTTCGCGTTTGTGCTCGCACCAGCTAACCCCTATGGCGAAAAACGTCCGCGGTCACTGGATGACCGCGATGATCCAGGAGCACCTACCCGGAAGCTCGCCTCGATGATCTCCCCACTTGCATCTCCACTCCCGGACATTCGCTCCCAACCAGCCCGTGTCCTGTGCATGGCAGCAAGATGTTCCAAGACGATCTCCCGTGGTGCGAGCCGCTTCAGGACCGTGACCGTTAGTACCAACGCTAGGCTCAGCACGCTAAGATCATCGAGTTGCCCGATGCCCAAAAGCACATCCGGAATCAGGTCAATCGGCGAAACAAGATAGGCAGCCACCAGCACCGGAACAACGGTCTTGAGCGCTTTTGGAACGCGGGGATCGCGATACAAGCGCCAGGCCAATCGGAGATCTTGCCAAAATGAGGCCGAGAGCTTGCCAGGGTACTCGTGTGATTGCCGATGCGCTGCTGGTCCCATCCACACACCCTCATACATCTCGGTGAGAGTATAGATCATCCTACCCATTCATCTTTGCATGCGCCGGCCGCGCCTCCTCATCACTGGAGGCTTGGAGCAATGCTCGCACCTCGGCGAGGCGCTCGGGAGTGTCAACGCTCGTGAGCGAACGCAGCTCGGGATCAATGGCGCGAAGGACCGATTCTCCGGCGAAGCGAACATGCACGTCAGCCAGAAAGGCAATCGCTGACAGCCGGTGGCCGCTCAGTGCTCGCTCGATAGCGGGAAGGCAGCGCCGGTGATACACGGCGTGCAGCGGCTGGAAGGTCACGTCGCTGCCTTGCCGGCTCCGCGCCACCGTGCGCGGCACGACAGCATCAGCAGCATCCGCCGGGGAGATCATAGTTACGAGGATGCGAAGGAGTTCTGGATTGAGCAGCGGCATATCGCAGGCCACAACTAGGCAGCGGTCGTGCCGGGCATGGTGTAAAGCGGTCGCGATGCCTCCTAGCACCCCAGTACCCGGAAAACGGTCCGGAACCACCGGCACACCAAACCGGCCATAGGCCGGCCGCTCGGATGCCACGACGAAGAGATCGCTCGCCACAGCACGGAGCGCCCCAAGCACGAGCTCAAGCATTGTGGGCCCGCCGGGTGAGAGAGGAACGAGAGCCTTGTTGGTTCCCATACGCACACTCTTGCCCCCGGCAAGCACGGCTGCTGAGATGTCACTTTGGGTCTGGTCGCTACTCATCTCCCATTGGACTCGCTCGTCACGTTCTTCTCGTGCTGGTATACTGCCTTCGATGACAGACCTGAATCGCCCTGCGGGCCGGCAAGGCGATTCGTGAAGGAGGCACGAGCCGTTGATTGTCTCGGCCGCCAATTCCGGATCTCCCGGATCAGCACCGGACGCGGATGCGTCTTGGTGCTGATGTGTTTTTTGAAGCTCTGCAGGATTGTGGTGGGTCTGTCATGGGGTATCGTGATCCTTTCGGGGAGGAGCGCTGCCATGCATTCAAGCATGATCGGAAAGATTGAAAAGGCGCATCGTTATGCCCGCGAGCCAGAGCGCGTCCGCTTCGCATCCTTCGAAGCAACCTTCCGTGGCGAGCACGATGACTATATCGTCAGGCTCAACGGCAATCAATGGAGTTGCACTTGCCACACGTTTTCCTCCCATGTTGTCGGCACGTGCAGTCATATCATGGCTCTCCAGCAATTGCTTGCGCCCATGCTTTCCGAAGAAGCGCGCTACGCGACCGAGGCTCTAGCAGTCAGCTAGTTGCGCGTTCACACGGTCGGGTGAGGATGAGGAGTGCCAGCCTCACCCGCTCCCACCGTTAGTTCAACGACGGTCGGGGATCGGCCGGGCCGGTTCCATCAACGGCAAACCCGGTCATCCGGTACGGCACTGTCAAGATGGCGCCGTTCGGCAGGATCTCACGCGGATCGGCGCCATCGCCAAAGGCGGTGCTCCGGATGATGGCGACTTGAGGACGCGCCACTGGCTCGGGTAGCGCCTGGAAAAGGCGCATCGTCAGCACTAGCGACGTGCCAACCGCACACAGCATCTCTCGCGCACGTTCACGCGTAGGCACTGGTATTCCCCATGATGCGAACAAAACGGCGCACCGGCAGCACAAAGATCACCGCGCCGCCCACCGTCACCTCATCCAACCCAGCCGGATTCCACATGGTGAGATCCCGCGCAACCGCCTCGGGTGTCCGCACCACCCGTGATCGACACGTCTTGCGCACGAGATCCAGGCAACGAGGCACGTCATCGTCCGGCACCCCCATGAGCACCGTGGTGTTACCCATGCGCAAGAAACCGCCGGTGCTCGCGATACGCGTCGCACCAAAGCCTGCCGCCGAAATCGCTTCTAAGAGACGATCAGCGTCATAATCTTGGATAATGGCAATAATGAGCTTCATTGGCCTTACGTGCTCATGGGGCGCGGCCCTACCGCCGCGTCAACGAGCAGTTCCTTATAGCACAGGATGCATCGCCGCTGCTCGGAGCGTCCTCACGCGCAGCAGCGACTGGGATAACGACTGATGGCCAGCGAACACTTGCTTCATCTCACACTCACCGATGAAGAGCACGCCATGCTGGCAGGAGCCTGTGGTGAGGCAGTCCGTCTCGCGATGCGGATCCTCGTCCGCGTGGCTCCATTGTACGGTGCGCGGGCGCTTCTCCCCATTACGCGCGCGCACATTGATGGATGTATCTATGAAGGTGACGCCGGCCTGGAGTTCGCGGAGCGGCTCGCCGCGCTCGGCGGTCAGGTGCGCGTCCCAACATCGCTGAATGTGGTGTCGCTCGACCATGCTCGCTGGCAGCAATTGGGCCAATCTCACGACTTTGCCGAGAAGGCACGCCGCTTGGCCGCCGCGTATGTCGCGATGGGCGCACGTCCGACGTTCACCTGCACCCCCTATCAGATAGACGCGGCTCCGGCGTTCGGCGAGCAGATTGCGTGGGCCGAATCGAACGCGGTTGCCTACGCGAACTCGGTGATTGGCGCCCGCACCAACCGGTACGGCGACTATTTGGATATTTGCTGCGCGCTCACGGGACGCGCGCCCGCCTCGGGTCTCCATCTCGATGAGAACCGGCGCGGGGAGATCCTCCTCCGGCTGCACGGCATTCCGGCTGCACTCATGGAGCGAGACGACTTTTACCCCGTCTTGGGATACCTCATCGGGCAGCTTGCCGGCGATCGTATCCCGGTCATCGAGGGACTCACTGTCCAACCCACCGGCGATCAACTCAAGGCGCTCTGTGCGGCCGCGGCGTCTTCGGGTGCCGTGGCTCTCCTTCACATGGCCGGTATCACGCCCGAAGCGCCGACTGTCGAGCACGCTTTTGGTGGCCGGCAACCAGTCGAGACCCACACGATCGGGATGCCCGAGCTTCGCGCCGCGCGCTCCGCGCTGACGACCGCCCGCGACGGCAAGGTTGATGCTGTCGCCTTCGGTAGCCCGCATTGCAGTCTTGCCGAGTGCCGCCACCTCGCGAGGCTCATGCGTGGCCAACGGGCAGCGCACGGAGTTGAGGTATGGATCACGACCAGCCGCGCCGTGCGCGAAATTCTTGAGCGCACCGGTGAGCTGCACGTGCTTGAAGCGTTCGGCGCCAAAGTCACCGCCGATACCTGCATCGTCGTCGCGCCGCTCTTGGGCCGTGGTATAAGGACGCTCCTGACGAACTCCGCCAAATACGCGCACTACGCCCCAGGATTGCTCGGCGTTCAGTCCATTTTCGGTTCGACGGAATCGTGCGTGGAAGCTGCCATCACCGGTCGAGTGCCACCTGAGGACGGACTGTGGTCATGACTTGCACGGTGCTACAAGGAACCGTTCTTGTTGCTGGAAAGGCAAGCGGCCAGGCCCTCACGACCGGCGTGCCACTGAGCCTTTGGGGCGGCCTTGATCCAGCCACTGGCGAAGTGATTGACCGGCGGCATCCGTGGTCGGGTAAGCATGTCGCCGGCCGGGTTTTGTGCTTGCCATTCGGCCGCGGCTCATGCTCGGCAAGTGGCGTCTTGCTCGAAGCAATTCGGAATGGGACCGCGCCTGCCGCGATCATCGTGTCGCGCGTTGATCCGATTCTCGGGCTTGGCGCGATCCTGGGCGACGAGTTTTTTGGCCGCGCCATCCCCGTGATACTTGCGCCGCCCGAATTCTGGCGCCATGTTCGCGACGGCGATTGGCTTGATGTCTATCCAGACGGCCGCATCGAGATCCGCAGCGCGGGTCCCCATCCTCGCTGATACCCGGCGCCCAGCACCCGCAGAGCGTAGCTAGCCGCGTTCACAGCGCCCGAATCCGCTCCGCCACGGCGATACCAAACTCGCGCGTGCTCACCGCAGGCCGGTCAGAATTGGCAATGTCCGGGGTGCGAATGCCATCCTCTATTGTTGCCTGAATAGCGCGCTCCACGGCTTTGGCCTCTTCTTCCAGACCCAAGGACAGGCGCAGAAGCATCGCGAGGGACATGATGGTACCCGTCGGATTCGCCCGGTTTTGCCCGGCCATCGCCGGCGCGCTCCCGTGAATCGGCTCATAGACTCCGCGCCGCCGAGAATCCGTGGCTGAGTGTGGCGCGCCGATGCTGGCCGACGGCAGTAAGCCAATGGATCCTGCCAGGACAGACGCCTCATCGGTCAGGATGTCACCGAACATATTCTCGGTTACCACAACGTCAAACCGACCTGGCTGGCGGATCAGACGCATGGACATGGTATCAACCAGTACATGCTCCAGTTCAACATCCGGATAATTCGCGCTTATCTCCGTGACGATTTGCCGCCAGAGGCGAGACGAGGCCAGGACATTCGCCTTGTCAACGCTTGCCACCTTTCGCCGTCGCATCCGCGCCAGATCGAATGCAAGCCGGGCAACGCGCGCAATCTCATGCTCCCGATAGATCAACGTGTCGATCGCCGCGCGTCCCCGGCGCTCGTGCCACTGCCGCGAAGGCCGTCCAAAGTAGATTCCGCCGGTGAGCTCCCGCACGACAAGGACATCGGCTCCCTTGACAATCTCTGCTTTGACCGGCGACGTATCAGCGAGTGCATCGAAGACCCTGATCGGCCGCAGGTTCGCGAACAGCCCCATCCCCTTGCGCAGCGCCAGCAACCCGCGCTCTGGCCTGAGCGGGACAGGAAGATCGTCCCACTTGGGGCCGCCAATGGCCCCGAGAAGCACGGCGTCGGCGGCACGGCAGCGGTCGAGATCCTCCGGCCGCAGTGGAACACCGTAGGCATCGATTGCGGCTCCGCCGATCTTCACTTCGAAGGTGGAAAACGTATGTCCGAAGCGCTCGCCCACCGCCATGAGCGCCCGTACCGCCTCTTCGACGATCTCTGGTCCCACGCCGTCGCCCGGCAGGAGCGCTATCGTCGCCGTTGTACCCACCCCTCAACTCTCCCTTTCACCATTGCACGATACACACGGAAGGCG